>JAGBCU010000024.1 GCA_017937865.1 Clostridia bacterium | reverse complement strand
GTACTATGTGGAATACGGTAAAGTAAACTTCAACGCAATAACGTTATGTTACTTTTATGATGAATGGTACTATGTGGAATACGGTAAAGTAAACTTCAACGCAATAACGTTATGTTACTTTTATGATGAATGGTACTATGTAGAGTATGGTAAAGTAAACTTCAACGCAATAACGTTATGTTACTTCTATGATAATTGGTACTATGTTGAATACGGCAAAGTAAACTTTAATGCAACTACATTATGTTACTTTTGCGGTGAGTGGTACTACGTAGAAAACGGTATTATAAACTGGAATAGCGATACGTTAGTTTATTTTTATGATGATTGGTATTATGTAAAAGGCGGTACTATTGCTTGGAATTATACAGGATACGTATATTTCTACGGTACTAACTATTATGTTGTAAATGGGTTCCTTGATTAATCCAAATAAATATTCAAACAAAAGAAAAAGAACTGTGACGAAAATTATCATTGCGTCGCAGTTCTTTTATTTTTTATTGTTCACAAAGAGGGTCTAAATTACCACTAATCAGTTTCAACACTCTATTTATACAACCTCGTACATATTAGCGGCATCATCTTTTTTGGCATATTCATTAATTGATAAAACCTTGTATTTTGTAAGGCTACTACCCATTTGAATAGCTATAATATCGCCCACCTTCACCTCATATGAAGCTCTTGCGATTTTTCCGTTAACCTCAACGTGCTTTGCATCGCAAACCTCATTTGCTACTGTACGGCGTTTAATTATTCTCGAAACCTTTAAGTATTTATCTAAACGCATAATTATTCCTTTCGTTTATCAGAAAAATTATCTTGAGCCACTCCAGAAAATATGCTCTTTAACAAGCACTGCTCTCAACGGTGCAGCTTCAAGACCCTGTACTTTCAACGGCTGTGCCATAAGAAAATATGTACCCGGCTCCACGTTTGCAAGATCAAGGCCCTCTATAATAGGAATCTCTGCAGAAAGCAATGCCTTATGCACATTTTCATTCTGACCGTGAATACCGATTGTCTGAGAATCTGTACCTATAAGCTTTATATCGGAATCAGCAATATAATAAGCGCTGCTTTCCATAAGATGAGAAAATCCGTTTCCCTTTATAAGCAATCTTTCACAGCCTGACCAAGGGAAATTTTCTTCTGCAAAAGCGCCGGTTATAGGTCCGGGAGGAGTTTCTACAACGCGACATTCACCAATAAATAAATCAAGAGGCATTCCCTCATTAGCAGTAGCACCGTCAATGAAGTGAAGAGGTGCATCTACGTGAGTAGCGGTATGAAGACAGGTATATATAGCATTAAGGTTACAGCTATCCCCTGCTCTTATACTCTTTATATTATCAACGTACCCCTCAGGGTCACCGGGGTAAACCGGTGTTTTAAGAATATCTCTTGAAATATCTATAATCTCCATAATTACACCTTACATATTTCCCGTAATTTCTGTAGTAGCTTTTACTCTTATTTTAAAAGATTGTTTATGTCTATCTGAGTAAGTGAAGAAAAATCAGCATTACCGAAATCAGCAACTGCTTTATCCATAAATGCTCTTTCAAAGCCCTCACAGAATGATGAAAGCTTAACCTCTGTTTCAGTGCCGTCATCCATTGACTTAAGCTTTGCACTGTCGCTTTCTATTTCGTTATCGCCGATAACAACGGTATACTGCGAATTTATTTTGTTAGCATATTTCATCTGCGCTTTAATTGATCTGCCAACAGTATCAATATTAACACTATAGCCCTCTGCACGAAGGTCAGCTGAAATTTCAAGTGCTTTCAAAACTGCATTTTCACCTGCAGTAACAATTGAAAGATTACATTGAGGAGGCTCCGGGAAAGCCACACCGCTTTCCTCCATAGCAAGTAAAAGTCTTTCAAGACCGATAGCAAGACCACAAGCAGGAAGGGCTGCTCCGCCTAATTCTTCAACAAGTCCGTCATATCTTCCGCCACCGCAAAGAACAAGACCGTTTGTTTTTTCATCCTTTGAAACGAATTCAAAAACAGTTCTTGTATAGTAATCAAGACCGCGTACAATCTGAGGGTTTACTGTATATTCAATACCTGAAGCATCAAGATATTTTTTAAGGCTCTCGAAATGTTCGCGACAATCATCGCAAATAAAGTCAAGCACAACGGGTGCACCCTCTGCAATTTCTGAACAAACGGGACTCTTACAGTCAAGAATTCTCATAGGATTTCTTTCAAGCCTCGAAAGGCAGGTTTCACAAAGGTCGCCTTGTCTGTCGGCAAAATATGCCTTTAACGCCTCTGAATATTTTTTTCTGCATTCAGGACAACCGATTGAGTTGATTTCAAGAACGAAATTTTCCAAGCCTAAATATACAAAATAACTGTTAGCAAGTGCAATAACCTCAGCATCAGCTAAAGGTGATGCAGCACCGAAGCATTCAATACCAAACTGATGAAATTCTCTTAATCTGCCTGCCTGAGGCTTTTCGTAACGGTAGCAGGATGTAAGATAGCAAACCTTCTGAGGAAGAGGCTCGTTAAAAAGACCATGCTCAAGGAAGGCTCTTACCGCACCTGCAGTACCCTCGGGACGAAGTGTTATTGATCGGTCACCTTTATCATTGAAGGTGTACATTTCTTTTTGAACAACGTCAGTTGTTTCACCAACAGAACGGTCAAAAAGCTCTGTATATTCAAAAACAGGTGTTCTCATTTCGTGGAACCCGTAAGTTTTTGCAATATCAAGAGCCGCCTGCTCAATATATTGGGATTTGTAACTTTCTGAAGGAAGGGTATCTTTAGTACCCTTTATTGCTTTAATGTTTACAGCCATAAAAAAGCTCCTTAAATAAATATATAATACTAAAATAATTAACTAAAAATAAAAACGGGTGTTGAAAAACCTCAACACCCGATAAGTTTATAACAAATAGCCTTTAAAATCAAGACAATTCCACAAAATACCTTACTTGTTTTTGGGATTTACAATATCACGCCAATCAAGGTCACCGTTTTCAAGGCTATGAATAAGAGCCTCAGCAGTAGCAATATTAGTTGCTACGGGGATATTGTGAACGTCGCAAAGTCTTAAAAGATTAGCTTCGTTGGGCTCACCCGGCTTCGGGTTAAGCGGGTCGCGGAACATAAGCAAAAGGTCAATTTCGTCACAAGCAATACGAGAACCGATCTGCTGAGCACCGCCCTGAGAGCCACTAAGATATTTTTCTATATTAAGACCTGTTGCTTCAGCAACAAGCTTACCTGTTGTACCTGTAGCACAAATACTGTGTTTACTTAAAATACCGCAATAAGCGATACAAAACTGTGTCATAAGCTCTTTTTTAGAATCGTGGGCAATCAATGCTATATTCATCAAATCACTCTCCTTGGTGGTTTTAATTATTTTAGCAGAAAAACGCTTGTTTTTCAACATTTTTCAGCAATTTTTCTGTTATAAAATTATGAATTTATTTTATGAATTTAAATCTGCAAAATTCTTTTTATTTGATATGTAAAGATTCTTATATACGTTATAATACTTATCGTAAACCTTCTTTTTGTCCATATCAGGAACAAAGGTTTTGGCTACAGGGATAAGCTTTTTAGCATCTTCAATAGATGAACACTGACCCATACCAACTGCAATAAGGACTGCAGCACCCATTGCACCTACGTTCTGGGGTGTTTCAACCGTTTCAATAACTTTACCTGTACAATCAGCAAGAATCTGACAAGTAAGGTCTGAAAGAGCGCCACCGCCAACAAAACGGACTTTATCGGAGGATTTAACCTTTTTCTCTTCGGTTTCAAGGAACCAACGAAGATGGTAACAAACGCCCTCAAGAACGGCTCTGATCATCTGACTCTTGCCTGTTTCGAGGCTTATATTGAAGAACATACCTCTTGCATTCGGGTCCTCAAAGGGACAACGGTTACCGTGAAGCCAAGGGGTAAAGATAACTCCGCCTGCACCTGCAGGAACGTCCTTAACAACATCGGTCATATAATCGTAAAGGCTTGTATATTTGCCTTCATAACCATCGGTAATATTCTTTTTATCAAGGTAAACGCCTATTTCATCAAGAGCAAGGTGATCCTTAACCCATTCAAGACATTTACCTGCTGTTTCAAGCTCAGCAAAGTAGTTGTATCTACCCTCTTCTGCACCGACAACTGCAGCAATCATAGCAGATGCGTCTACGATACTTTTATCAACAACGGTTGAAACCCAACCTGATGTACCGCTGTAAATATGAGTGTCACCCATTGCTACCGAGCCCGCACCAACGCCGATAAGAGATGCGTCACCGCCACCGCCGTAAACGGCAGTACCGGGATTAAGACCCAATTCTCTTGCAGGCTCTTCGAGAAGCTCGCCGATTTTTTCAGCAGACTTTTTAATCTCAGGAAGATGAGCCATATTAACGCCGAGCATCTTACACATAGCGGGGCTGAATTCATGTTTTTTGATATCGTAAAGCTCTGTTGCGAAAGCAGAGTCGTGAGTCATACAGAACTCACCTGTCATACGTGCAATAAAATACTCTTTAACGTCAAGCCATTTATGAACTCTTTTAAAGTTTTCAGGCTCGTTATTTTCAACCCATTTATATTTCCATACAGGGTCTTTAACTGATGCAGCAACCGCACCTGTAATCATAAGTGAACGTAAAAGCTTGGGAATAAATGCTCCTGCAATCTGGGGACCGTATGCGATACCCTCTTTAAGCTCTTTTCTTGCACGCTGGTCCATATAGCTCATAGCTCTTCTTACGGGCTTTCCGTCTTTATCTACAAGAACAACACCCTGCATCTGAGAGCAGAATGAAATACCGCATATATCTTTTATATCAACGTCGCATTTACTAAGAACCTCTTTTGTGGTTGAGCACATAGCATCCCACCACTCCTGAGGCTCCTGCTCCGCGCCACCGTCAGGAAAAACGTAAAGGTTATACCCTGCCGATGCTGCTGAAACAAGACTTATTTTTTCACCTAATTCAAAGATACAAGTTTTCACACCGGTAGTACCTATATCATAACTTATTGCATATTTACCCATATCTATACCTCCGAGAAGAGTTGGTTTTCATAACCAAAATGAATCCATATTCATTATGCACTATTTTATGTGAATAATCAACAGTAAAGTACATAAAAAGTTGCACAAAATTTATTAACAATGCTTGTTTTTTTAGCATAATAATTTTTTTTAAATTTTTTTCAAAAAAACGCTTGACATTTAAAAAATATTTGATATAATTGTCAATGTTCTTCGGAGGACGAACAGTTCTTCGCAGTCGGTGTTGATGGCGTTGAGGGTCCACCCGTTCCCATTCCGAACACGGTAGTTAAGCTCAACAGCGCCGAAGATACTTAGTGGGAAGCCGCTTGGGAAAATAGGGCGATGCCGACACTAACAAAAGCAATCATCCAATAGGGTGGTTGCTTTTTTATTTACAAATGGAAAATGGCAAGTGGCAAATGGCAAATTAAGGGGCACTACGTGCCGATTGTAAATTAAAAAATAAAGGATAGTATATTTCGTATGTGAATATACTATCCTTTTTCGTTATTAACATATTGCGAATCTCTCTGGCATCTGGGAACTGCCATCTGGAATCTTAACAATCACGATATACAAGCGAGCTTGTGCGATATATTTTGTTACACAAAACGCGATATATTTCGCTACGCTCAATGCGATATGATATAAATCCTTTCTATTCTCGTGCCGAAGGCACATATCGCACCGAAGGTATATCGCGTACAAGGTACATATCGCAAATCCGTCAGGATTTATATCGCGGCGCGTAAACGCCATACTTGCCACTTATCTAAAGTAGCCCTCCACCCTATTTATCGGCACACCCATTCCCGAAAAACGTCTTTCGTATTCGGTCATAACGTTACCCTCCATATATTCGGAGTTATGAAGGTCGAAGGTGAGCTTTTCCATTCTCATACCAAAGGCTTCAAACTCTTCAAGCGAAAAATCAAAAAGACCTCTGTTATCAGTTTTGAAAAAAATTGCCCCATCATCCTTGAGTATTTTTTTATAAATCTCAAGAAAGCTTCTGTACGTAAGGCGTCTTTTATAATGCTTTGATTTGGGCCACGGGTCAGAAAAGTTAAGATATATCCTATCAATACTGCCTTCTTCGAATATTTCCGCAAGCTCTTTTGCATCAATACAACAAACTCTTATATTAGAAAGTCCGCTTTCTTTAATTTTTTCCGCCGCCATAACAAGTACGTCAGAAACTCTTTCAATAGCAAGGAAATTCACGTCAGGCTCTTTTGCGGCAGTACCCACGATAAAATCGCCCTTACCGCAACCTATTTCTATTCTTATAGGGTTATCGTTACCAAAAAGCTCTTTTGCGGTTTTGCCTTCCGCTTTTAAATCCTTAACAACTATATTTCCACATGCCTCAAGTCTTTCAGCACCGTGTTTTTTTCTTTTTACTCTCATAATTCACACCTTAATTTTAAACTATAAACCTTATATACGTCCTGTCATCAAAAGAATTATTGCCATCAACAAGTCCTTTTGTTGACTTGAAATCGCCGTCACAAAGAGGATTGTTTTTAATTTCTTCCTGTAAAAGAGATTCGCTTTCTTCAAGATTTTCTTTTAAATAGGGGTAACCGTCACTTGCGAGGACTATCTCGTCACCTTCTTTTACTTTGTAAACAACTATTTTATCCTTTGGAATTTCATTTCCGTTAAAAACCCCGTAAGAAAAGTCGCCATGTGTGTTCGCAAAAATATGTTGACTCTTTAAAAGAGGCAATATAAATTCTCTTCCTGTATCACTTAATAAAAGTTCTTTTTCCGTCTTACCATTCCGCTTCTCGTTTTCAAGAACCAATGAACGAACCTCAGAAAGCAAAACGTCTATTTCTTTTTCGTGCTTGTGGATTTCACCGTTTATAATACACTGGCAATCCCCTATGCTCCATATCTCATTCTTTTCTTTACTAAGAATAATTGCCCCTGCCGCAGCAGCGCCAACAGGCTCATCATCTTCATAAAGTGATTTTACAGCTTCAGTAATTTTTTCAACCGCAGAAAAGCAATCAATATCAGAGGGAAGCTTTTCTATACATTCGCAAGCCTTAACGGCAGCCGCTTTACCGCCACTCAAACCATCAAACACACGATTACTTTTACCCGTTACACCATCAATAACAGCAATAAAAGAATCGGTAACAACCAAGGCGTCTTCACATAAGGCCTCGGTTTTTTTCCCTTTAATGAAGCTTTCGATTATTTCCAAGGTATCACTCCCCAAAAAGCACAACACAGATTATTATAGATATTCTGATAATTTTTGTCAATTAAAAATAGACTTGTATTTTTATCTGTTATTATGTATAATCCCATATTATATTGTTCATATAAAAAGAAAGAGAATATAAAAATGAGTGAAAAAACAAACAAACCATCTCAAAATGACTCTTTAGGTCTTACCTTAAATAAAAAAACAATGGCAACAATTACTCTTGTGCTTGCTGCGGTATTAGTTTTTATAGGTGCTTTAACTCAGCTTTTGCCTCGCGGTGAATATGAGATAGCAACCGTAAACGGACACGAAGCAATTGTTGACGGTACTTATCATCTTCTTGAGGACTATAAAATGCCTATATGGAAGATTGCACTATCTCCTATATTATGCTTAGGTAGCTCTCAAGCAAGCACGGGTATTGCTATAATTTTAATAATAGTTTTAATAGGCGGTGCATTTTTAATCCTTGATAAATGCGGTGCTTTAAAATACATTATGGCAACTCTTATTAAGAGATACAGCCACAAAAAATATACTCTTATGGCGGTTGTTATATTCGTTTGTATGCTTTTAAGCTCAACTGCAGGTATTCTCGAAGAATCCCTGACACTTGTGCCGATTGCCGTAGCAGTATCTCTTGCCTTAGGTTGGGACTCTCTTGTAGGTCTTGGTTTAAGCCTTGTTTCTATTGCTTGGGGCTTCACCGCAGCAACCTTTAACCCCTTTAACGTTGTAACAGTGCAAAAGCTTGCAGGCATTGAGGTTTTTTCAGGATTATGGCTTCGTTGTATAGTATTTTTAATGGTATATCTTATACTGTTTCTGTTCCTTTTTACTTACGCAAAGAAAATTGAAAAGGATCCTCAAAAGTCACCCGTTTTTGAATCAGACAAAGCGTTACGCGAAAAATACACCCTTTCTGATGCAGAGGCAATTTTACATAACAAGGATATAAAAAAAGGCACTCACGCGTTTCTTGCTTGTATGCTTATTGATATTATTTTTATAATTCTTGATTTTATTTTCGGTTTAGGTGGCGGACTTTCTCTTCCTGCCATGGCAGTGCTTTTCACTACGGGCGGTCTTCTTGCAGGCTACTTTTCAGGCATAAGAGGTAAAAATCTTGCAAAAAGCTTTATGCAAGGTGCAAAAACAATCGCCCCCGCTATACCGCTTATAATATTTGTAGTTGCAATTTCATACGTGCTTGCAGAAGGTAAAATAATGCATACTATTTTATATAACATTCATTCCCTTATTCAAGGCGTTTCCCCCTACGTTGCAATCTTCCTTATTTTTGCAGTAATTGCAATTCTTGAATTTTTCATTGGTAGCGGTACTGCGAAGGCATTCCTTATAATGCCTCTTATTGCCCCTTTATCAGACCTTGTAGGCGTTACCCGTCAAAGCGTTGTTACTATTTTCTGCATAGCAGACGGCTTTACCAATCTTCTTTACCCCACAAGCGGAATAATGATTATAGCTATAGGTCTTGTAGGCGTATCCTATGCCAAATGGATTAAATGGTCATGGAAGCTTTTCTTTGGTGAATTTGCATTTTCTGCCATTCTTATGATATTTATGGTAGCAATAAACTACACTTAATAAAAAATCAAACAATGCAAAAACGGTTACGAGTTTATTCTCGTAACCGTTTTGTTTTGTTTAGTAATTAATCATCGTCATCCTCAGGTGTACCGAAATCAGGAACAAAATCCTCATTTATTTTTTTCACACCGTCCTGGAAAGCATCCTCAACAACAATGCTTTCGTCAATCCAGATATCCTCGTCTTCATCATCATTATCAGGGTTGTCAGGATCGTAATCGGGGTCAAAATCTTTTCTTCTCTTGATAATCATAACCACCACAAAAGCAACGATTAAGAATAAAATCACAGCAACAACAATAAACGGTGCTGTACTATTCTTTTCTTCCACTACAATTTCAGGTGCATTTTCAAAAAGAGCTGATATTTTAACGTCGCCTGCAGGCATTGTAAAAGTAAATAAATCAGTTGACTTACCGTTTATTTTCAAGCTACCGGGCACAAGACGTTTACCCTCATCAGGTGTTACGTAAATAGAAACTACTTCTCCTTCACTCGCTTCAGCAGGGTTAACTTCAACTTTTCCGTGTTTAAGCTTATCAACCGTTATTTTATATATTACGGTTTCCGGATTTTTATCCCATTTAGCATAAAACGTCATTGTTTCGGAAGCCTTATCTCTATAAAAATCCCAGGGATTTTTAAATTCAGGATCCGTGAACCAACCAACAAAGGTAAAGCCCTCTCTTATGGGAACATCAGGCACCGTTACATACCCTGTGCCATTCATAAGAAGCTTCAAACGTCTTTCACCATTATTGCGTTCAAGATAAAGATAATATGAACCCTCGGGCAACAACTCTTCCTCTGTTGTTTCCTCTTCTTTAAGAGTTGTTGATTTGTTTCCATCGGATACGGGACGGTCATTGCTGCCGCTGTTATTATCGTCATTCCTTTCCGTTTCCTGCCATACCTCCTCAGCTTCAGTGGTTGAGGGCTTAGGCTTTATAGGCTTTACGTTTATTACTCCCGAAACGCCACCTGACGTAGTATCCGGTTTTGTATCAGATGCGCTTTCGTTTTCAGTAGCTTGTGATTGGGTGCTTTCTTCCGCCTGAGTAGTTGATGCGGTTGTGGTACCAAAATTATCCTGCTCAATATCAGATTCACTTGTTTCAACAGAGGTTGCCACAGTTGTAGACTCAGGAGAACCATTACCGTTTTCAAAAGAAGCTGTTTCAGTTTCAGCAAAAGCAGGTAAGCATAAGCACAATACCAAACACAAACTAAACGCAAAACCGATTATGTTTTTGATTTTCTTTGTCATAATGTCACCTTAATAATTCAAAACAGTATTTAAACGTAATTGTTAGTAAACTTAATATGTAGAATCCATATTTTCGTTTACGGTTTCTTTTACTTCCTTAACAAAAGTTGAATTATTGATTTTTTCTTGAAGCATATTATAGAATAAATCTTCGTCAATAGGAAGGCTGACTGTCTTTCCAAGCCATGAGGAAAGGAATGCTGCATTGGAAATCATAAGACCGTTTATACCCTCTTGACCTGAAGCGGTGAGTGGCTCCCCTCTTAAGATTGCGCCTGCGAATTTATTCATAACCTCAGGATGCTGAACGTTATTACCGTCAAGCTCTGCTTCGTAGGTTTTGTACTGAATGCTACCAAAACCATCTTCTGCATTTGCGGTGTAATCGCTTGTTGCCTGTTCTAATTCGAAAACGGTAAGAACGCCGTTTTCGCAGATAAGCTTTGCTCTGTCAAGAGTAATTTCAAGACGGTTTGTTCCGGGATAATCACCGGTTGTTGTTATAAACGTACCCGTTGCACCGTTTGCATACTCAGCGTAAATCATAACGTCGTCTTCAACCTCGATGTTATGCCATTTACCTTCGTGACAAACTGCAGTAATTTTTTCAGGCATACCGCAAATCCACTGCCAAAGGTCAAGCTGATGAGGGCACTGATTAAGAAGCACGCCACCGCCTTCACCTGACCAGGTAGCTCTCCATCCACCTGAATTATAATAAGCCTGAGTTCTGTACCAATCGGTAATTATCCAGGTTACTCTTTTCATTTCACCGTATTTACCGCTATGAACGAGCTCGTGAGCCTTTCTGTAAAGGCAATTTGTTCTCTGATTGAACATAATGCCGAAGATTTTATCGCTTTTATCGGCTGCAGCATTCATTTCACGCACCTTTTTAGTGAAAACACCTGCAGGCTTTTCGCTCATAACGTGAAGACCCTTTTCCAAGCCTTCAATAGCAAGCACGGGGTGGTCATAGTGAGGTGTAGCAATTAATATAGCATCAACCTCGCCTGAATCCATAAGTGCTGAAGCACTATCAAAGGTTTTAACCTCTGGGAGCTGTTCCTTTGCCCACTCTAATCTGTCAGGCTTAATATCTGCAACTGCAGTAATTTCAATTTCGGGCATTAAGCCCTTAAGGGCATTTTTAATATGGCTTGAGCCCATATTACCTACACCAATAATACCTAAACGTACCTTATCCATTTTGTGTCATCCTTTCAGAAAGTATATAATTTATCACTTTTGAATTATTTGCTATTGAATAGTTATTTAGTAATAAACAGTAAATAAATTCAAATAATTAATATGAGGTGTTTTTATGAAAAACAAGAAAAATGAAATTAAAAATCAAATGTCAGTGACAGAAGCAACAAAGCCCCTTTCAACGTCAAAAGACAGTAACATCATAAGCGATTACGACGGCTCTTATACGGGCGTACCTGTTGATGATAAATACTCAAAGCCCGTACAGGATGCGGATGATTTATAATTATTTCTTGATTTTATTCTTGGGAATTTTAATCTTATTAAAGCCGGGCTTTTTAATTCCTGTATTCTTCGCCGCGTGGCTACCCGTCATTGCAAAAACTGCGAAAGCCGCAAAGAAGCATTGAATAATAGAAAGCTGTAAGCTACCGAGAGTTTCAAAGCCTGAAACAAATGATAATGCTCCAACAATTGCAAGACCGATACCCATAGCACAGATCTGGAAAATGTTGAGAATATGCTTTGTAACACCTAAGGATAGCGCAGAGCTTATTGCTTCAAGAAATGAATTCGCCTTGCCGTCGTGCATAAGAAGAGCATCTGCAGTTGAAGTTACGCCGTTACAATACCCTTTATAAATATCGCCCGATACCGCCGAAAGCACTTTTACACCGCTTTGAGGTAAATTAAGCTTTCCTGCAACTAATTCATCGGTAATGTTAGCATCGTCAGTTCTTACGAGAAGAGAGATACTGCTCTTTTCAATATTTCTCAAAAGCTTTGCATTTTCTTGATTTATATCATAAGAAACAATAAATACCGCAGCGGCTTTGCCGTCAATTGCAAGGTAAAGAGGATATCTTCCGGTGCATAAATGACGTTCAACAAGAGCCACATCCGGAATATAAACGTTATGATTTTTAAGCAAATCAGCATTACCGACAAGAATTCTTCTATTGAAAATCCAAGCAGAAAGACCTAATTTATCTTCATAAGTAAGGGAGTCAACAGGCGGCAAAAGAGATGTTTCACCGACGATAACTCTTTTGAAAAGATTACCTAAAGGACCGCCTGATTTTATAAGAAGCGAAGCAGTATAAAGAATAGCTTCGTCTATTTGTATATCGTAAAACGGGTGAATACCGAAAACGTTACCGCCCTCGCTGTCAAAAACGTCAGCAGAATCGACTGCGATAGCATTGGCATTTACGCATTCTTTGTTTGCTTCCCAGCCTGAAAGCACTGCACCCTTACGTAATAATTTTCCGGAAATTTTTGAAATAGTAAAGCTGTCTGCAAGGTAAGAGAAATAAGGAATGCTTATACTTACCGCAGCCGCAAATGACGTAACGGCACATAAAATATTTTTTGTAATAAGAAGCGTTATTGCGCTTATCAGAAGTGAAGCCGCTACACCGATAGGCACCAATTTTTTATTGATTTCATCAGATGGATAAAAACGTCTTGAAAGCTCAATAAAGTTTCTCGGGAAAAGTGTTTTTTGAGATGATAAAACTATAGGCTCGTCAAGAAGTAAGCCCCTGCCGATTTCAAAGGCAGTTTCAGTTTTAGTAATTTTACCGATTGAGTAAAGCTCTTTTTCGGTAATATATGAAAAATTCTCACCAATTCGTTTGAATTCAAAATAATCTGCAGTTTTATTAAATGCAAGCGGAAGAATTGCAATTGCCGTTATAAGATTCAAACCGCTTTCGAAGGGGCTTTCGCTTGCAAATAAAAATGCAATGTTTTGAATTACCGTTGCAATAAAAGCGATTAAAGAGCCGGTATTCCTGTTAAATCTTAAGCCTTTAAAGGAAAACACACCGTCTGCAAGAGCAGAATAATTTGCACCGCCACAGACTACAAGAACAACAAGCGAAATTATAAGCAAAAGCTTTTCTGCTTCGGGGAAGTTCTTTGCCATAACTGAAACCGCAACCGCAAAAACGAAGCAAACGTAGCTGATAATTGCACTTACGAAAGCTGAATTTTTATTTTTTCTTAAATAGTAAGCAACCTTAAATTTATCGTCGGGAGTGCGGTATTCATCGGTACCGTATTTTTTTATCGGCTCCTCTTCTTTACCCATCTCACCGGTTATCGTAAAGCTGTCAGCTTTTTCTTTTCTTTTTTTGTTTAGCTCCTCTTCAACTTCTCTTTCATCCACCGTATTTTTTTCTTCGGGAGTGTGGAAGCCTTCGAATGTAAGCTGAGAATCATCTTCCTCCTCAGGTAATTCTGTATCGTGAGCGTTACCGTCAGTTACTGCAAGAGAACGAAGACCGATTGTTCTTGTTTTTGCCTTTTGCAATTTTTCGTCTTCTTCAGCTTTTGGAGCATCTGAAAAGACCATCGTTTTTTCAAGCAAATCATCTTCGCTGTACTCTAATTTATCATCGGGAACAAGATTCGGTACGGGAGAAAGCTCAGAAGTGCCTGAAAAGCTACTCTTTCTTTTAACGAAACCGCTTCTCTCATACTGCATATCCTCTTCGGATATAATTTTATGCTCTGCAGTTTTTTCAATATTCTGAACGGGTCTGTTCAGAAAACGGTCACGGTATTTTTCGCTGACGAAAGCACCGTAAACCTGAGGCTCGCCCGTACCTTCTCCACGTTCTATTTCGGGAGAAAGTATTTTGTGCTTTATATCCTCATTATGAGTAGGTCTTGGGTCAATTGCTTCTGCTTTTTTAGCAGGAATACTTTCCTCCTGCGAATCCTCCTCTTTAGGCATAACTCCGCTATCCTGAAGAAGAGCATCAATTTCTTCCAAAGACCATTTTTTACTTTGCTTACGTTCGTCAGCCATTTCTCAACCCTCACAAAAGCAACTGATAATTCACAATTTTCAAGTTATAAATCGCGTTGCTTTGATATTTCGTACATAAGAATTCCCGCCGCAACAGATGCGTTAAGGGAATTTATTCTGCCCTTCATGGGCATAGAAAGAATTACGTCACATTTTTCTTTAACAAGGCGACCTACGCCCTTACCCTCTGAGCCGATAACGAGAGCTACTGCACCCTTAAGGTTTGCATTGTAAAACGTGTCGCCATCCATATCTGCACAGTAAACCCAGACACCGCGTTTCTTTAAATCATCAAGAGTCTGAGGGATATTTGTAACTCTTGCAACGTGCATAAATTCAACTGCACCTGCTGAGGTTTTTGCAACCGCAAAGCTTAAAGGTGCGCTTCTTCTTTTAGGAACGATAACACCGTGTGCCCCTGCAGCTTCCGCAGTTCTGATAATCGCACCTAAATTATGAGGGTCCTCAATTTCGTCACACACAATAATAAACGGTGCTTCGCCCTTTTCTTCTGCAAGGTTAAAAATATCGTCAACTGTAGAATATTCTTTTACCGCACCAACAGCAATAATACCCTGATGATTTCCGTGACCGCACATAAAATCGAGCTTTTTACGGTCAACCTCTTTAACGGGTATATCTGCTGTTTTTGCATCTTTAAGAATTTTCGGGATTGAACCGGTATGCTCACCTCTTGCAACAAGAATGCTGTCAAGAGGTCTGCCGGATTTAATAGCCTCGCTTACCGAGTTTCTGCCGAAAACTATATCTTTTTCAGGTTGATTTTCGTTCTCTCTCTTAAAATCATCCTGTTTGTCAAAATCTCTTTTGTTTTTCTTAAAATTATCGTCTTTTCTATCTCTATACATCGTCTAATTCCTTTTCTCGTCCCGAAGGGACATATCGCGCTGAAAGCATATCGCGTGCTTTAGCACATATCGCAAATTCCACCAGGAATTTATATCGCTGTTACTTGTAATTCTCTCCAACATAAATATACTCGCCCCTTTTGACTTGTATAAAAATGTTGAATTTTTCTAAACTTCCAACTTTACCTTTATTTGTCATATTGTAGCTATAATCGCTAGGAATCACACTACCGATATTTGTACCAAACTTTTTGTGAACAAGGCTCTTGATTTCTATGGTTGTAAATTTCGAGCCTGTTTCAACATTTTGGAAGGTTTCTCTTACTTGTTCTATAATTGTCATTTGTTTTGCCCTTTCGCTGTTGTTATAGAAGCGATTAGTTTACGTCTGATTGTTCCACATTTGTTGTTAAGAGTAATAAATGTTTCTTCATCAATAGCTTTTACCCCAAGCAATACCTCAAGCCAATACTCTGTTTCGTAACATTCCTTTAAAGCAATTTCCATTTTATGAACAAAATCCGCACGACTTTGAGCGTATTTAGCTTCATGCGAATTGGCACCTACTGAAGAACAAGAACGCATAAGTTGGTTTGTGTACACTTTTCTATTGGGTATATTATCACAAATTTCAGTGATTTCGACAGTCAATTCAATAGCCAACTCTTTTATAGTTTTCTTGTCCATTTCATTACCTCTTTTTGCGATATACACACTTCGTGTGCGCGATATATTTGTAGCACAAATGCGATATAACCTCGCTCTGCTCGATTGCGATATGATATAAATTCCTTTTATCGTCCCGAAGGGACATATCGCGCTGAAAGCATATCGCGTGCTTTAGCACATATCGCAAATTCCACCAGGAATTTATATCGCTGTGGCGAAGCTACTTATACTGTAGGAACAATTTTATCCTTACCACCCATATAAGGTCTGAGTGCAACGGGGATATTTACACTGCCGTCTTCGTTAAGGTTGTTCTCAAGGAAAGCAATAAGCATTCTGGGAGGAGCAACAACGGTATTATTAAGAGTGTGGGGGAAGTATTTTTTATCCTTACCGCCTGCACGGATTTTAAGTCTTCTTGCCTGAGCATCTGAAAGATTTGAACAGCTACCAACCTCAAAATACTTTTGCTGACGGGGGCTCCAAGCTTCAACGTCAACAGATTTAACCTTAAGGTCTGCAAGGTCACCTGAACAGCATTCAAGAGTTCTTACGGGAATATCAAGCGAACGGAAAAGGTCAACCGTATTTTTCCAGAGCTGGTCAAACCAATAGGGGCTATCCTCGGGCTTACAAACAACTATCATTTCCTGCTTTTCAAACTGATGGATACGGTAAACACCGCGTTCCTCAATACCGTGAGCACCTTTTTCCTTACGGAAGCAGGGGGAGTAGCTTGTAAGAGTCTGAGGAAGCTTTTCCTCGGGGATAATTGTATCAATAAATTTACCAATCATTGAATGCTCGCTTGTACCGATAAGGTAAAGGTCTTCGCCTTCGATTTTATACATCATAGCATCCATTTCCGCGAAGCTCATAACACCGGTTACAACGTTGCTTCTGATCATAAACGGAGGAATGTAATATGTGAATCCGCGGTCAATCATAAAATCTCTTGCGTACGAAATTACTGCTGAATGAAGTCTTGCAATATCACCGCAAAGATAGTAGAAGCCGTTACCTGCAACACGTGCGGCACTGTCAAGGTCGATACCGTCGAAGCGTTCCATTATCTCTCTGTGATATGGAATTTCGAAATCGGGAACAACGGGGTCGCCGTATCTTTCAACCTCAACATTTTCGCTATCGTCCTTACCAATCGGAACAGAGGGGTCAATAATATTAGGAATTATCATCATAATATCGTTAACCTTTTTTGAAAGCTCCTCTTCCTGCTTTTCAAGCTCTGCAAGACGCTGTGCATCCTCAGCAACCTTCTTTTTCATCTCCTCGGCTTCCTCTTTTTTGCCCTGGCCCATAAGAGCACCGATCATTTTACTGTTTTTGTTTCTTGATGCTCTGAGATTATCCGCCTCGCCCTTAACCTTACGGCTTTCGGCATCAATAGCGATAACCTCGTCAACAAGACCTACTTTATTGTCCTGAAATTTATTTTTAATATTCTGTTTTACGATTTCAGGGTTTTCTCTCAAAAATTTAATATCAATCATTTTTAAATCCTTCTTCCTATATTTCCTTTGAATTGTTTTCTTGTTATTTATTCGTTATCAAAAATTTTAAGCAATTTTTTAAGGTCTGCATCATCGAAAAATTCTATTTCAAGTGCACCCTTTTTAGAGGATTTTGTAATGCGCACCTTTCTGCCTAATACGTCTGAAAGAGCAAGCTCGGCTTCATCGTAAAAGGGATTTCGTTTTTTAGCCTTTTTACCCTTAGGCTCGTCCTTTTTCATATTTCTTGCAAGTCTTTCGGTTTCTCTTACTGAAAGGTCATTTGCAACAATAAGCTTTGCAAGGTCACTCATCATTTTTTCATCTTCTAACGAGAGAAGCGCTCTTGCGTGACCCATTGAAAGCTTGCCCTCGCTTACAAGCGTTGCTACACTTTTGGGTAATGCAAGAAGCCTTAATGAGTTTGCAACTGCTGAACGTGATTTGCCAACCACCTCTGCAATCTGCTCTTGAGTATAGCCGAATTTTTCGCCTAACTCTTTATAGCCGTTTGCCTCTTCAAGAGGATTAAGGTTTTCTCTTTGCAGATTCTCTACAAGAGCAAGCTCTGCAACCTGAGAATCCGTTAAATCCTTTACTACAACGGGTACTTCTGTAAGCCCCGCCATTCTTGAAGCTCGCCAACGTCTTTCACCTGCTACGAGCTGATAGCTACCGTCAGTTAAGGGTCTTACAAGAAGGGGTTGTAAAACGCCGTGCTTGCTTATACTGTCGGCAAGCTCTGAAAGGGCTTCTTCATCAAACTGCTTACGGGGCTGCTCTCTGTTAGGCTCAATATCCATAAGCTTAACTTTAAACGTTCCTGAATTACCCGATATTTCTTCAACAGAGTTATCAACCATAATAGCGTCGAAGCCTCTGCCTAAACCTGTTTTTTTAGCTGCCATTTACGTCACCTGATTTCTTGAAATCGTTATATATCGTCAAATATTTATTTCTGCATTTTTAAGAATTCCTCTGCTAAAGCCATATAGCTTTCGCTACCCCTTGAAGCACGGTCGTAATATATAACCGGCTCACCGAATGAAGGAGCCTCGGAAAGCCTTACGTTTCTCGGTATAACCGTTGCATAAACCTTCTTCGGAAAGAAATTCTTAACCTCTGCCACAACCTGTTGAGTAAGGTTAAGTCTGCCGTCGTACATTGTAAGAAGCACACCCTCAAGCTCTATGAGAGGGTTGTAAAGTCTTTTAATTGTTCTTACCGTTGCCATAAGCTGTGAAAGACCTTCAAGAGCATAATACTCACACTGAATAGGAACAATAAAGCTATCGGACGCGGTAATAGCATTCAAGGTTATAAGCCCCAATGATGGCGGACAGTCAAAGAAAATAAAATCATATTGAGCCTGAATAGGAGCAAGAGCATTTTTGAGAATTGCTTCTCTTTTTTCGAGAACTGCAAGCTCAAGCTCTGCACCTGCAAGATTTATATTAGAGGGAATTATATCAACGCCCTGAAATTTTGTTGAAATAATAGCCTGCGAAGCGGTACAACTACCTATTAAGATTTCATAAGAAGTAAAGCTGAGATTTTTACGTAAAATACCGTAACCGCTGGTGGTATTACCCTGAGGGTCAATATCAACAAGCAAAACCCTTTTACCTAAAGCACCTAAAGCAGCCGCAAGATTAACCGCACTTGTAGTTTTGCCTACTCCGCCTTTCTGATTGACAACCGAGATTATTTTTGCCATTTATTACATCCTCCGTATAGGATTGGTTTTATAACACTAAAAGAAATACCGTTATCTCAAAATGATAACACTACCCAATTTACCCATTTTAATATATCTATTAAAGTATACCATATATATAGAAAAAAAGAAATAGCAAACCGAGATTTTTTTGCAAAATTATCACAAATTTTAATCCCAATTCGCTATTGACTAATATTTTAAAAAATGATATACTCCAAACCGTGATTTATCGAAGAGAACACTATATACTTTTTCACTCTTCACTATTACTTCTTACTTTAAATACGGGGGCGTAGCTCAGCTGGGAGAGCGTTTGACTGGCAGTCAAGAGGTCATGGGTTCGATCCCCACCGTCTCCACCAGAAAAAACCACTTCTTCGGAAGTGGTTTTTTCAATGAAATTCGCCTATCGGCGAGTGAAATCACTTCGTGATGAAATACGCTAAAGCGTATGAAATATTTGCTTTGCAAATGTTTTGGCGAATTTTATTTCATCTGAGGCGAAACCGAAGATTTCATCCAAGCTTGCTTGGATTTCATATTGCAAAGCAATATTTCATTTTGATCACATCAATGCATCTCAATACATTTCTACATCCCCTCGTCCATCTCGTGCGGTTCGCCTTGGCGGAGCACGAGGGACATATATTCGGGGAATTTGCGAAGCAAATGCGAGGGGCTCGCCCTTCGATCCCCACCGTCTCCACCAGAAAAAAGCACTTGCGAGAGCAGGTGTTTTTTTCAATGAAATTCGCCTGACGGCGAGTGAAATATCTGCGATATAAAATACGCTTCGCGTATGAATTATTTGCTTCGCAAATGTTTTGGCGAATTTTATTTCATATCGAACTAAGTGAGATATTTCATAATCCGTCAGGATTATTTCATATTGCGTAGCAATATTTCATTATCCTCTCCCCCTTTCACCACCTGACAAGTTTTCGCATAGAATACTTCGGGAGGTGAATTTTTATGTCAACATCTTGCAGAAGCTGTAAACCCGGTTGCGTTTTTATTGCGGTAGTAGTAAGCCTTATCGTAGGTATAATTACCGCTTTTCTCAGAATAACCGGTGCTATTACTCTTACACCCGCTTTTTTATGGGTGCTTCTCGGTATCGCTGTAGTGTATCTTGGCGTAACTCTTATTGCATCGGCTGTTTCCCGTAACGAATGCTGCGACGGGTTATGCCCTATAATTACTGCACTTCTTTCAGGTATACTCGGTACTGTATTGCTCGCTATCCTTCTTCTTGCTATCGAATTTGTAGCAACAAGCGTAATCGGGGCAATTCTCACGGGTGCACTTTTATTTTTCTTCTTCCTTGTAGTAACGTCTACTGCTTGCCTTGTACGTTGTTTATTTAACTGCAACGATTAAAGCTTAATAATCATCAAAGCATTAAGCATTTCCCAAAAAGCTACGAGCATCCTTAATTGGGTTGCCTGTAGCTTTACTTTTTTGAGCTATTGAGATTATTTTAGCCCTGTGATATAATTTTATTGTTCAATTTCAAAAGCATTGTGAGGAATGACTATGAAAAACTATGACATTGCCGCTTTTATATGGCCGTCTTACACGGGCGACGAGCCTCGTACACGTATTTTCTGGCCCGACGGTATCGGTGAATGGCAAACGGTTAAAGCGATGACCGACAAGGGCTACAAGGGGTGTCGTTGGCCTCGCATTCCTTTATGGGGTTACGAAAATGAAGCCGATAGCTTAGTTATGGAAAAGCAGATAGCTTGTGCTATTTCTCACGGTGTAAACGTTTTTATTTACGATTGGTATTGGTATGATAATCGTCCGTTTCTCGAAAATTGCCTTAACGACGGCTTCCTGAAAGCCAAAAACAACGATAAAATGAAGTTTTGTCTTATGTGGGCAAATCACGATGCGACTTATTTATGGGATAAGAGAAATTCCGATAAAGACCTATCCACTGTTATTTGGAGTGGCATTGTAACACCTGAAATCTTCTCTGACATCTGCGACAGAACAATAGAAAAATACTTCCTTAAGGAAAACTATTATTGCATAGACGGTTGCCCCGTTTATATGATTTTTGATATTGATAATTTCATACGTTCCTTCGGTACAAGCGACGAATGTAAAAGGGCTATTGATGAATTCCGCAAAAAAGCAGTTGATGCAGGGTTTAAGGGTCTTCATCTTCAGTTTGTTCATTGGCGAAACCGCGTTTTCAACTGGCTGAATGACAACGATTCTCAAAAAGGTGTTACATCTTCTCAAATGTACGATTTTCTCGGGGCAGACTCCGTTACAAGCTACAACTGGGGTTGCTCAACAGATTTCGACGGTGATTTTACAGACGTTGCAAACAACTATATAGATGCCGTAAAAAAAGAAACCGAAACGCTTAATATCCCCTTTTATCCTAACATTTCTGTCGGTTGGGATAACAACGTAAGATTTAATAATTTCGTACCCGGTGTGGTTGAAAACAACACCCCGGAAAGCTTTGAAAACGCTTGTCAAAAAATAAAAGATTTTACAGATTTTTCAATAGAAAAAGGCGTTATGAAAGCACCGTTTATAACCGTCAACAGTTGGAATGAATGGACTGAAACAAGCTACCTCGAACCCGATGACCTTTACGGTTACGGTTATCTTGAAGCAATAAAAAATGTTTTTTGCGGTGACTGAAATGGATAATAATTTTATTTTTCTCGAAAACGTGGCTTACGGTAACCACGAAAGACACATTCTTGATATATATATCCCCAAAAACGGAAATGCAAGCAAGGGTGTTATACTTTTCATTCACGGTGGCGGCTGGCAACAGGGCTACAAGGAAGCCCACCGACCCGATGCAGAATTTTTTTGTAACGAAGGGTATGTAAGCGCTACGATGAACTACCGCTTCGTTTCGGAAAGCCTGAACGTTTCTGACGAGCTTGACGATATTTCCTCTGCTCTTGAAGCAATAAAAGAAAAATGCTCTGAATACGGATTAAACGTGGCTAAATTAATTTTGTCGGGCGCTTCCGCAGGTGCGCATTTATCTCTTCTTTACGCTTATACAAAAAAAGAAACAGCACCCTTATCCCCTGTGGCTGTTTGCGCTTACTGCCCACCCGTTGACTGTTCAAAAGCTGACTTTCTTTTAGGCATTTCAGGTCAGTTTGAAAGCTGGAAATATGAAATTCTTTCAAAATGCTGTGGTATAAATATCACTAAAGATACATTTTTAAACGAGCCTCAACAACAAGCGTTAAAAAGAATTTCACCCCAAAATTACGTTTCCGAATCAACTGTACCTACCGCCGTTTTTCACGGTAGGCTTGATGACATAATCCCCTTAAGTCAAATAGAAGATTTTATCAGCTTATTAGACAAAAACGGTGTAGATAACGATTTGCTTATTTATGAAAATTCGGGTCATACATTAGATAAAGACCCCGAAGCCACAGAAAAAGCAAGAGAAATTATAAGGGAATATGCAGTAAAATATTTTTAATCAAAAAGCCCCTCGGACTTTCTTTTTATAAGTCCGAAGGGCTTTTTTGTAATGAGCTTAAAGATTCTTATACGTTTTTCAATCTATCGTTTATTTTTTTGCCTGATTTTCTTACACACAAATAAACTATCGTCCATACTACCGCATAAATTGCAACAAACACCCCTGTAAACACTGCAAATGTTTTAGCCTCAAAGGGTATCCAAGTATTTATAAAATAACAAACAGAATAAGCCACGTAAAGTGTTGCAAAATGAACCGCAATTGATTTATTTATGCCCCACTCCTCAATCTGATTGAAAACACTTGCTCCCGCGTGAACAAAAGCAAGAAGATAAACGGAAATTATCCCTGATAATATTTCCTTACCCTCGAAAATTGTGCTCGTATCAACAACAGACACAATATAATAAATTATTGCTAAAACAATAGGTCCAAATCCACCGACCATCATACCTCTGAAAAAGAATTCTTTAACGTACTTTTTCATAATTTCAACCTCTCTTTAACGTTTTTCAGATTTCGTCTTGAAATATAATCCTTATACCCGTTTTTAAAAACAACCGAAAGTGAACCGGAAAACGTACCCTCCACCTTTTCAATCTGCCTTATATTTGCAATACAGGATTGATTAATTTTTATAAAATTTTCATCAAGCATAGCTTCAACCTGATAAAGCCTTGCTTTTACCTGTAGCTTATCCTGAGTAAGAGCGTAAACCTTATTATTTTCAATTATAAAGCAATTTACAGATAATAAATTCAGCTTTCTTGCCTCGTTATCCTTATATCCGACAAGCTCAAAATTACTTTCAGCAACAAGCCTTTCAATTTCAGCTACAAGCTCATTTTTTTCATGGGCATAGATTAATACTTCTTCACTTTTTGTTTTATCGATGATAACTTTAATATCCATTTTTCACCGCCTAAATTCCTACTGAGATATCTCTGTGATTATATTTTATTATTTGTTTTTCCTATTTTCAATATTTTCTGCGTATACGGTTATTTTTCTTAAATATGTGGTTTTTTCTTTAAGTATTTACTTTCACTTTTATTGAAAAACAAAAGCACTTGTGCTACAATGTGAAACGTTAAAATCCCAATTTATTACACCGATGAAAGAAATGATAAAAAATGGTAAACTCTTTAAGCAATAAAAAATCTAATTTTCTTATTTTTCTCTGTTGGGCGGCGTATACCGCGGCTTACGTTGCAAGGCTTAACTACAATGCTTCAATGGTTGAAATTCTTTCACAGCTTGGCACAACTAAGGAAGCTGCCGGAACTGTAAGCTCATTTTTCTTTTTCGCTTACGGTGCGGGTCAGCTTGTAAACGGTCTTCTTTCAAAGAGATATAACACTAAATTTTCCGTTACGATTGCCCTTGTTGCATCCTGCATCATAAACTTCTCTATGACCTTTTGTAACGGTATAGATGCGATGAAATATCTTTGGCTTTTAAACGGTATTTTCCAATCAATCCTTTGGTCATCGCTTATCAAAACCCTTTCCGACAACCTTGCTGATAACAAGCTTTCAAGGGCAGTTATGGTTATGAGCACAACCGTTGCTTCGGGCACCTTTGCCGCCTACGGTCTTGCGGCTCTTTTCTCTGCTTTAAAGATGAATTGGACTTCAATTTTCTACGTTGCTTCTGCGGTTGTGGGCGTTGTTGCGGTGCTTTGGTTCTTTGGTATGAGCACTATTCAGAAGAGTAAAAACGAGGTTAAAGAAACTGAAAAGCAATCAAATAAAAAGCTGTCGCTTACACCTATGTTTGTTTTCGGTGTTGTTGTTATTCTTATCTCTGCCGTTACAAACGGCTTTATTAAAGACGGTGTTACAACCTGGGTACCCTCAATACTTAAAGAGGAATTCGGTGTTCCTGCTTCACTTTCAATCATCGTAACATTGCTTTTACCTGTTCTTTCAATTTTCGGTGCATCTCTTGTAAAAATACTCCATAAAAAACAAAAAGACGAAAACGCTCTTAACGGCATTTTCTACTTTGCTTCTATGATACTTATAGGGCTTATAATTCTTACTCTCAACTTAAAATCTGCACCGCTCACCCTTATTCTTTTCGGTGGCATTGCTTGTCTTATGGCGGCAGTCAACAACGTTATAACAAGCGTTGTTCCCCTTTATTCAAGGGATAAAATTGATTCAGGTCTTTCAGCCGGTCTTCTTAACACATTTTGCTACGTTGGTAGCACTCTTGCAACCTCGTTACTCGGCAAAATTGCCGACACTAAGGGCTGGAACGACGTTTTCATATGCTTGTTAATTTTCACCGTTGTTTCATTCGCAGTTTGCTGCTTCTCAATGATATTGAAGCGTTCAAGAACCACCGCCCCGTAAGGAACGTGGCTCTGTGTCCTGTAAATGCGAAATGCGAAGTGAGAAGTGCGAAATGTAGATGCCAGAGGCTTCGTTCACGATTAAGTGAGGAGTGTGGAGTGAGGAGTTAGGAGTGAAGGGGCACTTCGTGCCGATTATAGAGCTTCGCAAGGAGTATAAATTAAAATTTTGCGAAGCTTTTCCTCCCTGTGCGAAGCATAGGGAGGGGGACCGTTGCCAACGGCAATGGTGGTGGGTAGTTCTCTTACCTATTAGGTTTAGACGGATAGAAGAACTTTATCCCTC
>JAGBCU010000023.1 GCA_017937865.1 Clostridia bacterium | reverse complement strand
GTCGCAAAATTTATATTTCGCTCAAAAAAATTTCAGGGTTTCTTCTTTTCTCGTTGTTTAATTTTCAAGGTTCGTTTTGCGCTCCTCTTTCGAGCGCTTGAACATCTTATCACTTTTCGATGCTCTTGTCAACACCTTTTTCCCTCTTTTTATCAAACCCTTCCACACGTCCGCGCGTTTCGGGGTCTCATATTCCGGTAGGTGTTTATCGAGTATTCTCGACAGGCTTTTTACGGCCAACGAGTGAGAATTATATCATCAACACTTTAAAATGTCAATACCTAATTTTAAATTTTTTTAAATAATTTTTGCAGTTGAATTTTCTATTATATTTTCATACTCTTCAGAGTAATCAAAGCCTAATATATTCATATCCTGATACAGCTCTTTTAAGGGTATGAGAACAAAATCTCTTTCCCCTATTCTGCTATGAGGTAACTGAAGATTCTCTGTATTACTTTCGCAACCCTCATACACAAGTAAATCCAAATCAACGATACGGGGGCCGTTTTTAAATTCCCTTACTCTTCCCATACCTGTTTCGATACCAAGGCAGACTCCTAAAAGCATTTCGGGTGAACGTGTAGTTTCCACCTCAACGACCGTATTATAGAAATTCGCCTGTTCGGTATAACCCCAGGGTGCGGTTTCGTAAACAGAAGCACATCTTATTACATTTATATAAGGCACTAAGCCTAAAGCGTCAATTGCCTTATCAATATTATTCTTTCTGTCACCGATATTTGTTCCGATTCCTATAACTGCTTTCATTATACTTTCCTCTGTTCAAATTCTTCTCTTGTCAAGGTTTCTTCAACTGCGACGTAATCGAAATCGGCGCTTATAGGTGCTTCGGGCTTTTTCAATAAAACAGTTACGCTTTTTAAAGACGGGTATGTTTCAAGAATAGCAACGCAGACCTTATTAGCTGCATACTCAATAAGATTATAGCTTTCGGCAGTAAAAACTGCTCTCACAGTTTTAATGATTTTTGCATAGCTTACCGTATTTTCTAAATCATCAGTATTATCCGCATTAACGGTATCAATAAGCGTTGTTATATCAAGCTCAAACATCTGACCGTCAATTTTCTCTTCAGGATTAACTCCGTGATATGCTTTTAAACGTAAACCCTTAATAATTATTTTATTATACATTTATATATATCCTTTCACGACTGCACTTACTATATTCATAGCATCAACAGTTTCTTTCACATCATGCACTCTTAAAATCTCGGCACCCTTATAAGCAACAAGGGCTGCAGCGGCTACGCTACCTGCTACTCTGTTTTTAGCATCCTTTTCGTTTACAATTTCACCTATTATTCTTTTTCGCGAAACGCCTACAAGCAATGGGTAATAGGCTGCGATTTTTTCACACTCACAAAGCAGAAGCAAATCATCCTCACGGGATTTACCGAAGCCTATACCGAAATCAAAAAACAAGCTATCTTTATTCACACCGAAATCGGTTGCTTTTTTGTAGCAGCCTTCAAAATAATTTAAAACATCATTCAAAACACCGTTGGGGTATTCTTTTACATCCTTTGAGGACTTTCCGCCCGTATGCATAAAAATCCAACCTGCATTATACTTTTTCACGACCTCTGCCATAGCTTGTGAAAAGCATCCGCTTTCATCATTAACGATACTAACACCGTTTTTTAAAGCAAACTCGGCTACCTCAGGTCTGAAGGTATCAATAGACAAGGGCACGCTTGCATTTTTCACAAGCTCGGGTAAAAACGAAAGGCGTTTTATTTCCTCGTCACAAGAAACAGGCTCATTCATAGGAGCTGTAGAGCAAGCGCCGATATCAATAATATCTGCACCCTCTTTTTCAAGACAATGAAGCCTTTCGAGAGCACCCGAAAGGCTAAAGCTTTCACCACCGTCAGAAAATGAATCGGGGGTTATATTCAATATACCCATAACAAGTGGGCGTTTTTTGTTTTCGATTAGCTTTTGGAAAGAAAACATTTTATCTACCGCCTGTTAAAAGAGCCATTACCTCTGCACGGGTTCTTGCATCACTTCTTGCAGTACCTCTGAGGGCAGAGGTCTGAGTAACTGCACCCGCAGCCTTTGCGCCTCGCATTGTCATACAAAGATGCTCTGCCTCTACGATAACGGCAACGCTTTTAGCACCGAGCTCGTCAAAAAGAAAATCTGCAATCTGAGATGTTAATCTTTCTTGCACCTGAGGACGTTTTGCATATACGTTTACAATTCTTGCAAGCTTTGAAAGACCGATAATTCTACCGTCAGCAGGAATATAAGCAATATGAGCCTTGCCTATAAAGGGCAAAAGATGATGCTCGCACATTGAGTACATTGGAATATCTCTTACAATTACCATTTCATCGTTGCCCGGTTCATCAAAAAGCTTTAAATGAACATGGGCGTCTTCATTAAGACCCGAAAAAACCTCTTCATACATCCTTGCAACACGGGAAGGAGTTTCTTTAAGACCGGGTCTGTCGGGATCTTCACCTATTGCTTCAAGAATATCCCTGACAGCTCTTTCTATTTTCTCTTTATCCATTTATATACACCTCTTAGAAGAAAAGACAAATAACGTTCATTTTGTCATCAATACTATAATAAACCTTTGAGCCGCTCAAATCCTGAATAAGCCCTGCATCCTTAAAGGCAGTATAAACTACGCCTTGGTCAAACATTGTTGATTTAGCCTGCTGTAAGGTTGCAGAATCGGGGAATTTTAATTCGGCGCATTTATAGCCTCTTTGAATAGCATTATTAATCGAGGCATCAATTGCATTTGAGAATTGCTCCCCTGCACCCGTGGTAAAATACGCACTTTCATACACGAAATAATTATACTTTGTTGCGGTTGTAAAAGGAATTACCTGATTAATACTTTTTCGTTTTACTAAAACATCGTTTGTTGTAACGTTAAAATAAGTATGGCGAAGCACCTGACTTGTACCTTTGGGGTCATCCCAGGTTGTATCAACAAAATAGCCTTCCCCGTCAAGCACAACGTAATTCCACATATGGCCCGTATAATTCACACCGTCTTCGGCAGATTCGCCTGTCACAAGTCGGTTATCAATATTAAGCATATTCATCAAATACTGAAAAGCTCTTGCATAACCCTCGCAACCTGCTTTACCCTCCACAAGACAACCGTAAATTGAGTTTGCATTTGGGTTAGTATTGGGGTCAGAATACGAGCAATGATTTATAATATAATCGTGAACGTATAACTCTTTCTCATAGATAGAGGTATACGCCTTTGTACCCATAAGAATTGTATTTGCTGCCTTGCTTGCTTCGTCGCTTTGCTTTTTAAACTCCTCAAGAGTCATAATATAGGTAGGCTCAAAATATGATTTCAAGCCTTCTCTGTAAACACTGCATTTTGTTCCTATACAAAAAAGGTCGGGGTTATCGTAAGATATAGCAGTAAAAATCTTATTAAGGTCACCCGAGCCTAAAGAGGGAATCTCGATTTTCTCGGGCATATCGTAAATATTAGCAACGACCACGTTATAAACCGCTTTTTCTTCGTCGGTCAGTTCATTATAGCAATGACGGTAATAGCCTGTGCCGTCACCGGACGGAAGAGCACCGTTAGCAGAAAAATCCTGAGGCTTTAAAACGTTTTCATAAACAACGCTTGTCAAAATAGCACCTACAACGAGAGCTATTACAGCCACAACGCCAATAGCCGTTAAAAATTTAGTTAACCCTTTATTTTTCATATTAAAACTCCTTTTCGGAAACGAAAACCTTTAGTTTTTCTTTTGAGGTTTTCGGTAAGAGATATTCGATTTCATCCTTACTATCGGTAAAATCAACTATAGTAATATCAGTTGTGCAGTAATTAATAAGCTTTGAAAAAAGTGAATCTGCAGATAAGAAGGTTTGATTATTGAAGAAGGCGTTAAAGGAAGCAACAATTATTTCCGCATTAAGCTTCGAGCATTCATATCCTTTTTCGGTTTCGCAGATATATTTCATATATTTATATGTTTTTTCAGGAGTAAGAACGTTATCACCGCGACTTAGCTCAAGAAACATATCAGGGGTATCATACTCTAAATCCTCATTAATTTTAACGGTTATATCCCCTAAAGCTCTGTAAACAGATTTGAAGCCGGAATCAGTAAACACCGCGTATCTGTCAACAGTTACATCATAAAAAGAATTAACTTGAGAAACTAAATCTTTAACACCGCTTGCTTCCAAGGTTTTAGCGAACGATACTTTGCTATCAGACGCTTTCAAGGTATGGTCAACAGGGATAACCTTAATGGTTTTTTTACTTAAATCAACGTTTATAAGGTTTATAAATCGGGTTTCTTTACCGTCATCAGAGGTTACGGCAACCAGGAAAAGCGACTCACCCTGAAGAACAACGGAATCTATTTTTTCTGTTGTTGCAGGGGCAGTTGTGCTTTCGCCCTCGGGTTTAAAAAAATTATTAAAATCGTAGTTAAGAGATTTCCACAAAAGCAAGGTAGAAACAGAGCCTAAAAGAATTACGAAGCAGAGAAACACACAAATAAAGATAGTAGTTTTTCTTTTTTTATTTTTATATTTACGTTGGAGATCAAGACCGTAACGAGCCAAAACCAACACCTCATTGTTTAAAATTAACGTATACATTATAAGTATAATAAATATTAAGTAAAAATACAAGTATAAAATAAAAGCGGAGTGCTAAAAGCACTCCGCTTATTTTTACAACACTAATTTTGACAAATCGAGCTTGTCGTATTTTTCTATAAACGCTTTGAAGAAGGTGAGCATTTTATTTACTCCGCCCTCTTTATTGCTTTCGCAATTGAGGACTAAAAGCGGTTCGTGGACGCTCATTCTTAAAAGCTGCCAGCCATCGCCCGAGGCTTCGTCAAAATTAACTCTTACGCCCTCGTAATTAACAGGTGAAATGGTTATTCCCTCGGTCTTTTCGCAAAGAGCTTTAAAATCATTTATAACAGAAAGACCGTATTCGCGGAAATCATCAAGCTTTATTGTAAATCTTATTTCTTTTTCTTCAACCGGTGTTTTCAATGAAGAGATAATATCTTCTATCTGCTTACCCTCTTTATTAAGCTTTGCGGCTTCAATAATAATTTTTGTTATAAGATATGCGCCGTCATCAAGATAATAGTTTTCTTTAAAGGCGGCGTGACCCGAGGTTTCTATTGCAAGCGGTGCAGATTTTTTCTCTTCGTTTTCAAGGCGTATTGCTTCGTCAATAACGTTTTTATAGCCTCTTTTAAAGCGGTGATGCACTCCGCCTAAATCCTTTTCAATAAACTCTGCAAGTCCGTCTGAGGTTACGGAGTCGGTAACGATAATACCGCCCTTGTTATCCTTCAAAGCGATATATGCTGCAAGTGCTACAAGCTTATTTCTGTTTATTTCCTGAGCATTTTTATCAACGCAGGCGGCTCTGTCACAATCGGTATCAAAAATCACACCCAAATCGGCATTTGCCTTTTTTACTGCATCGCAAATTGACTGCATAGCCTGTTTATTTTCGGGGTTGGGTATATGGTTAGGAAATCTGCCGTCAGGCTCAAGGTAACAGCTACCCGAAATATCTGCACCGAGCACAGCTAAAACCTTTTCGGCATAGAAAGCACCCACACCGTTACCCGCATCAACAACTATTTTAAGATTTTCCAAGGGTCTATCATAATTTGGAGCGTTAACGCCCTCTTTTATCATATCGCAGAGGTCCTTGCAATATTTTTTCATATTATCAAGCTTTTCTGCTTTTTGAGTTTCGCTTTTTAGCTGATACTCGTTCTTTTCGGCGTATGACAAAATTTCTTTAATATCGTTACCCGAAAAGCCACCCTGACGGGTAAAGAATTTAAGGCCATTCATTTCCATCGGAAGATGGCTTGCGGTTATCATAACTGCGGAGTCAACCGCAAAATTAATTATTGACATAAACATTGAGGGCGTTGAAGAAAGACCGCAATCATAAACCTTAACGCCTAAATCGGCAAGCGTTCTTGTTACTACTCTTGAAATTCTTTCAGAGGATACCCTTGAATCGTAGCCTACTGTTATTTTCAAGTTATCCTTACCCAACTTACATTTCAAGAAGTTAACGTAAGATGCGGTTATTGTTGACAGACGTGTATCGGTTAAATCAATGTCTTTACCCTCTTTTTCTATTGCGGTGCCTCGGATATCCGTACCGCTTTTTAAATATAAAAGATTATCCATCAATATTCTCTCCTGATAACGTAATATGCTCTTTGAGTATCTTCCTTTGGTGCTGAACAGCTGAACTCGGCATATTTTTTTACAACCTTAAAGCCTGCACTTTCAACCGCATTTGTAATTTCAGCATCCGTAAATGCAATTTCCTTAAAGCTTTCGGTAAAACGGTTATATTTGTTTTTATCATCTTTTACAAAAAAGTCGAGATTTATACCTACGGTAACGCCGTCATCATATAAATTATTTTGCCAAACGCAAAAAACATTTTTCTCATCATATACGAAGGTATTATTACCAAGAATTTTTTGATGCTTATAAACGGTATTAACGTCAAACACCATTATTCCGCCGTCATCAATGAAGTTTTTCAAGGTATTAAAAGTTTTGTTAAGCTCGGTTACGTTTGATAAATGGTTTATGCTGTCAAGTGAACAAACAATTGCTCTTACTGTTCCGTAAAGGTCGGTTTCTTCCATACGCTGACAAAGGAAAAGGATATTCTCCCCCGCTTCAGCGGCTTTATTTTGAGCCTCCATAAGCATATCGGGTGAAGCATCCGTGCCTATTACCTCAAATCCGTTTTTTGAAAACTCTAACGAGAGAGAGCCCGTACCGCAGGCAAGGTCTAAAAGAAGACCGTCTTTTATATCATAATCTGCGAGAATGCTCATAATATATTCTGCACGTCGTTTATAATCAACGTTAAGGGTTAATTCATCATAAACCGAAGCAAAAGAACTGTAAGACATAACTACCTCCAACAAGGATTTGTTTTATTTTAACATATTCATTTAAAGATGTAAATAACCGTAAAATCCGTTGAAGTGCTAAAAAAGAATATATTAAATTTATAAACATTGCACACTTTAAAACGGTAAATCTTTATGTTAATATATTGTTAACATATTATAGGAGGAAATTTTATGAAAAAGTTTCTTGCAACTATTCTTGCCGTAATAATTTCAATATGCGGTTTGTTACCCTGCCTTGCGGCTGACGTTACCGCTTGTAGCTGCGGTCAAGCACCAATTATTTACGTTGCCGCTTTAGGTAGCGGTTACGTTTTCCTTGACGCAGGTACTGAAAACGAAAGAACTCTTTTCAGACCTGACATCAACGACGTTTTAAACGACTTCACTCCCCTTTTAGGTGCAGCGGCTGACCTTATTTCAACTAAGGATTACGATGCATTCGGTGACGTGCTTATTTCTTGCGTTAATGCATCCTTCGGTATGCTTGCTTTAGACAACGAGGGTAAATCTCACGAAAGAGTAACCTCTGAAGAGTTCCACCCCGATACAGCCGACCACGGTGATAATTACAGCTATTACTTCGGTTACGATTTCCGTCTTGACCCCGTTGAAAACGCAGAAAAGCTTCACACCTTTATTCAAGAGGTAAAAGAGTTAACGAAGCACGACACTGTAAGATTCAGAGCTTCAAGTATGGGTGGCGTTGTAACCCTTTCATATATTAAGCTTTACGGCACTAAGGATATAGAAAATATCATTTTCCAAAACTGCCCCTTACAAGGTACTGCAGTTGCAGGTGAATTATATAACGGTCTTTTCGAGATTAATAAGGATGCACTTATCAGATACGCTGAGGGCGCTCTTCCCTCAATGGATAGCGACTTCTTAGGTGCGATACTTTATTCACTTATTGAAATGCTTGATGCGGCAGGCCTTTGGAGTGACATTTTAGGTATGGCAGACGGCATCATTTTAAATCTTAAAGACAGAGTTTTTGATGAGGCTCTTATACCTATCTTCGGTACAATGCCAGGTATTTGGAGCTTTGTTCCCGATGAATATTACGAAACTGCAAAGACCTTTATGAAGCTTGACGAGAGAACTCACGGAAAGCTTCTTGAAAAATTAGATTTCTATCATTATGACGTTCAGCAGGATGCAGGAAGGCTTTTAAGAAATGCGCAGGCAGACGGCACGAACATTTATATCGTTGCAGGCTACAACGTTCAAAGAACTCCTCTTGTTACCGCTTATAAAAACACCTCTGACGGTACTGTTGATACTCAGTATGCATCTTTAGGTGCTACTTGTGCATATATCGGCGAATACCTTCCCGATGATTACAAGCAGGCTCAGCACACAGATAAGGTATATATGTCACCCGACAGAATGATTGATGCATCAACCTGTCTTCTTCCCGAATGCACTTGGTTTGTAAAGAATATGCTTCACTCAACAACGCACTCAGGCCACGACGTTCTTTACGGTATATTCCACACAAGCGATACTCAGATAACTGTTTTTGATTTAGAAGAATATCCTCAATTCATCAAAAACGATACCGTTCACGAAAGCTTTATCCCCGTCACTCGCGAGGGTACACCTATTCAGGAAGCATTTAAAGATGCCCGTGAAATGACAAGCTTCTTAACAATTACAAAGCTTATTTATACTCTCTTTGAAGAATTCTTTAAATGGATGCTTGGATAATTTTATAATTTGATACTTTATACAAAAGAACCTGTGAAAGCGAAATCACTTTCACAGGTTCTTTTTAATTTGTTTTATTGTTTGAAGAAGGCGTAGAACGCTTTATACGCCATATACAAATCAAGCTTTGAAATTACTTCGTAGGGAGCGTGCATTGAGAGTACGGGCACGCCTAAATCTACAACGTCGATATCAAGATTTGCGATATATTTTGCTACTGTACCGCCACCGCCGGCATCAACCTTGCCAAGCTCACCTATCTGCCAAACAACATTGGCTTTATCAAGCATTGCTCTGATTTTGCCCATATACTCGGCAGAAGCATCACTCGTACCGCTCTTGCCTCTTGCGCCTGTATACTTTGTAATAACAACACCTTTATTAAGGTAAGAGGTGTTATTCTTCTCAAAAACAGAATTAAACGTGGGGTCGTATGCAGAATTAACGTCAGCAGAAAGACATTCGCTCTTTGAAAGCACCTGATAAACCTCAAGTCCGTTCGCTTTTGCAAGGTAAGCGATAAAATATTTAAGATAAGAAGATTGAAGACCTGTGTTACCGTCTGAGCCTGTTTCTTCTTTATCGGTAAGAACAGAAATAACCGTATAATCGGGAGCTTCGATGTCAAACGCTGCCATTGCTGCGGGGTATGCACAAACTCTGTCATCGTGACCGTAAGAACCGATAAGACTTCTGTCAAAGCCGATATCATCAGCTTTAAATGCGGGTACTACTTCAAGCTCTGCACTAAGGAAATCGCTTTCAACTATACCGTATTTTTCATTTAAAAGCTTAAGGATATTAAGCTTTACAAGCTCACTGCCTTCGTCACTCTTAAAGGGTCTGCTACCCACGATTACGTTAAGCTCTTCACCGCTTATACCCTCTGAAAGAGTACGTTTAGCCTGCTCTGCTCCTAAATGAGGAAGGATATCAGAGATAACGAATTTAGGCTCGCATTCCTCTTCACCGATTTTAACGGTAACCTTTGTACCGTCTTTTTTTACAACTACACCGTGAAGTGCAAGAGGAATTGCAACCCACTGATACTTTTTAATTCCGCCGTAATAATGGGTTTTGAAAAGAGCAATTTCATCGCTCTCGTAAAGAGGGTTGGGTTTAAGGTCAAGACGGGGGGAGTCAATATGAGCCGCCGCAATCTTAACGCCTTCATCGATGCCCTTTTTACCTATAACAGCAAGGATTATTGCTTTATCACGGTTTACGTAATAAAGCTTATCCCCTGCTTCGTATTTTTTACCCGGAACGAATTCCTGGAAGCCCTTTTCTTTTGCCTGAGAAAGAACAACCTGAGTTGCTTCTCTTTCAGTTTTTGCTTCGTTTAAAAACTTTTTATAGCCTTCAGCAAATGCATCCGCTTTGGCGATTTCCTCAACGCTTAAGGTTGCACCTGCATTATCAGCTTTGTAGCAAAGCTCCTTTTTAAATTCTTCAACCGTTGCCATTATAACACTCCTAAAAGCACGTACAATTATTTGAGCAGATTAGTTAGTAAATCCAAAAAGCTCTCTGAGTAAGCCCCAGATTATTGAACCTTTAATAATATAAATAAACTTTTCAAGCTCTGTCTTAGGTTGCTCCTGATACTCATTTTTATCACTACCATCTTCAATAACAAGAGCCTGTGTAAGACAAATGCCACCTTCACCGAAAGCTTCTACACGGATGTAGTCGAAATCTTCAGCACCTTCAATTTCGTCAAGGTTAATAAAGAATGTTCCGTCTGTATTTTCAACTGTTTTGATGATTTTACCGTCAGCTATAAACTGAACATAGTCACAATCCTTCGCAGTAGCTAAAACAGCATGGTCATCAACCTCAACGCTTGTAAATACAGGATAAGGAAGATCTGTGTTCATTGCATCTATTTCTTCGTAAGGTCCGATATCTGTAACGCGAAGCTTTCTTGTTACGCAGAAGAATGCACCGCTCTGCATTGTTTCTTTGATATGGTCAACGTCATTTTCTTCCATCATAAAGATATTGAAGGAAGTATCAATATTTTCATGGTCATGAGCATCTGTGTTACTGAATGCAATAACGTTTTTGCCGTAAGGAAGAGTATACATAAGAAGGTTATCCCAAAGAATTCTATCATAGCCATCTACACCGTTGTCCTCATTGAAAACCTCTGTACCTAAACAGCTATCGTATTTAAGGATTAAATCACCGAAGAATTTAACATTATCAGGGTTATTAACTGCATCGGGATTATCATTTGTGTAAAGCCAGTCACCGGGATGGTTGATGTGAGAAAGACCACCGTTTTTCTCAATATAATTCAACGCCTCGTCATAACCATTCTCAGTACCGCCGTAACCGAAAGCAGCCTCTTCAGGAAGGAAATATCCGTTTACGTGAGGCTTTGTAACGGTAAGGTTATTAAGCTCGTTTGCACCTGTAACACATACCATTTTCTTATTTCTTATTGTGCCGTCGTAAAGAGGATATGTACCGTTTGTAATCTGCTCAAACTCTTCATCTGTCAAGTGTTTAAGATTAAAAAGATTGTAGCAGTATAAAAGCTGCTGCTCGGGATGTCTGTTCCATTCAACACCCGTAACACCGTGGTCTGCGTTTGCAACAAAATCATAATCCTGCTCATAATACTCTTTAATCATTGATTCAAGAGTAAGGTTACCGTCACTGTAGGTTGTGTGAGAATGAAGAGTGCCTTTATATGCACCCCAAGCACCTTCACCTGACCAGATAACGTCTTCGTAAGGAGAAACGATTACGTAATCCTTCTTTTCTGCCGCAAAGCCGCCTACGGAAACAACAGAAAGAAGAAGAGTTACGCATAAAATCAAGCTTACAAGTTTAAATGTCTTTTTCATAATCATACCCCATATCATAAATATTATTGTATTTTTTTATATTTTTATTAATTTTTTTGACGTAATTGGAAGTATCTTTGAACGGTATCGTTTCAAGATTTTCGCCATCGGATGAATACCGAGGGTCTGCTAACCATTCGTTAACCTGACCTCTGCCTGCGTGATACGCTGCAAAGGCTACATCAACGTGTTTAAACTCATCCAACAGCAGTTTAATAAAAAACGCCCCAAAATATATTGATATTTCAGGCTCAAACAATGCCTCATCACCGTATGAGGTTTTAGTTTTTGTTTGTAACCATTGAAACGTTTCGGGGGTTATCTGGGTTAACCCCATAGCACCGGCATCTGATACTGCATCCTTATCGAAACCGCTTTCAGTTTCAATCATTGCATACAGTAGCACCGACTCAATTTCAAGCTCGGTTGATACCTTTTCTATCAAATCGCTATATTTTTTAGGATAAAGCGTTTGTGCGGTAAGAATTATGCAATTATATAGAATAATTACAAAAACCAAAAGGAGTGCCGTGATTACCGTTAATAATTTGAGTTGTATTTTCCTGCGTTCATTCAACGGTAAAAATCTCCTTTTCAAGTTTTATAAGCTGAGCCTTCAGCTCTTCGCTATCCCCGTCGTTATTCACAACGAAATCAGCCTTTGAAAGATAGAATTCATCGTCCTTTTGACCGTTGATTCGTATAAGCGCATTCTCTTCGCTCAAAGAATCTCTTGCTATAATTCTTTTTTTTCTGATTTCTACAGGCGCTGTAACAATTATAATACAATCGCACCTTTTTGTAAAGCCCGATTCAATAATTGCAGCGGCATCAACAACTACTACGTTGTAGTTTTCAAAAGCTTTTTCTACTTCATCCTCAATCAGCCTGTTAATAGCAGGATGCATTATTGAATTAAGAAGCTCGGTGTTTTCAGGCGAAGAAAAAGCTCTTTTAGCAAGCTCGCTTCGGTTTAACGTTTTATCCTCATTTAAGATATTACCAAAGGCACCAACAAGCTTATCTATAAGCGTTTTATCAACGTTAAAAACGTTACGGGCTACAACGTCACCATCTATAATATATGCACCTTTTTCTTTAAAATAAGCAGATACCGTAGATTTACCTGCACCCGTCTTACCGGTAAGACCAATAAGTTTCCTCAGCCTCATCACCCCTCTATGATAGGTTTAAATAAACTAGACTTTAATAACGTTAAAGCCTGCGGCTCTTAAAAGTCTGTTTAATACTGCAAGATTATCGTCGTTTTCATCATCAGGATATCTTACAAAGCAGTGCTTTGCACCTTTTTTGTCAAGAATTCTTAATGAATCGAACAATGAGTGGGACAACGTTTTATAATCCTCAGAGCCATAAAAAATATATGGTACCGAAAGCTTACTTGCATCATCGTCATTAAAAATCATAGCATAAACACCCTCTGAATTGCAAGTGTTTATATATTCGCAAAAAGCTTTATACTCACCTTTTACTAAAGTAATCTGAGCATCGGGTGAATAATGCTTATATTTCATTCCGGGTGAAGCTGCAGTTTCGTTGTTTTTCAATGGATTTAAAACTGCATCGTCAACCTCAACCTTACCTAAAACGGCTTTCAGCTGACCCAAGGTAACGTTACCGGGTCTTAAAAGACGGGGTGTTTCAGTTGCAAGAGTTATAACAGTTGATTCAACACCCTCTTCACAGTCACCGCCATCAATTATGTAAGGAATTCTTCCGTTTAAATCCTCAAAAACGTGTTCTGCTTTCGTGGGACTCGGTTTTCCTGAAAGATTTGCCGAGGGTGCGGCAAGAGGAAGCCCTGAAAGCTTAATCAGCTTTCTTGCAATCGGATGAGAGGGACACCTCACCGCAACGGTATCAAGGTTTCCCGTTGTGCAATAAGGCACCTTTTCCGACTTGGGTAAAATCATTGTAAGAGGTCCCGGCCAAAAGGCTTCTGCAAGTTTTTTTGCAGTGTCGGGCACATATTTTACTAATTCGTAAATCTCGTTAAATTCAGAAATATGAACAATTAACGGATTATCAGTGGGTCTGCCCTTTGCTTCAAATATTTTACTAACGGCAACTGATGAATAAGCATTGCCCGCAAGACCGTAGACGGTTTCGGTGGGCATACCTACAACCTCATTGTTTTTGAGTAATTCAGTTGCTTTACTGAATATATCATCACCGTCGTTGACGGTAATTTTAACAAGCTCTGTTTTCAAAATCTATTCCTCTGTTGATGCTTTGAGTTTTTCTGCAGTATCCGCAGTTATAAGAGAATCTATAATTTCATCAAGATCGCCGTTCATAATAGCTTCGATTTTATAAAGCGTGAGACCTATTCTATGGTCTGAAACTCTGCCTTGAGGGAAGTTATAGGTTCTTATTCTTTCACTTCTGTCACCCGTTCCGACCTGTGAACGACGTTCATCTGCAATTTCGGCATTTTGCTTTTCACGCTCAGCCTCTAAAAGCCTTGAACGAAGAATCTTCATAGCACGGTCACGGTTTTTATGCTGACTTCGTTCATCCTGACATTCAACCACCGTACCCGTAGGAATATGAGTAATTCGTATAGCAGATTCGGTTTTGTTAACGTGCTGACCACCTGCACCGCTTGAACGGTAAGTATCTATCTGCAAATCGGTAGGGTCTATATCAATATCAACCTCTTGAGCCTCAGGTAAAACGGCAACAGTTACGGTTGAGGTATGAATTCTACCGCCTGATTCGGTTTCAGGAACTCTTTGAACACGGTGAACACCGCTTTCAAATTTAAAACGGGAATAAGCGCCCTCACCCTCAATCATAAAGCTGATTTCTTTTATACCGCCAAGACCGGTTTCGTTAACTGAAAGAATTTCACTTTTCCACCCTCTGCTTTCAGAATACATTGAATACATTCTGAAAAGAGAGTTACCGAAAAGCGCAGCCTCTTCCCCGCCTGCACCTGCACGGATTTCTATAATAACGTTTCTGTCATCATTGGGGTCTTTGGGTAAAAGAAGTATTTTTAGCTGTTCTGAAAGCTCATTCGCTTTTTCTTTGCACTCCTCAACCTCAATTTCAAGCAATTCCCGAAGCTCTTTTTCGGGATGCTCTGAAAGCATCTCTTTAGCCGCCTCGCCGTCGCTCACCGTTTTTTTGTATTCACGGTAAGTTTCAACAACCGGTGTAAGATTTTTCAGTTCCTTCATAAGTGCCGTATATTTCGTTTGGTCTGAAACTGTTTCGGGAAGACACAAAAGCTCGTTTACTTTTATAAAACGGTCTTCAACCTGTTGAAGCTTATCAAGCATTGTCTTCCTCCCTGGTAACTTTTTTTATATTTTTTTCTGCTTTTGAACGAGGAATTAAAAATTCTCTTTGGCAACCCATACAGTGCAATCTGAAATCCATACCGGAACGTAACACTTTAAATTGCTTTGAACCGCAAGGGTGTTGCTTTTTCATTTCAAGAATATCGCCGACTCTGATATCCACCAAAAATTCCTCCAATTATATTTTTCTGAAATATTATAACATACTTTTACATAAAATTAAAGAGTAAGTAAAAACAAAAATAAAAAATATCAGAATAGGTGATAAGTAAATGTTAAGGTATTCTCCCGAAGGATTTTTAATTAATACACAAGATAACTTAAAAGCAATATCTACTTCAGACGGTTTTGTTAATGCTTATAACGAAAGCCGTATTTTAGAAGCCCGTACGTCATATTGTGACAGAGAGCACAATTTACATATTGATTTCGGCTTTATTCACGGGATTATTCCACGCGAAGAATGTGCTATAGGTATAAAAGAAGGTACTGTAAAGGATATTGCAATAATCGCGAGAGTAAACAAGCCTGTAAAGTTTAAAATAAGAAAAATAACGGAAACGGACGGCAAAAAAACTGCCATTCTCAGCAGATGCGACGTACAAAAAGAATTCACGGAAAATGTATTAGCTAACACCGCCACAGGCGATATAACAACCGCAAAAATTACACATCTTGAAGCCTTTGGGGCATTTTGCGATATCGGGTGCGGTGTAACCGCACTTTTACCTATCGATAACATATCAGTTTCAAGAATACCTCACCCCGATGCACGCTTTAACGTAGGTGACGATATAAAGGTTATAATCAAAACCTTCGACGAATTCGGAAGGGTTACTCTTTCTCACAAGGAGTTGTTAGGAACCTGGGAAGAAAATGCAAATAACTTTAATGTAGGTGAAACGGTAAGCGGAATCGTAAGAAGTGTTGAAAACTACGGAATTTTTATTGAATTAGCACCGAACCTTGCAGGACTTTCGGAATATGCAAGCGGTGTTTTTGAAGGCCAACAGGCAAGCGTTTATATAAAAAGCATTATCCCTGAAAAAATGAAGTTCAAACTAATAATCGTAGATGCATTTGACGGTGAATGCACTAAGCAAAAGCCTAAATATTTTTATGAGGGAAATCATATTGACTATTTCCTCTATTCACCGCAAAACTCCAAAAAAATTATTGAAACATTCTTTTAAAACATCTTGAAAGCTTCGTTGCTGTATTGTATAATTTTTCTTATAATCTTTATGAAACTAAGGTTAGGAGAACACAAATTATGAAATACAGCAACTTTTCACAATTTGGCAGAGAGGTTTCAAAATTAGGCTTCGGTCTTATGCGTTTACCTAAAAAATACGAGGATAAAGAAGAAATAGACCGCGATGAAGCGTTCCGTCTTGTTGACCTCGCTATGAAATCGGGAGTAAACTATTACGATACCGCTTACTTCTATCACGGCGGTGATTCAGAGCAATTCGTTAAGGAGGCTTTAAGCAGATACCCAAGAGAATCTTTTATGCTTGCAACAAAGCTTCCCGGTACCTATATGCGAGATAACAACCTCCACACAGACGAACTGTTTAACGGTCAGCTTGAAAAATGCGGTGTTGACTATTTTGATTTTTATCTCTTACACGCCGTAAACAGAGATATTATGAAAACCTTCGAGGCAGATAAATCCTACGAATATTTATCAGATCAGAAAAAAGCCGGTAAAATCCGTCATTTAGGCTTTTCATATCACGGCGATTATGAGTTTTTCGTTGAGCTTATTGATAAATACAAATGGGACTTCGTACAATTACAGATAAACTATTATGATTGGGATGCACAAAATGCGAAAGCATACTACAAGGCTCTCGAAGAAAGAGGAATCCCTTGTATAGTTATGGAGCCTGTAAGAGGCGGTGCTTTACATTCATTAAACGACGAAGCAAGAAAAGTCTTTGAGGAGCTTGGCGACAACTCCCCTGCTTCTTACGCTTTAAGATACGTTGCTCAATTACCAAACGTTCTTACTGTATTAAGCGGTATGAGTACATACGAGCAGGTTGAGGACAACCTTAAAACCTTCGACGATTTACAACCTCTTAACGAGGATGAAGCCAAAGCAGTCGAAAAGGCAAATATACTTTTCAGAAGTAATTTTGCTATCCCCTGCACAGATTGTAAATACTGCGTTGAAGCTTGCCCTGCAGGTGTTGATATTCCTGCTTGCTTCAAGGCTTACAACGAATATAACAAAACCCGTGATACTGCTGATTTTACCAAAGCATACAGCATTATCCCCGAGGAAAAGCGAGCTGACCTTTGCATTAACTGTAAAGCCTGCGAAAGCCGTTGTCCTCAGCAAATAAAAATCCCCGACAAGCTCAGAAGAGTAAAAGAGCTTTTGGAATAAGGTAACGAATATGAAAAAGTATTTAAAGCTTACAAGCGTTTTTCTTAGCTTGCTGTTACTTATTGCTTCCTTATGCTCTTGCTCTCAAAAACGCGAAAAAATAGTTGACGTTATATCAACTGCAAGCTCAGTTTTTATAAACGGTGAGCAAAACGAAACCGTTGAAGCCTCAATGGGTGCTTTTAAAGGCAAGCAAGGTGACTCTATTGAATTTCGTTTTGATGAGCCACAAGAATTCAACACGGTTTTTATAACAGAAAAAACGGCTACGGTAAGACAATTTAATATTTTTGCAGAAATTGACGGCGAGTTTCAATTAATTTATACCGGCAAGCTTATTACAGCAGAAAACATAACCTTTGAAACGGTTACCGCTACCGCTTTTAAGTTTACGGTTGTAAATACTGAAATCGGTCAGAATGAGTTTATTATTCAAAGCATTAGCGCATACAACATTGAACAAAGCGCAGAATAAAGGTGATTTTATGTCAATAACATTTTCAGAAAAAACAAAAACCTTCAAGCTTGATACACCTACATCAACATATATTTTCGGCGTTTTTGAGGGTAATTATCTCGTACATTACTACTACGGTGCACCTATTCCCGACACAGACGTTGAAGAGTTAAGAATACGTCCCGGCTTTGCATCATTCGCACCCGATAGCCCTACTGCAAGAGTTTTCAACTTTTCACCCGACGTTACTCCTCTTGAATACTCTACCTTCGGTGCAGGTGATTTCCGTTTATCTGCTTTTGCAGTTAAAAACAGCGAGGGAAACAAGGTTACTGATTTAAGATATGTAAGCCACAAAATATACGCAGGTAAAAAGGCTCTTCCCGGCCTCCCTTCACTTTACGTAAACAGTGATGACGAGGCTGACACTCTTGAGGTGCTTACAGAGGATAAGGTTACAGGCGTTAAGGCTACTCTTATTTACACTGTTTTTAAAACTCACGGTGCAATAACAAGAAGTGTTAAGGTTGAAAACGCTTCAGACAAGCCTTTCTTTATTGACACAGTTCACTCTCTTTGTGTAGATTTACCCGGCTATGATTACGATATGCTCGGTCTTTACGGAAGATGGGTCAAGGAACGCTCTCTTGACAGATACCCTCTTCACAGAGGTATTCAGTCAATTAAGAGTAAGAGAGGTTCTTCAAGCCACAACCATAATCCCTTTACCGCACTTGTTAAAAAAGGTGCTACCGAGGATTACGGTGAATGCTACGGCTTTAATCTTGTTTACAGCAGCAATTTCTCGATTGACGTTGAGGTTGAGGCTTTTGCTACCTCAAGACTTGTTATGGGTATAAATCCCGACGGATTCAGCTGGGAATTAGCCCCCGGTGAAGAATTCTATTCACCCGAAGCAGTTATGGTATTTACCGATAAGGGTATCGGTGAAATGAGCCGTATTTTCCACAAGCTTTATTCAAATAATCTTGTAAGAGGAAAATGGAAAAAGGCTAAACGTCCTCTTCTCATTAACAACTGGGAAGGTACGGGAATGGACTTTGACCACGACAAGCTCGTTTCATTTGCAAAGCACGCTAAGGATATGGGTCTTGAAATGCTCGTTATGGATGACGGTTGGTTTGGTCACCGTGACGATGACAGAAGCTCTCTCGGTGACTGGTACGTTGCTGAATACAAGCTTAAGCACGGTCTTTCGGGTCTTATAAAAGCGGTAAATGATTTAGGTCTTGAGTTTGGTATCTGGTTTGAACCCGAAATGATTTCACCCGATTCAGACGTTTACAGAGCACACCCCGATTGGTGCTTACATACAGAGGGAAGAGATAAATCTATAGCCCGTACACAGTACGTTATGGACTTTTCAAGGAAAGACGTGCGTGATTACGTTTACGGTATGATGCATAAAATTCTTTCTGAAAATAACATCGCCTACGTAAAATGGGATTTTAACAGAAATCTTACAGAGGTTTCCTGTGCACAGCTTCCGCCCGAAAAGCAGGGTGAAATTTTCCACCGCTTTGTTTTAGGTACTTACGAGGTTATGGACAGACTTATAAAAGACTTCCCTCATATTCTTATCGAAAACTGCTCAGGCGGTGGCGGACGCTTTGACCCCGGTATGCTTTACTTCTCACCGCAGATTTGGACAAGCGACAACACAGACCCCATTGAAAGACTTACAATTCAATTCGGAACATCTCTTTGCTACCCTGCTTTAACTATGGGTGCTCACGTTTCTGCAAGCAGAAGAGCAAGCTACGAAACCAAAAAGAACGTTGCTCTTTGGGGCTCATTCGGCTATGAGCTTGACCCTGACAAGTTATCTCCTGAAACTATTGAAGAAATCAAAGAGCAGGTTAAAGAATATCACCGTTATTATGACGTTATTCACTACGGCGAGCTTTACAGACTTATAACCCCCTTTGAAAACGATTTCAGAGTTGCTTGGCAGATGGTAGCGGAAGATAAATCCGAAGCACTTGTTACTGTTGTTAATATGAGACAATCTTACGACCCCTTCTTTATTTTAAGACTTAAAGGTCTTGACCCCGAAAAGCTTTACGAGGTTGAAGACACAGGTAACACCTACAGCGGTGCTTATCTTATGAATGCAGGTCTTAACCTTACTCATAAACCCCAAGGCGACGGCGAATCTTATCTTATTCATATTGTTGAAAAGAAATAATTAAAAAAGAGTTGTAAAGTAAAACACTTTACAACTCTTTCATCATATTTTACCATTTATTATGAACCTTTTCGTGAAAAACGGGAAGGTTTTCTATTTTTACTTCTTTACCGTCATCAAGAATAGCTGTACCGTTTAAGAAACCAAAAAGCTTGTCGGCGTGTTGAGAAATAACCTTTGCACTTATATCTGTTCTATCGTTAAAGAACGGCTTAAAGGTCATATTCCATCTTCCGTCATTTGAAGTCATTTTCCATTCTTTCATAACGTTATCGGCAGGTATACCGAAATCGACTAAATCTAATTTATGGCATTTACCGTCATAAAAAAGCATATTTTCACTGGCAGCCGAGGTATCACCGAAGCCGTAGCCGATATTATAACCGAAGGGCTTACCGTCAACGTAACCGCAACCTATACCCCAATACCATATGTTATCGTAAGTCCATACACCTCTTCCCCAATCAAGAATACCGAAATCCTTGCTTGCATCGAAGGTATACGTTTTACCCTTAACCTTTACATAACCGCTTGCATTCATACAGGTAATTTTTTGGTTATAGTAAAACGCCTTTTTATCGTTTTTCCATGGGGTTGCGATTACCATTGTATCGGTATCAGGCATTTTTAAGTAAATATCCGCTTCGCAATCAGTATGAGTAAAAACTCTTTCATATTTACAGTAAATATGTCTGCCGTCGTCAGTTCTGTCGATATTAAAAACGCAGGATTTAGAACGGTACTCAATATTACCCTTTTCACTTGATTCAGGTAAACCTAAACTGCCTTTTGGCATAATTTTAGTTTCAGTACAATCAAATTTTTCCTTTGTTTCAAAGTCGAAAACAGAGCAGGTTACAAGCCCCATATAATAATTGTCAGCAAAGGTAAAGGATACCGCATATTTGCCTTCGTGATTTATTATGTGGTAATAATCCCATTCTTTAAGTCGGGGCTTTTTCGCCCTCGAAACAGCCTCGGGGTTATAATCATAACAAAGCCTTGTTGACCACCCTACTTCACGCAAAACACCGTTTTTATCAAGCAATGGACCCGAGCCTGTCAATTTATGGTTTTTATTCATAATCAGATACCCTGTTCATCGTAAAGGAATACGGTTTCAATAGCTAATTTAACAGTTGTGTCAATTGCCTGTGCAGAAAGGTTATCTGCTGTATCAAGGCGGGTATGATAATATCTTGCGGGGGCGGGATTCATAGCAACAAATGATGATGCAGGGAAGCCTGCCTGAGAAGCTGCCGCAGAGTCAGTTGCACCTAAATCAATCGGTCCAATCGGCACGTCAAGACCTACGTTTTTAGCAGCACTCTGAATAAGCTTTGCAACTCTGATATCGTTTTTAACCATACCTGTCATATCTTTATCGTAAATCTTTGAGAATTCAAGCTCACGAATTGTATCAATAGTAACAAATATTGTTTCAACACCGTCTGCTTTAAGAGCATCTTTATTTGCTTTAAGGAAAGCCTTTGTACCTCTGAGGCCTGCTTCTTCACCGCCTGCACAAAGTACTGCAACCTCTGTATTTTCGAATCTGATACCGTTATCACTTAAGAATTTTGCAGCAGCACAAGAGATAAAGCAACCGGTAAGGTTATCATTTGCACCCATAACGGGGTTTTTAAAGTTGCAAAATCTGTAAGCCATAATAAGAATAGGAGCAGTAAGATACATTAAAACTGCCATAACCTTTATAGCGATTCCGCTTTCAGCACTCCAAACAAGGCTACCTATAACGCCTTGGAAATGAATCATCGAATAGATATTTGCAACAAGGCTTATGATTATAGAAAGAATTGAGCCGAAAATAATTGTTGCTACAACGGGACGACCACCGTTGTATGTATAAGTCCATTCGAAAGCAGAGTCAGTATGACCTACAAGAATGATACGTTTTTTAGTTTCGCCTGATGCCTTTCTTACACCGTAAACGTTACCGCTTGTTACCTTCTTAAAGAAGCCGTCAAGCACGGGCTTATAGAAAATAAATTCGCCTACAATGAAAAATGCAGTAAGAAGAGTTAAAGCTAAACCGCCGATACTGATACCGAGTGTAAAAAGCACCATATTGAAAAGCATAAGTGTTGCACCTACTATAACCCAAGACATAAATGCTTTATCACTGCATTTATACTCCTCTCTTTTAACGTCATCGCAGAAATTTTCAAGGTCTGCCTTCATATATTCCTGCGCTTTTGTTTCCGCCTCGCTGCCAACGGGACGTGGGCCGAAGCTTTTACAAACGTTTTTAATGCTCTTTATAGCGTAGTTTGTATACTCCCTCACTTTAATATCATAATTTGGAATGCTTTCATTTGCTTTCATTTAAATTCCCCTTTAAAAACAAATTTTTCTGAATATTTTTAACAATTATATAACAATATTTTCAATATATCAAGATTTGAGAAGCGGTTTTAAATATTTGCCCGTATAAGATTTTTTGCATTTTGCAACCTCTTCCGGTGTACCTTGGGCAACTATTTCACCGCCACCGTTACCGCCCTCTGGACCTAAATCTATAATATGGTCTGCGGTTTTTATAACGTCAAGGTTATGCTCTATAACGATAACGGAGTTGTTCTGGTCAACGAGCTTATTAATAACCTCAAGAAGCTTTTTAACGTCGGCTGTATGAAGACCTGTTGTAGGCTCATCGAGAATATATATAGTTTTGCCCGTGGATTTTTTCGAAAGCTCAGTTGCAAGCTTAACTCTTTGAGCCTCACCGCCGGAAAGCGTTGTTGCTGACTGACCGAGGGTTATATAACCAAGACCAACGTCAAAAATAGTTTCAAGCTTCTGACGGATTTTGGGAACGTTCCCGAAAAACTCCATTGCCTCTTCAACTGTCATATTAAGCACTTCGCTTATGCTTTTGCCTTTATATTTAACCTCAAGAGTTTCTCTGTTATATCTCGCACCGCGACAAACCTCGCAAGGCACGTAAACATCGGAAAGAAAGTTCATCTCAATCTTAATTATACCGTCACCCTCGCAGGCTTCACAACGTCCGCCTTTAACGTTAAAGGAGAAACGCCCTGCATCGTAGCCTCTTGTTTTTGCATCCTGCGTTTGAGCAAAAAGAGTTCTGATATCGTTAAATACACCCGTATAGGTTGCGGTATTTGAACGGGGCGTTCTGCCGATTGGAGATTGATCGATATCTATAACCTTATCAAGATTTTCTATTCCTAAAATCTCATCGTGCTTGCCTGCAAATTTTCTTGCATTGTTAAGCTCGGCAGCGAGCTTCTTATAAAGTATTTCGTTTATAAGCGAGGATTTACCCGAGCCCGAAACGCCCGTTACAACAACAAGCTCACCTAACGGTATTTTAACGTCTACGTTTTTAAGGTTGTTTTGTCTTGCACCTTTTATCTCTAAAAACTTACCGTTGCCCTTACGTCTTTTTTCGGGAACGTCGATTTTCTTTTTACCCGAAAGATACTGACCCGTTACGGAACGCTCACATTTTTTGATTTCATCAACCGTGCCTGCACAGATAATTTCGCCACCGTGAACACCTGCACCAACGCCAACGTCAACAATGAAATCGGCGGCATTCATAGTATCTTCATCGTGCTCAACCACGATAAGCGTATTACCTAAATCACGAAGATTTTTAAGTGACTGTAACAATTTTTCGTTATCTCTTTGATGAAGTCCGATGCTGGGCTCATCAAGAATATATAAAACGCCCATAAGAGATGAGCCTATCTGAGTTGCAAGTCTTATTCGCTGACTTTCACCGCCCGAAAGAGTTCCTGATGAACGGGAAAGAGTAAGGTAATCAAGACCAACGTTACAAAGGAAAGAGAGTCTTGAACGAATCTCTTTTATAATCTGCTTTCCGATAAGCTTATCCTTTTCGGAAAGCTCAAGCTCTTCTATAAACTTAAGCTCGTCGCCTATTGACATATCGGTAAATTCTTTAATATTTTTACCGCCTACAGTAACGGCAAGAGAAGCAGGTTTAAGCCTTGCACCTTTACAATCGGGGCAATCGCAAGTGGTCATATACTGTTCAATTTCACGCCTTGACCAGTCGCTTGTAGTTTCTTTATATCTTCTTTCAAGGTTATTAACTATGCCCTCAAAATCGGTCATATAAGTACCGCTACCGTACTCATTTTCACGCACCATTTTTATACGCTCACCGTTTGTGCCGTAGAATATTGCTTTCTGCCCCTCGGGAGGGATTTTATTAAAGGGCGTATCAAGAGTGAAATTATATTTCTCTGCAAGAGCATTATAATACATACCTGCTATTGTACTCGCATCCGACTTACCCCAACCGCAGCCTTTTATAGCACCGTCTTTGATTGAAAGCTTTCTGTTTGGAACGAGTAAATCCTCGGAAACTCTCATAAAAACACTTAAGCCCGAGCAAGTAGGGCAAGCACCGAAGGGATTGTTAAATGAAAACATTCGGGGCTCTAATTCATCCATACAAGAGCCGTGCTCGGGACAGGCAAAATTCTGTGAAAATAAAATTTCTTCACCGCCTATAACGTCAATAACAACGGTACCCTCGGTAAGCGAAAACGCAGCTTCGAGAGAATCGGTAAGACGGGAGGTTATCCCCTCTTTCATTACAAGACGGTCTACAATTATTTCGATATTATGCTTTATATTCTTTTCAAGCTTAATCTTTTCGGAAAGGTCGTAAACGATTCCGTCAATTCTTACTCTTGAATAGCCTGATTTAGAAGCACCCTCAAGCTCTTTTTGGAACTCACCTTTTTTGCCCTTTGCAATAGGTGCTAAAACCTGAAACTTTGTACCCTCGTCTAATTCGAGAATTTTATCAACTATCTGGTCAATAGACTGTTGCTTAATCTCTTTACCGCAAACGGGACAGTGAGGCACACCTATTCTTGCATATAAAAGACGAAGATAGTCGTAAATTTCAGTTACTGTACCTACTGTTGAACGTGGGTTTTTAGAGGTGGTTTTCTGGTCTATTGAAATTGCGGGTGAAAGACCGTCTATACTGTCAACGTCAGGCTTTTCCATAATACCCAAAAACTGACGGGCATACGAGGAAAGGCTTTCCATATAACGTCTTTGCCCCTCGGCGTAAATAGTATCAAAAGCAAGAGAGGATTTACCCGACCCCGAAAGGCCCGTAAAAACAACAAGCTTATCACGGGGAATTTCTACACTTACGTTTTTTAAGTTATGCTCTCTTGCACCTTTAACAATAATGTTTTTTTCCATGCTTTTATCCTTTTAATTTTTGTATCTGATCACGAAGATATGCGGCGTGTTCAAATTCAAGAAGCTTTGCAGCCGCTTTCATTTCTTTTGTAAGGCGTTCAATAAGCTCATTCTTTTCCTTTGCAGAAAGCTTACGTTTTACAATCTTTTCCTGAACGTTATCTTTTGAGCTTATTTCAAGAATATCCCTGACGTCTTTCTTGATTGTTTCGGGGATTATTCCGTTTTCTTCGTTGTATTTCATTTGCTTTTCACGTCTGCGATAGGTTTCGGTAATAGCTCTTTCCATTGAGCCCGTTACCGTATCGGCGTACATAATTACCTGACCGTTTGAGTTACGGGCGGCTCTGCCGATAGTCTGTATAAGCGAGGTTTCGCTTCGTAAAAAGCCCTCTTTATCTGCATCTAAAATTGCTACTAATGAAACCTCGGGAATATCAAGCCCCTCTCTTAAAAGGTTGATGCCTACAAGCACGTCAAACTCTTTCAATCTTAAATCTCTTATAAGCTCCATTCGTTCAATTGTATCAACGTCGTAATGCATATAACGGACTTTGATTCCGTAATTTGTAAGATAATCGGTAAGGTCCTCTGCCATTTTCCTTGTAAGAGTTGTAACGAGAACTCTTTCGTCACGCTCAACCCTCATATTGATTTCGGATATCAGGTCATCAATCTGCCCCTCGGTAGGTCTTACACTGATTTCGGGGTCAAGAAGTCCCGTAGGACGAATAACCTGCTCGGCGATTTGCGAGCTTTTTTCTTTTTCAAGGTCACCGGGGGTTGCACTAACGAAAATCTTCTGATGAGTTTTGCCGTAAAACTCATCAAATTTAAGCGGGCGGTTATCAAAAGCCGACGGTAAACGGAAGCCGAAATTAACAAGGCTTTCTTTTCTTGAGCGGTCACCGCCGAACATACCTCTGACTTGTGGAAGAGTAACGTGAGATTCATCAACGAACAAAATAAAGTCATCGGGGAAATAATCAAGAAGCGTAAAGGGAGCAGTACCCGGTTTCCTTCCCGACATAACTCTCGAATAGTTTTCTATACCCTTACAAAAGCCCGTTTCGCGAAGCATTTCTATATCGTAAAGAGTACGTTGCTGAATTCTTTGAGCCTCTAAAAGCTTACCCTCTGATTTGAATTTCTCAACGGTTTCTTCCATCTCGTTGTAAATATTCTCAAGGGCTTTTTCCATTTTATCGTGCTCAACAACGTAATGGGATGCAGGGTAAATCGCAACGTGACTACGGGTGCATTTAACCTCACCCGTAAGAGGATTTATCTCTGAAATCCTATCAATTTCATCACCGAAAAACTCAATTCTGTAAGCGGTATCAGAGGAATAAACGGGGAAAATTTCAACGGTATCCCCTTTTACTCTGAATTTATTTCTTACAAAGCTTATATCATTTCTTTCATACTGAATATCAACAAGCTTTGCTATAAGCTCGTCACGGTCCTTTTGCATACCCGTGCGAAGTGAAATAACCATACTGCGATAGTCAATCGGGTCACCGAGAGTGTAAATACAGGAAACACTTGCAACGATAATTACATCGCGTCTTTCAGAAAGTGCCGAAGTTGCCGAGTGACGCAATTTATCGATTTCATCGTTTACGGCACTGTCTTTTTCAATGTAAGTATCAGTTGTAGGGATATACGCTTCGGGTTGATAGTAATCGTAATAGGAAACAAAATACTCAACCGCGTTTTCAGGAAAAAACTCTTTAAATTCCGAGCAAAGCTGTGCGGCAAGAGTTTTATTGTGAGCAAGAACGAGGGTAGGTCGGTTAAGCTTTTCAATAACATTTGCCATAGTAAAGGTTTTACCCGAACCCGTAACACCTAAAAGGGTCTGCTCCATATAGCCTTTATTAACACCGTCAACAAGCTTTTCAATAGCTTCAGGTTGATCGCCCGTAGGCTTATAATCAGAATGTAAAATAAACTTATCCGCCATATACTCTTGCTCCTTTCTTAATCGTTATTATTCGCAGATTGATAGTATATTATATCATAGAAAATCTTATAAGTAAATAAATGTAAAAAGAATTTACAAATCAGACATTGAGAAGCTTTATAACAGCGTTACAGCTCCTAAATTTGCTGTTTTCCACTTGTCATAAAAAAATAGGTAAAAAATTTTATTATACGTGCCTTACAGCACTATAACTCTCCACCAACACTCCGCCTTGCTACGTGTCGGTCCCCCTCTCTTCACAAGAGAGGTACACCGCATTTATAAATTCATTATTTGTTAATAAAGTTATCTCCTCCCCGCGAAGCTTATATAATAGCGTCGCAGATCCTTAATTTGCCACTTGCCACTTGCAATTTGCCATTTATTTTATCAATACCTACAATTAATTGCGGTAATTTTTGGTATATTTTAACCCTTGTTTTTTGCATTCTTTTGTTGCCCGATTTTCGTGTATATGATATTATTATTGTGTATTGAAAAACTTTGTAAAATCAGGAGTTGATATTATGAAAACACCTAAACAAGGGGTTTTATTTGATATGCTCAAGCAGTTAAACAAATACTGCGTTAAAGAAAAGGTTGATATGCCCGTTTGGGAAACCTATGACGGTGATTATCTCGGTGAGGGTAAGCACGAATTCCGCCCCGAAACTAAAGAAACTCTTAAATTGGGTGACCACTGGCTTGCACGCTACGACTGTGCAAGAATTTTCAAAACACAGGTTACTCTTCCCGAAAGCTTCAAGGGTGAAAAGGTTTACCTTAACCTTGATTTCGGCGGTGAAATTCTCATAAGAATAAACGGCAAAATTGCAAACTCCGTTTCATCAAGAGAAAAAAGCGGTTGGGTTGGAAGAGAAACTGTTAATATCACAGAGAATTTTCTCACCTTCGGCGAGCCTATGGAAATTGAGCTTGAGGCTTGCGTTGATTCGGCAGGCTTTTGTGATATGGCAATGGACGGCGCTAAAGAATGCGAATACACTCTCAAATTCGCAAGCTTTGCCGCTGTTGATAAAATATGCGAAAAATTTTATCTTAACTGCGTTACTGCCTGGGATGCTCTCCCCTGCATTAAAGATGAATTTATAAGAGAAAGCGTTTATAAGGTGCTTGACGATTCTCTTCACCTTGTGGACTTTGATTTCCCCGAGGATGAAACAAGAAAATCTATTGCAATCGCTTGTGAGCATTTTGATAAAAAGCTTGCAGAAATTGAATACACCGCACCCTCAGAGGTTATCTTTGACGGTCATAGTCATATTGATATTGCTTGGCTCTGGAGAGTTCAGGAAACAGAAAGAAAGAGTGCAAGAACATTCGCAAATAACCTTGCTCTTATGGACGTTTACCCCGAATTTACTTTCACACAAAGTCAGGCTATCGCCTACGATATGATTAAAAAGAATTACCCCGAGCTTTACGAAAGAATCAAAGAAAAGGTTAAAAACGGTCAATGGAATATCGTTGGTAACACCTGGGTTGAATGTGATACAAATATCGCTTCGGGCGAAAGTATGATTCGTCAGCTTCTTTACGGAAGAGAATTTTTCCTCAAAGAATTCGGCGTTTCTTCTGATACATATTGGCTACCCGACTGCTTCGGCTTTTCATACGCTTTACCGCAGATTATCAAAAAGAGCGGTATGAAATATTTTATTACAACAAAGCTTATTAATCAGGATACTAACCGTTTCCCACATACACTTTTCAAGTGGAAGGGCTCTGACGGTTCTGAAATTCTCGCTTTAAATCAGCGTTCTCACTACCAAGGTCATTATGACCCTAAACAAGTTTGCGATGCTTCATTTAACAACGATTTAAAACACGTTTTAAAGACAGGCTTCGGTATGTTCGGCTACGGTGACGGTGGCGGAGGAAGCACCTACAGAATGTTAGAAAACGCAAAACGTCTTAAAAACTTCCCCGGTCTTCCCAAAACGAGAATGGGTCATCCGCAGGAATTCTTTGCTGAAGCAGAGAAAATCCGAGACGAGCTCCCCACATACTGCGACGAGCTTTACTACGAAAACCACAGAGGTACATACACAAGCCAAGGCTTTATTAAAAAAGGCAACCGTAAAAATGAGTTCCGTTTAAGCCGTTGCGAAATGGCAGGAGTTTTCGGTGGCGGTTACGATATTGAAAGATTACAAAATCTTTGGCTTTTATTCCTCAAAAATCAGTTCCACGATATTCTTCCCGGCACTTCTATCCACGAGGCTATGGAGGATTGCCGACCCGATTTTGCAAAGCTTGAAAAAGAGGGCAACGAAATTTATTGCTCGGCACTTGAGGGTATTACTGCAAACATTACCGCAGAAAAAGACGGTGTTGTTGTTTGGAATATGATTTCAAACGAGGTTACTGCACCCGTTACATTCAAGGGCAATAAAAAGATTGGTGCTCTTTCAAGAACGTTTACGAAAGACGGTGAGGAATACACCGAGTTTATTGCCGATAAGGTTCCGCCTATGGGCTACAAATTCTTTGCTTTTGAGGAAACCGCCGAAGCAAAAGAAAACGTAAAAATCGGCAACGGTATCATTGAAAACGAAATACTTAAGGTTACTTATGACGAAAACGGTATTCTTACCTCAATTTTCGATAAAGAAAACAACCGTGAAACTCTTGACGGTAAGGGTAACTTGATTACAATTTTTATTGACAAATGTATTCACGAAACTGCCTGGAACCTTGAACAAAACTACGAAAAGAAAAAATGGGTGCTTGAAAAAGCAGAAAGTGTTGAAATTACTGAATGTTCACCCGTAAGAGCAGTTCTTAAGGTTGTAAGAAAATTTAACAAATCAACTATTTCACAGAATATTATCCTTTACGCAGGCAGCAGACAGTTAATTTTTGAAACAGAGGTTGACTGGCAGGAACGCGACAAGGTTATGAAGGCCGCTTTCGACGTAAACGTGCTTAACACAGAAGCTACCTTTGAAGCAGCTCACGGTGCAATTAAACGCCCCACCCACCGAAATTCATCCTTTGATGCGGCTCGCTTTGAGCAATGTGCTCATAAATGGGCAGACCTTTCCGAAGGCGACTACGGTGTAAGTATTCTCAACGATTGCAAATACGGCTACGATATTCTTGATAACAGAATGAGAATTACTCTTCTTCGTGCACCCACAACACCCGACAGATACGGCGATTTAGGTTATCATTCATTTACTTATTCTTACTATCCCCATAGTGGCACCTGGCAGACAGGCGGTACTGTTAAAGAGGCATTCTCGCTTAACTGTCCTCTTAACGCAATCCACGTTTCTGCAAAAGTTGGTTCACTTCCCGAAAGCAAGAGCTATATTAATTGCGACAATGACGACATTGTTATTGATGCGGTAAAACAAGCTCAGGACGGTAACGGTATTATCGTAAGAGTTTACCAGAGCAGAAGAGTCCGCGGTGAAAGAACTCTTACAATTAACTTACCCTTTACAAAGGCTTACGAATGTAACCTTATGGAGGTTGACGAAAAAGAAATTACTGCAAACGGCAACAAGCTTACCTTCAACGTTACACCCTTTGAGGTTAAGACGTTCAGAATTGTTTGATTAAATTTGATTAAATTAAAGGTGATTAAAAATGACTAATTTTACAAACCCTTATTCAGCGGGTACAGGAAACAGCAAACTGTTTCGTATTCCCTCAATACTCACTCTAAAAAACGGCAGAGTTATTGCAGGCGGTGATATAAGATACGGCAACGGTACTGACGACCCCGCTAACATTGAAACTGTTATACGTTATTCCGACGACAACTGCCAAACCTGGTCCGACGTTGTCTGGGTTAATCACTTCAACGATATGGAAGACTGTGACCACACAAAAGCGGTACCAACCTCCGCTTCTTTTTGCGATTCTGCAATGTGTCAGGATAAAGACGGTGTTGTTTATCACGTTTGCGATGCTTGTCCTGCGTATATGGGACTTTGGAGTGCAGGTACATACGGCAAGGGTAACGGCTATATTGACGGGAAGCTTGCCCTTTGCGACAAAACAAGCCATGAAAAAGCAGAAAGCACAACCCTTGATAAAAAGCATTATCCTTATTACGTTGATAATTTCAATGAAGATGGCTTCGCCCCCGTTTTAAGATTTTCCGATAACTCAAGCTACAAAAATTATTTTGTAGACAGGTTCTATAACATTTATGAGAAAAACGGCGAGGAATACTCCCCCGTTTTAATAAAGCAGATGAATAAAGACGGCTCTTTGAACGATAACGACGTAATTGCAAATATCTTTTATGCTTATGCACCTATCAAAATTTACCCCACCTATTACCTTTGGGTAAGAAAAAGCTTTGATAACGGTGAAAGCTGGTCTGAGGGTAAAATCCTTAACCTTGAAATAGGCTCCAAAGGCTTTACGGGCTTTTCTCCCGGTGTTGGTATCTGTATTGAAAAAGACGGCAAGCAGAGAGTTATATTCTCTGTTTACGACAACAATGACGCAAGAGAATACACAAGCGTTATTTATACTGACGACGGTGAAAACTGGAAACGCTCAAAGAAAGCAAATCAGGTAGGTCTTGCAGGTAAAAGCTCTGAAAGTCAATTTGCTCTTCTTAACAACGGCGTTTTAAGAATGTATTCAAGAAATATTGCAGGTTATATAAGCTATACCGACTCCACCGACTACGGTGAAACCTGGAGCAGCTACACTATTGATAAAGCTTTGGGTTACTGCTCAAACTGTATGTTCTCAGTTATAAATTACAGCAAGAAAATAGACGGTAAGGATGCAATAATTTTAGCTTGTCCCTCAACCAATAAAAGAAAGCTCGGCGTAATAAAAATCGGTCTTTATGACGAAAGCAACAAGGTTGAATGGAAATACAACAAGAAGGTTACCGACAGCTTAAACCCGTTTTCTTACGTATACTCTTGCATTACGGAGCTTTCTGACGGCAGCATAGTTGACCTTTACGAAAGCGACAAGGCAGAGTTTAGTTTAAAGGGTTATTCACTTGACGAATTAAAGGTAACCGAAAGCAACAAGCTTTCACTTGTTGATAGCATTAAATCGAAGATTTATAATAAGACGAGAAAATAAATTTAGATGCCAGATGCCAGATGCTTCACCAAGTTGCAAATTGCAAATGGCAAGTTAAGTGCGGAATGCGAAGTGCGAAATGTAGATGCCAGATGCCAGATGCTTCATAGGGAGCAATTAACTTACTAACAGAACAAATTTTAAAAGGCGGTGTACCTCTCTTCGAAGAGAGGGGGACCGCCTTTGGTTTTGTTGTTTTTAAGAAAAAGTAAAATTCGTGCCAATGATTTTTTGTTAAAATAAAGTTTTTCGGGCGGTGGAGAGTTCTCGACGTGAGTCCTCGAACGTCGTGAAACC
>JAGBCU010000022.1 GCA_017937865.1 Clostridia bacterium | reverse complement strand
GCACACTCCTTCGTACTTTTTTGTTGCAGTTGGCAGACCGCAACTCCATTATATCACGAAGGAGTTTTCTTTTTATTCTTGTTTCATCTATATAATTTAACTGAACCACGCGTCTAACGCGTGGTTTTACTATACAAAAAATCGCAATCCGCTATTAAAGCGAATTGCGATAAATTTCTGTTACTGTGCTTGAAATTCACCTGAGTATGAACCGATTTCAACGGTGTATGTTTCACCTGAAATAATATCCGGACTACTGATTATAAGAACAGCAAAAGAAAGCTCGGGTGAATATGTCATCATTGTTGCTCCGTCAGAATCTTTCAGATTAATTATTGTTCCTGCCGACTGATTTCCTACGCTTAACGAAATTACACCTTGAGAGGATTGACTGAAGGTTTGAGCCATACCGGATGCACCCGTACCAATAAACGTACCGCCTGATATTGTTGCACTCTTATCATAATCAAGTGTAGCGGTATCGCCTTGAGTAGGACCTACTACTGTGGTGTAACCGCCTGAAATTTCTAAAGTCCCGTTAGCATCAATTCCGTCACCCGAAGAATTGATATATAACGTACCGCCGGATATTACCACACTTCCGTTTGAAGAGCCGTTACCACCCATCATACCACCGGGGCCACCAAACATATCACCGCCTCTACCCCCTGTTCCGCTTGAGTCGGTACCACCCGCCGCATTCAAGCCGTCATCAGTTGCTTTAAGCTTAATATCTCCTCCTGCAACATTAACGTTAAGTGCTTCCAAGCCCTCATAACATTCAGTAATGTTAATTACACCCGAATATATTGTAAGGTTTTCGTCCGCATGAAAACCGTCATCACCTGAAGCAACCTGAAAAGTACCGCCGTTAACAGTTACGGAAAGATTTGAATGAACTGCATCGTCAGCAGAATTTATATTAAAATCGCCGTTTTCTATAAGCATACTTCCCGAGGATTTAATTCCTTTCATACTTGTACTTTCATCTGTATAAGTATCAGTGTCGGATGTTGCATCTGTGAATGACATCGGTCTGTTCATTCCACCCATACCGTTAGGTCCGCCGACATCCATACCGCCATGACCGCCGCCCATAAAACCGCCGTAGTTATCCGAGCTTTGCTTTGAACCGTTTTCACTGCCGCCACCGGCTAAAATATCAAACAAGCCATTTTTTATATGAACGTAGTTGCTTGCACTTATCCCATCACCCTCTGCTTCTGCTTTAAAGGTTCCGCTTGAAAAATATACATAGCCCAACTCGCCATCTTCAGAATTTTCACAATGAATACCGTCCTTACCGGAATCAACGGTAATATTTGCGTTTGCTATTCTCACGCTATCATTAGCATCCAACCCGTGAGAAGCACAGTTAACCGTATAATTACCGCTTGTAATGACAAGGTCATCTTTTCCAACTATACCGTTCCCTGCGGGTGACGTTATTTCAAGGCTTCCACTACCGTTAAAAGTAATATCACTTTTTGAAAAAATAACACCGTCAATATTACTTTCATCAGTTGTTTTAAACTCCCCGCCGTTTGATAAGGTGTTTTGAGTACCTTCAACTAAAGTAACAAAAACTTTATCTGCATTGATAATATTTAAAGGTGCTGAATCTGATGAATTGATATTCACACCGTTAAAAACTAAATGCAGCTTTGAAGTATCCTGAGAGTTTACAATAACACTTCCGTCATTGAGTTTACCGCTCAAGACGTAATCAGCTTCTTCGGTAAGAGTTACGGTTGAACCTATAATTTTCACACTGTCAGAAGTTGCTGTAACACTATCACCCGAAAATACAATATTGACACAACTGCTTTCACCATACCCAACCTCAAAATCCCTGTCGGAAAACATATCAGCATCACTATTATCAAAGCTTGCATCCGTTACTTGAACCGTCTGATTCTCTGATGTACTATCCGACTGCACGGTACTACCGTCATTTGTGGTACATCCGCTAAAAGCAGAAAGCAAAAAAGCCAAAACCACTATAATAGAAACTGTCTTTTTCATAATCACAACTCCGTTACCGTTGTATCTTGTTTAGATACAGTTATTTCAAGATTACCGTTTCTGCACCTTAGCTCGTCTATCATTTCTTTTTCGTTTGCAGACTCTTTTAGAACCACGTTATAAGTAAGTCTGAACATACTACCCATATTTGTTGTTTTAACCTTTACAAGCTCATAAGAGCTTGCATATTTTTTAAGGACCTCCTCGAACACATTTGTGTAATCAAGATCTTCGGGTATAGTAACGTTCACCGTTTTATAGATTTTTGCGTTTTTCTCAGTACCAAAATCTAAACGGTTAAAAAGCACGAAAATTATACTCATCACAACAGCAAACAAAGCTGCATACGCAAGGTAACCCATACCTGCAACAAGCCCTGTTCCCATAGCAAGAAACAACGTTCCTATTTCTTTTGCGGTACCGGGAACAGAACGAAATCTTACAAGACTGAAAGCACCTGCAACTGCAACGCCGGCACCGATATTGCCGTTAACCATCATAATGACAACACAAACTACTGCAGGCAAAAGCGAAAGGGTAACCACAAAACTCTTTGTATAACGCGTTTTGTACATATACCCTCCGCATAACACAAGACCTAACACCAAAGAAACACCTAAGCATAAAAGAAAATCTGAAACGCTAATTACAGTCGTCAGTTCGCTGTCAAACAAGCCTTTAAAAATTGATTCAATCATTTTGAATACCTCCGTTTATTTTCGGGAAAATTTTCGTACTGTAGGCAGTACCGTATTTTGAAAAAGAAGTTTTATATATTTTTTCTTTTGACAGAGCACTCGTCATCCATAAAGGAATTCCACTTGAGCATTTAATTTCCATAAGCACTTTATCTCGAGGTAAAACGTAATCACCGTACGCTCCCTCTTTAAAAGAAAAATTATAATCTCTTGTTAATATATTCTCATCGAAAGTCACCCGAAAATCCGACTCATCCTTTGAATAATACGCTTCTCTTTCATACGAAAGAAAAACTGCAGGCTTTAGATTAGAATAATAGCTTAAAAAATACTTTATTTCTTTTGCAATCTGAGAGCTATCATCAAGTTCTTGTTCACCCATAAGCCACAAAAAAGCTTTCTCCTCATTCATACAAAGCCTTCTTTTGTAAACTACTTTTTTATATTTCTTTTTCAACTCGACAAATACATTTTCATTGGAGTTCTTACCTACATATTTTCTCACACGTAATTTTTCTTTATATACAGGTTTTTCAATCGACCGTCTTATAAGACGGTAATCATTTGTATCAAAATACACGTTGCATATAGTAGTTCTGCCGTATTTATCCTTCTCCATATAAGGCTCCATAGCAGATAGAATATTTTCTTTTTGATGTTTATCAAGAATAAACTTTAATTCATATCTTTTAAAAACACTTTGAAACGGCAATTTGATGCCTCCCTTCTGCAAAAAACATTATCACAAAAAGCTTAATTTAACTAAAAAATTTTATAATTAATTTTTAAGTTATATTTAATTTTTAAAATGTATGCTATAATATAATGAAATTAAATATCCGGGAGTTTATTATGAGAATTTTATTAGCCGAAGACGAAAAAGCTCTTTCAAGAGTCCTTGTCAAGCTTTTCGAAAAAAATAGTTGCTCGGTAGATGCGGTTTACAACGGCACAGATGCTTTAGAATATTTAAAGGCGGGTAATTATGACGTTGCAGTTTTAGACATTATGATGCCTAAAATGGATGGCATATCTGTTTTAAAGCAAATAAGAGCAAACGGAAACAACATTCCCGTTCTTATTCTTACGGCAAAATCCGAAACAGATGACAAAGTACTGGGACTTGATAGCGGTGCAAACTATTACCTCACCAAACCTTTTGACTCAAAAGAACTTTTAGCTGCAATTAGAGCAATAACCCGAACAAAGACTGAAGTTGATTCAGTTATCTCTTTCGGTAACATCAATCTAAATAGAGCTACATTTGAATTATCAGGACCCAACGGAAGCTTAAAGCTAACCAACAAAGAATTCCAAATTATCGAAATCCTGATAACCAATCCAAATCACATTATTTCCACAGAAAAATTCATGGAAAAAATTTGGGGCTTTGACACTGAAGCTGACATAAGCGTAGTTTGGGTGTATATTTCATATTTACGTAAAAAGCTAACAGCACTTGATGCAGATTTACTCATAAAAGCTTCGCGAAACGCAGGATATTCATTGGAGAAAAAAGTATGATTAAAAAGCTCAAAATTAAAATTATTGCTCTTTCTATGGCATCGCTTTTTTTACTGTTGAGTCTTATAGTTACGGGATTGAATCTTTTGAATTATAATGCATTAATAAAAGATGCAGATATGATATTATCTTTATTATCGCAAAACAAAGGAATGTTTCCTGATTTTGACCCAAACAAAAAGCAACCTATGCCCTTCGAATTTTCTCCCGAACTCCCACACGAATCAAGATATTTTTCCGTACTTTTGGACAAAGACGGTTCAGTAATTCTAACAGACACAGGTAAAATCGCAGCCATTGATACCGAAGCAGCGGTACAATACGCTCAAGAGGTTATCTCTGATAATAAAGAACACGGCTTCAAAGATAAGTACAGATACAATATTACTGTTGAAAATACAGAAACACGTATCACCTTCCTTGATTGCGGAAGAAAGATTGACGATTTCTACAATTATCTTTTTACAAGTATACTTATGGCGTTATCGGGATTCGCTATTGTTTTTGTTATATTTGTTTTTATTTCGGGTAAAATTATTAAACCTATCGCAGAAAGCTATGAAAAGCAAAAACGATTCATCACGGATGCAGGACATGAAATAAAAACACCGTTGACAATAATAAGTGCAAACGTTGACGTTTTAGAAATGGATATAGGCAAAAATGAATGTCTTGAAGATATCAGCAAACAATCAAAAAAGCTTAAAGAGCTTACAGATAACTTAATTATGCTGACAAGAATGGAAGAAACTCAAGAAAACATTCAAAAAGTCGCCATTCCTTTATCTGAAATTATAGAAGACACGGTAAATGATTTCAAATCACTCGCCTTTTCACAAAGCAAAGAATTAGACATAAATATTCAACCTATGTTGTCAATAAACGGGAATTCACAAGCGATAGAGCAACTAACCTCGATACTTTTAGATAATGCTTTGAAATATTCACCTAAGAATTCCGTAATAAAAATTGAATTAACAAAGCAAAATAAAAACATTGTTTTTTCAGTTACAAATGAAGCCGTAAACGGAATTAACAGTGATAGCATTTCAAAAATTTTTGACAGATTTTACAGAACAGACGTGTCAAGGAACTCCGAAACAGGAGGACACGGAATCGGTCTTTCAGTTGCGAAAGCAATTGTCAAAGCACACAACGGCAAAATCTTTGCCCGAGTATTTAAAAACAGTTGTTTTTGCATCACAACAACTTTTCCAATTTAAAATCCCCAATTTTTTGGGGATTTTTTTAAAAAAGATAAAAAAACCGGTTGACATTTTGATTTCCATATGATAATATATCAAGGCTATCAAATGCAGAGATACCGAAGTGGTTATAACGGAACGGTCTTGAAAACCGTCGTACGGCAACGTACCGTGGGTTCGAATCCCACTCTCTGCGCCACCTCTATCGAGGACAACTAAATAACTGTTTCTCAGTTACCAATGCAGAAGTACTCAAGTTGGTGACGAGGCGCCCCTGCTAAGGGCGTAGGTCGGGAAACCGGCGCGAGAGTTCGAGTCTCTCCTTCTGCGCCATGAAAAAGAAGACATCCAATAGGGTGTCTTTTTGTTTTAGATAAACTTACTTTTTCGAGAGAGACTCGAACTCCCTCGGCGAAGCCGAACATAATCGGTGTTTGCGTAGCAAACGTAAGGCAGAGCCTTGCGAGTCTCTCCTTCTGCGCCATAAAAAAGAAGACATCCAATAGGGTGTCTTTTTGTTTTAGATAAACTTACTTTTTCGAGAGAGACTCGAACTCCCCACCGCATTCCGCTTCAGCAAATAAATAACAGACAGTATATCACGCGAAATATACTGTCTGTTAACTCTTTATTAATCGAAGATAGGTCTATCTCCATATGATTCGCACATGGAGGCTTCTCAATTATTAAATCTGTTATTACTCACTTAATATTTAAAATAGCGTCGCAGACCCGAAATTTGCCACTTGCCATTTTCCATTTGCAACTTGATGCGTGAGCAAGACGAACACCGGCGACTTATAACTTAATTCACTTCAACCTCATCCTTCTTCATATTCTTGAAAAAAGCCACCATAAACGGAAACGAAACAATGAATGTTATTACGTCTGTTATCGTTTGTGAGATTTGAATACCCGTTAATCCGATTACCCTTGATGAGATAAGAAGCACGGGAATAAAAACAAGACCGCTTCTTAATGCCGATAAAAAGGTAGCAGTTTTATTTTTACCAATGCTTTGAAACATCATATTGCTACAAATGCTCAAGGGTTGAAAAAACAATGCTATAAGTTGGGCTTTAAGAGCAAAAGAGCCAATCTCAATAACAAGTGGGTCATCTCTGAAAATGCCTACAAGGTGGTCGCTTAACAAAAGGCCTACAACCGCAAGAATGCTTAAAAGCACTTCGCCTACTCCCCAGGTGAAGAAAAAGCCTTTCTTAACTCTTTTGAATTTTTTTGCACCGTAATTGAAGGAGCAAACGGGCTGAAAGCCTTGACCTATACCTAAACCTACGGCAAATATAAAGAAACAGATTCTGTTTACTATAGTCATACCTGCAACAGCGGCGTCACCGTAGAGCCCCGCAGCATTATTAAGAAGCATTGTTGAAACGCTTGAGAGACCTTGTCGCATAAGACTGGGAAAGCCTGTAGAGCAAATTGACGGTAAATTCTTCACACCGTTTTTAAAGCAATCAAATGAAAGTCTGCTTTGGGTTTTGCCTCTTAAAAACATACTTAAAAGAATAAAAAAGCTTATAAGCTGAGAAACAGCGGTAGAAATACCTGCGCCTTGTATACCCATATCGAATACTCTTATAAGAAGAAAATCACCGAATATATTAAGAATACCGCCCGTTGTAAGACCTATCATAGCAAGAGCAGCTTTACCCTCGTAGCGAAGAATATTATTAAGCACGAAGCTTGTCATTGTAATTGGGGCTGCAAGAAGAATCCATAAAGCATAGTCCTTGGCATACGGAAGAATTGTATCGGTGCTTCCTAAAAGGCGTAAAAACGGCGTTGAAAACAAAAGACCGAAAACAGTTATAACAAGACCTGCTATTAAAGAAGTGAAAAAAGAGGTTGAAGCAACGTAATTTGCGGTTTCGGTATCCTTGGCACCTAATTTTCGTGAAATAATACTTCCTGCACCGTGACCCAGCATAAAGCCTACCGCTTGAATTACCGCCATAAGACCGAAAACAATGCCAACAGCACCGCTGGCGCTTGTACCGAGAGTGCCGACAAAATAAGTATCAGCCATATTATATATATTTGTAATAAGCATACTTATAGTAGTAGGTATACCGAGTTTTATTATTAAAGCGCCTACCGGTGTTTCAGTCATAAATTTATATTGTTTGTCTGCAGATTTGCTTGCTTCCATTTTCCCACCGCCTTTTCAAATTATATCACTCAAAAACAAAAAGAGCAAGGCAATGCCTTGCAAAATATTTCTTCACTATTCACTATTACTTATTACTTGCCAAAATCGACTTAAAGAGAATAGTGAAAAGTGAAGAGTTAATAGTGAAAAAGTAAAATCGACAAGCTTCTGTCGAAACTTGTCGATTTTGGCAGCGGGATAGGGATTCGAACCCCAACAAACAGAGTCAGAGTCTGTCGTGCTACCGTTACACTATCCCGCTAAGAACGTGAGTTATTATACTCTCACTTTTTGAAAATGTCAATACTTTTTTTATATTTCCCTAAAAATATTTTTATATTCTTTTTTAAAACAAGAAAACCTGAGAAACGAGCAGAAAAACAACCCCCGGAACTGAAAAAAGAGCACTGAATATTAAAGAATAT
>JAGBCU010000003.1 GCA_017937865.1 Clostridia bacterium | reverse complement strand
TTGACACGGAAAGGTTGTGTCATCTTATGGAGCTTAACCTTTGTTGTAACTTTCGCTTTTTATTTTATACTAAAAGCTTTTGACACACCGAATTTGTTTTTTAGTACCGTTTCAATAGCAACAAGCTTTCTTGCATCAGGCTTAACTTTTTTGAGGAATCCTTATTATGCATTAGCGTATGCAGGTAATGATGTTGTTTTAATAATTCTTTGGATTCTTGCAAGTATAGCTGAGCCTGAAAATGCCCCTATGATAATTTGTTTTATTATTTTTTTCATAAATGATTTTTACGGCTTTATAAATTGGGGAAGAATGAGAAAGAGGCAAAGTAAAAATGAAAAAGTCTGAAAGGCTTTGTGCCTTTCAGACTTTTTATGTATATTAATCTGCAATGCTGTAAAGAAGCTTAGTGTCTAACGAGGTGTTATCAACGTACCAAGTGGATTTTATCAAAACAACATTTACTTTTTGCTTTGCTACCGATTCACCGTTGACATTTACCTCAACGGTAATCTCTTTAGCAGCTTTTATATCATCAATAGATATTTTATAGGTTTCAAGAGCACTTGAATTCATCGAGGTTTTGTATGAATCCAGGTCTTCAATATCCTTTGTATCAATTGCTTCATAAGTGATTTTGCAATTCTCACCAAAAGCTTTTTCATAAGCACCGATAGATTTTACACTCGTCTGAAGCCCTGTGTTTGAGTCAAATACATCCTCAGTACCGGTCAAGCTTTTTCCGTAAGTAAGAACGTTTGCCTCTAATGCCGTGAACATTATTTCATCGGTCATATAATCGTCACCAAAGGTTGTTTTTCTTACTTTACAAAGCTCGTCAAAATAACGGGTGAAGAATTCATTGTAGTTATCCCAACCGTGAAGATCGGCTATGAGCTCTTCGTAATAAGAGTACATAGTGTCAATAACTTTTCCGGATAATACACCGTTATCGTTTTTAGTTTTATCACTCATATAGCTTTCGTCATTAAAGCCTTTAAGAGATGCTCTGTCATCACCGGGGGTATAGTCACATTCTCTGTATATTACGGGATACATATAATATTCTCTTATATAATCACCGTATTTGTAGTTCTTACTCATTATAGTGTTTTTGTATGAGTTGTATCCGTCACCGGTGTCAACAATACTTTGTACGAATGCTACAGCAGTTTTTTCAGGGCTAAAGCCGGTGTATCTGCTTTTATACGTTGAAACCGTGATTGTTGCAAGAAGTGCACCTACGAGGAAAAAAACTATTATAGCATATAATTTTGTATTAAAACTTTTTTTATCTTTTGCCATAATCGGTCGTCCCCCTTAAGCTTCTGTTGTTACCGCGGTTTGTGCGGCTTTTTCTCTGCGTTCGATAAGTGCTTTTGTTATATTCTCTTTCTTTTCGCCTACCATATCGTAGAAGAAAATCGGTACTGCCTGAAGAATAACAAAAATTGCAGGAATAATTGTGTATATCATAAGAATTTTGTTAAGTGTTGCATCTGTTTGTGCTGCATAGGCTACGTTTGCATTTGTTGAAGCAAGGTATCCCGACCAGGTGTAAAGAAGCCAAGGGCCGAGGGCTTTTGTAAATGCTGAGGCAACCTTTGAAAAAAGACCGTAGCCCGCATACGCAAGACCCTCTTGACGTTTACCTGTTTTAAACTCAATTTCATCAACGCAGTCTGCAATCATAATGTTAGGTGTAACATTTGTGTTACCGTGCTGAAGACCGCAGAAGAAATTGAGAATAAGGAAGGGAATTATGAGAGTGCTGTTAAAGCCTATGCCTTTTGAAACAAGGAATAAAATTGAAAGTGATGATGCACCGTAAAGGCAGAAAAGTATAAAAGTCTTTTTTGTTGAAAATTTCTTTAATACTATGTTTACAAGAAGTGTACCTACTGCAGTACCGATACCCATAGGAAGAAGTAAAGCAAGCTTTAAATCTTTTGAGCCTAAAAGGTAAATTGCTATGTAAAGAGATACTGTTCCGTAAACACCTCTACCGAAACCGCAAAGCTTCGTAAGAGAAACCATAAGAAGATTTTTATGTGTAAAAACAACCTTAACAGCATCTTTAAGAGAAACCTTTTCTTGTGTGAAAGGAACCCTTTCTTGATTGTTTGTAAAGAAAATCATTACGAAAAGAATAAGACCTAAAGCACAAATAGCAGTTGAGATTATAAGGTCGAGGCCTTGTGCTTCGGCGTTTTTAAACTGTTGTTCACCCATTACGGCTTTCATTACAAGACCGACAACAAGTATAACAACCATACCGCCGGACTGACCTACTGAACGAAGAAAGGAGGCTATTGAAATAGCACTTGAACGTTCTGATGGGTTAGGAGAACAAAGGGAGCCGAAACAGTTTGACGGACTTTCAACAGCGCAAGAAAAAGCAGTGTAAAGAGAATATATTATAAACATCCAAGCAATTGCAACTGTTTGGTTATTGGTGTTCGGAGCCACGAATACCAGCATTGCAATAATGGAGAGGGGGATAACACCAAATCCAATCCATGGTTTTACTTTACCTAATTTTGTTCTGGTGTTGTCAACAAGGTAGCCGATAACAAGCTCACAAACTGCACCGACAATACCTGCTACAAGGAAAACCATTGAAATTGCACTGGCCATAGTATCGGCATCAAAGCCTTTACCCTTGAAAGCAAAATCTGCAAAGAATGTTGCTGTGTAATCGGGCATCCAGCCGGTCATAAGAGCTACACCGAAAAGACCGATACCAAAAGTGGCAATTTCCGATTTTTTCATATACTTTTTGTTAGTTTTATCAGACACGAAAAATACTCCTTTTCATAATTAGTTGTAGAATATTATATCATCAGATTTACATTTTTACAACAAAAAACAAATTTTTGAAGTTTATCTGTTTTTGTTTTACAAAAGTTAAAGTATGTGTTATACTCAAAATTAAGGAAAACCTTAACACTTAAAGGAGTTGATTTTATGAGATACAGTATTATGGGCGAAACATTACCCGTTGTTGTTTGTGACGTTGAGGCGGGCGAAAGCATTATTACCGAAAGAGGCAGTATGAGCTGGATGAGCCCTAATATGAAAATGGATACCTCTGCAAGAGGCGGTATAGGTAAGGCTTTAGGCAGAATGTTTTCAGGTGATTCCATATTCCAAAATAAATATACTGCAATGAACGGTATGGGGCAGATTGCTTTTTCCTCAAGCTTTCCCGGCTCAATAAAGGTTGTAAATATTACACCAAGTGAGCCTTTTATAGTTCAAAAGGGCGGTTTCCTTGCGGCTACAGAGGGCGTTGAGCTTTCAGTTCATTTTCAGAAAAGGTTAGGCTCAGGATTTTTCGGTGGTGAGGGCTTTATTATGCAAAAGCTTTCAGGCACAGGCACTGCGTTTATTGAAGTTGACGGTCACGCTTGCGAATATGAATTGGCACAGGGTCAGTCTATGATTGTTAATACGGGCTATCTTGCAGGTATGAGTGCAACTTGCTCTATTGACGTTCAGGCTATTCACGGTGCTAAAAATGTTTTATTTGGTGGTCAGGGTATTTTCCATACAGTTGTTCAAGGTCCCGGTAGAGTTATTTTACAGAGTATGCCTATAAACAACCTTGCAAAAACTCTTTCACCGTATATTCAGCTTCAGCAACCGCCTGAAATAAACATCGGAGGAAATAATTAATGAAAATATTGATTGCATCCGATATTCACGGCTCTTTAAAGTACTGTAAAGAGCTTGTTGAGAGATATAACGAAGAAAATTGCGACAAGCTTATTCTTTTAGGTGACGTGCTTTACCACGGGCCGAGAAACGATTTGCCTGAAGAGTATAATCCAAAAGGAGTTATAGCTCTTCTTAACGGTATGGAGGATGAAATCCTTTGCGTCAGAGGTAATTGCGAAGCAGAGGTTGACGATATGGTGTTATCTTTCCCCGTGCTTGCAGAGTATGCTATACTTTACCATAAAGAAAGACTCTTTTTCTTAACCCACGGTCACAAGCTTAACCCTCAGAATTTGCCTAAATTAAAAAAGGGTGACGTGCTTTTCAACGGTCACACTCACGTAAGTAAAATTGAAGAGCTCGAAAACGGTATCCTTTACGTGAATCCCGGCTCTGTTTCAATCCCAAAAGAAAATACACCGAGAGGATATATTATCATTGATGATAACGCTATTATTCATAAGGATTTAGAAGGTAATATTCTCGAGGACTACGCATTATAAAAGAATAAAAAGCCTTAACGGTCAATCCGTTAAGGCTTTTTTGATATTTTAAAGTACTATTTTCTCACATTCATAACCAAGTAAAGCGTTACTTACCTTATCAGGCTGATGACCGCCAACAAAAAGAGTAATCTTTCCGTCGGGTGTAACTCTGTCACCGTTTTCAAGAGTTGCTTTGAGCCAATATGTATCAATTTCGAATTCAAGAGTAGCACTTTCGCCTGCTTCGAGATTTGTTGATTTAATACCGCAAAGCTGGAAGTGAGGAGTGTACGTTCTTGAATCAGTAAACTGAGCATAAACCTGAGTTTTTTCGATACCGCTTCTGTTACCCTCGTTTTTAACAGTAACTGAAACTTTAACCGTATCTTCATTCTTCTCAATAAGCTTCAAATCTGAGTAAGCGAATTTAGTATACGAAAGACCGAAGCCGAAGGGGTAAAGAGCATCACCCTCAATGAAACGGTAGGTTTTGCCTTTCATATTGTAGTCGGTGAAATCGGGAAGGGGATGCTCACCGTCGTAAATCGTAACGGGAGTTTTACCGCAGGGGTTGGAGTCACCCGAAATTGTTTTTGCAATAGCAAGACCGCCTTGAGAACCGGGGTACCAAGCGTGAATTATAGCTTTTGCATGGTTCCTTACCTTTTTTCCTAAATCAACTGAGCTACCGCACATAATAACAACGATAACGTTATCACATACGTCACAAACAGCTTCGGCTAACTTCTGCTGAGTTTTGGGAAGATAAATATTCTTCTTGTCACCGCAAGCGGTATAGTCGTTATCAAAGCCTGTGTCCTCACCCTCGATAGAACAGTCAAGACCGAGCGCAAGAACAGTAATATCTGCGTTAGCAGCGGCGGCAATACCGTCGCTTATCATATTACCGAAGCCGCTCCACTCATTGATTTTTTCATGGCAGTAGTTACAGCCTCTTTCAACTGTAATATCCGCATCGGTGAAAACTCTTCTGATACCATCGGCTACTGTAATATATTCAGATGCATAACCGTTGTAGTTACCTTCAAGGGCAGTAACTGAAAGTGCATTAGGACCTATTATGGCAATACGCTTTTCCGTGTTTTTATCAATAGGTAAATAACCGTCGTTTTTAAGAAGAGTAATACATTGCTCTGCTGCTTTAAGGTTAAGGGCTTTATGCTCTTTGCAGTCAAGCTTTGAATAGGGAATATCCGAATAGGGTCTTACCTCTTCGAATTCACCTAAAAGGAAGCGTATCATATAAAGTCTTTCAGCAGCTTCTGTAATCTGCTCTTCTGTAATAAGGTCTTCCTCGTATGCATCTACAAGAGCATCATAGGTCTGACCGCAGTTAAGGTCGCAGGAGTTTTTAAGAGCAACTGCTGCAGCCTCTGCACGTGTTTCAACAAATTTATGGAATTCATAAATATCCTGTAAAGCACCGCAGTCTGAAACAAAATAACCGTCAAACCCCCAACGCTTTCTTAAAATTTCACCTGTTAAATATGAATGTGCACAGCAAGGCTCACCGTTTGTGCGGTTATAAGCACCCATAACGCCTGCAACGCCTGCTTTAACCGTTTTTTCAAATGAGGGAAGATAGGTTTCGAAAAGGTCATGAGGTGTTGCAATTGCATCAAAGCCGTGACGGTCTTTTTCAGGACCTGAATGAACGGCAAAATGCTTTGAGCAAGCAGCACCCTTTAAAAATTCACCGTCACCCTGAATACCCTTGATGAATGCAGTACCGAGAGTTGCGGTAAGGAAAGGATCTTCACCGAAGGTTTCCTGACCGCGTCCCCAACGGGGATCACGGAAAATATTGATATTTGGTGCCCAATATGTAATACCCTTGAAAATATCATGGTCGTTATATTCGCAATGCTTGTTATATTTAATTCTGCCCTCAGTTGATATAACGTCGGCAATTGTATTTATTAGCTCGGGATCAAAGGTTGCCGCCATAGCAATAGTATGGGGGAAAACCGTTGCAGTTCCTGAACGGGCAACACCGTGAGCACCCTCATTCCACCAGTTATAGTCTTTAATTCCTAATCTTTCAATTGCAGGAGAGGTGTAAAGAAGCTGTGTCATTTTTTCTTCAACAGTCATTTTTGACACAAGCTCTTTTGCTTTTTTTAATGCTTCTGCTTTGGTCATCTTAATATCTCCTTTTGAGAAAATGTTATCATAAATGATAAACTAAAAAGATAAAGTAGTCAACAAAAATAAGCTTTTATTTATGTATAAAAATACGGTGTTAATATGTGCAAAATGGCAAATTAAGTGTGAAAAGCGGAATGCGAAGTGCGGAGTGCAGAGTGAAGTCTATGTTCTACGGTGTTCACTTCCGATCCGATTTGGCTATTTAAGGATTGTCATAAAAACAAAAACCCACCTATATAGAGGTGGGCTTTTGTTTTGGCTTTATGAAACTATATCTATATCCTCCCAAAGTCCCTTTCGGCGATGAATATGGGCGAAAGGGCTGTTCGGGTGATAATCGGGGAAAGAAGAGGCAGGGTCACTGCTCTCTGAAAGAATGGATTATTCCATTCCCTTAAGAATACCGTTAAGCTCAATAATCTTAACAAGCTTCTTCCAGGAGAAGCCCTTTTCTTCTTCAATCTCTTTGAGTAATTTTTCCTCAATCTCTCTGTAGTTAATCATAATCTTTTGGACTCCTTTCCTTTGATTTATGTCTTTATTATATAAATTTTTTTGAAAAAGTCAAGTGAATATGCACAAACGAAATGTATTTGAATTGTGCAAATTGCACAACGAAATGTGCGTTTAAAGCTATTAATCAGTTGAATAAAAGTATCCAAAAAGGTCGAATGATTTTGTTGAAATGTTACAAATGAATGTGCGTTTTTTAACGCATTATGACGAAAAAACGAACTGTTTTTTATGATTTGAGAATTATTGTTGAAAATCTTTGTTCAACTTTTTATGGGAAAATTTACATTTTTATATAGTTGTTGACAAAAAAATAATGGAGTGATATAATAACTGACAATTAAAGAAACCGTTGAGGCGGAAATAAAGGCAGTTATGACTTTACAGAGAGCCCTGTAGCTGAAAAAGGGTAAGAAACAGGTTGTCAAATGGGCCGCTGAGGGTGCAGTCAAATGTGTTTTTTAAATTCACAGAGTATTCTGCAACGTTAAGACATACGTTAGTTGTCGGGGGTATGATAGTACCTCAAAAGTGCGTGTTATTCACGAATTCAAGGTGGCACCGCGGATAAGCTTTTATTCGTCCTTGACAGAAGCTGATTCTGTCAAGGGCTTTTTATTTTAATTGGATTTCAGGTGTGATACAATGAAGGATACAACACGAAAAATCGCGATTGCCTCTATGTTAGCGGCATTGGTTTGTGTAGCTACAATGATAATAAAAATACCTTCACCGCTAAAGGGGTATATAAACCTTGGTGATTGTGTGGTTTTGTTGTCGGGTTGGCTCTTACCACCGGGGTATAGCTTTTTAGCTGCCGGTGTGGGTTCTGCACTTGCTGATGTTTTTTCAGGCTATGCAGTATATGCGCCTGTAACATTTGCTATAAAAGGTCTGATGGCAGTTGTTGCATATTTTGCAGAAAAATGTTGAAAGACAAAATAAGTAATATACCTACATTGGTAATAGGCGGTATAACGGCTGAAATATTAATGATTGCAGGCTACTATATTTTTGAAGGGTTTATGTACGGCTTTGGAGCATCGGTAGTAAATATTCCGCCTAATGCAGTTCAGGGTGTTGCAGGCTTAATATTTGGTATAGCTCTTATTAAAATTTTTGAAAAGAATAAAATTCTCTCAAATAAGTGAGATGGTTAAATGTGTTTATAATGAGTAAACGATGGCGATTTTGAATAGCTTAGTTATTCTTTAATACTTAAAATAATTTTCAGGAGGTACAGTTATGATTCTTAATAACGTTGACTTTGATACATATTTTAACAATTATCCCGACAAAAACGGCTTTTTCGGAAAATACGGCGGCTCTTACGTTTCACCCGAGCTTCAGAAGGCTATGGAGGAAATTACGGAGGCTTATTACTCAATTTGTCAGTCAAGAAAGTTTATTGCAGAATTGAGAAGAATTAGAAAAGAATTTCAGGGTAGACCCACACCCGTTACACATCTTGAAAGACTTTCAGATGCTTTAGGCGGCAAGGTACAGCTTTACGCAAAAAGAGAGGACCTTAACCATTCAGGTGCTCACAAGCTTAATCACTGTATGGGTGAAGCTCTTCTTGCAAAATATATGGGCAAGAAAAAGGTTATTGCTGAAACAGGTGCAGGTCAGCACGGTGTTGCTCTTGCTACTGCGGCTGCATATTTCGGTCTTGAATGTGATATTTATATGGGCTCTGTTGATATAAAGAAGCAGGCTCCCAACGTTGCAAGGATGAAAATTCTCGGTGCAAACGTTGTTGAGGTTACCCACGGCCTTCAAACTCTTAAAGAAGCGGTTGACGCAGCCTTTGAGGCATATTGTAACGAATATAAGGATGCTATTTATTGTATCGGTTCAGTTCTCGGCCCTCATCCGTTTCCTATGATGGTTCGTGATTTCCAGAGCGTTGTTGGTATCGAGGCTAGAGAACAGTTTATTGAAATGACGGGTCATCTTCCCAATGCTATAGTTGCTTGTGTAGGCGGCGGCTCAAATGCGGCAGGTCTTTTCTCGGGCTTCTTGAATGACCCTGTTGATATTTACGGTATCGAGCCCCTCGGCAGAGGTCCCAAGCTCGGTGACCACGCTGCAAGTCTTAAATACGGCACAGAGGGCATTATGCACGGCTTTAACAGCATAATGCTTAAGGATGAAAACGGTGAGCCCGCACCCGTTTATTCAGTTGCAAGCGGTCTTGATTATCCTTCATCAGGCCCTGAGCATGCTTTCCTTCAGGAGATTGGCAGAGTAAAATACGACGTAATCGACGATGAAGAAACAATTGATGCATTCTACAAGCTTTCAAGACTTGAGGGTATAATTCCCGCAATTGAAAGCTCACACGCAGTAGCTTACGGTATGAAGCTTGCAAAAACTATGGAGCATGGCTCAGTTCTTATCAACCTTTCAGGCAGAGGCGATAAGGATATGGATTATATTATTGAAAATTACGGAATAAGATAAAAAGTAAACTAACCTAACGGAAAAAGAGTGAACACACAAGGCTTAATCTTGCGTGTTTGCTCTTTCTGATTGTATAGTGTTATAAAATAAATAGATAAAATAAACACACAAACAACAGAGAAAATAATTACAGAAAACCACTTGATTTTATTTTACGTATAATGTATAATCCTATCTGCTTGTAGAGTAAATTAAATATTTCGAGATGTGGCTCAATTTGGGGACGTTTCCGAGCGCCGCCGGTGGCGGATGAAGCGAGGAATAAGGAGTGGCGCAATAAGGAGTATCGCGAAGTGAATAACGAGCGATACGACTATATTGCAACAGGAAGAGCGCTACCTTCGGGACGAAGATTTTTTCGCAAGAAAAAACGTCCAACTAACAATTTAATATCTATTTCGGGGTGTGGCTCAGTTTGGTAGAGCGCTTCGTTCGGGACGAAGAAGTCGGGTGTTCGAATCACCTCACTCCGACCAAAATAAAGGTAAGTTCTTTAGAACTTACCTTTATTTTTCTCTTTACCACATTTTAGTATAGACGAATAATGGGGTGGGTTTTCAATATAGTTTTTGCATTTTTATTAGGGTCAAGAACAAAAGTATAAACGGTGTTTTCTGTAGTTGCAAGAAGGCACTTTCCGTCTTCACTAATATTAATATTAGCAGGTGTTGTAACAATGCCTTTTAACAACAATAAATTTTGAGACTTCTCTATTTCAAATGGGTGCCATTGAACTATTGTGTTTTTATCGTGTACAAGTAGTATCAACCCTTGTAAACCTTTATATTTAAATTCTCTGAAATTTTCTGGTGGATATTCTTGTCCTGTTTCAATGCATATACTATTCTGAAGTCGTCCCACATATGTAGCTATTATTTGTTTCAACTTCTTCATCCTTTTTTTCATTAAGATATTCTCTCAACGGTTGATATTTTCCAATAGCAGCAAAGTAAAGCAAAGCAGCAAGAAACTTTATGGCATAAGGATATGTAATATAATTATTCTCAACCTTGCTCAGAATTGCTTGATTAAGCTGCATATGATTAATCGAATATTGTTCACAAATTTGAATTGCCTTTGAAAAGTAGTCAGCGGTACTACTGTTAAAACTTATTTTGTTTGTATAATAAATCGGATCAATTGTTGGGTTATGTATATACGAATGGAATACGCGTAAATCGGAGCGTGTAACGATAGCCATATTGAAATCCCTCCCTAATCATCAAACCCATCGAAAACTTCACCGAATTCGGCATCATCAAAGTATTCTGATAAGTAGTGTTCTTCTTCGGTATATGGATATTCATATATTGATTTAAACATAATATTCACTTCCTTTGTAAAATGTCTTTAATCTTTAAGAGTATATCAATATCATTTTCGTTACAAATCTGCTCAAACAAATCAACTTTTAATGAATTGATATTATTCAATTTAGAATCAACTTCAATTGGTTGCTTTTCTAAAAAGTAAGTAATATATGCTAACAAAACTATACGTATCTTCCAAGGACTCTGTACAACTTTTATGTTATAGCGTTCTTTTAAAATACTCTCAACTTTTGCATCAATGGAATCATTAAGTTTGATTTTAAGAGAAGATGGAACCACACCCTCATATTTATAAGTAGCTTTTTTTCTATTGAGTTTGTTGAAATTTATTGTATTAAAATTTTCAACAAAGAATTCCTCGGCCCTTAAGAAGATGGTATGGTTATCAATCCCGATATCACTTAAATCTTTTGCTCTTTGAAAAAGGCTTAATATCTCGGGCGTGCCTCTCAACGATGCATAAACGTTTTTTGTTTCTAACATTATTATTCCTCCTCGGATATGCTTTTTTCCACATTTTATCATCAATTATGCATTTCGTCAATAGTTTTTGAAATATTTTTAACTAAAAACACAAGGAGCTGACTGAAAAGTCAGCTCCCTTTCTTTGTATTATGCAGTAAAAATTTTTACATAGTCTGCTCTTGTTTTAGTCTTTCCTTTTCTGCCTGAATTTCAGCTTTCATTTCCTTTATTAGCTCTGCAAGGAGTGTTTCACATTCTTCTCTTGTTTTGGCGTAAATGTTTCTTGAAAGCCGTTTTCCGTTTGGCAGTCTTGGTGAGTAAAGGAATTGTAACCCACTTTCATAATTTGCAACCTACCCCAATTTTGTATCATAGGTGGAGTAGTTAGACCAAAAAGACCGGAAGCTGGATGCTTTCAGTCTTTTTCTTTAAATATTGAGTGTTAAAGTATGCTTTTTCGTGGGGTTAATTGGGTATAAATTAAACTTGGAGTGAGAATTGAGGGGTGTTGGTTTTGTTTTGGCAAAATTACCAAAAAGTTTCCGTGTTGTTTGTGCATTATCTGCAAATTGCCATCTTGATTTTATGCCGGAATCAAGTATAATTGACTCTCGGTAATTAAAAAATCTTTAAGGTAAAAACATTCAGAGGTACTCATGCAAAATTCTATCACTTTACTCGGTCACACATTAGGTTTTATTTCAGTCGCTTTATTCTTTTATTCTTATCAGCGCACTCAAAAAAGCAAGATAATGCTTATTCAGACTGCTGCAACAGCGTTGAGCTGTGTTCAGTATCTGCTTATAGGCGCTACATCAGGCTTTGCTTTAAACGTTGTGTGTATTATTCGTAATTTTGCATTCTATTATCGTGAAAAAAACAAAAAAACAGATTTGATAACACCTGCTTTTTTTGGAGCAGCTATGGCGGTAGTAAGCTGCTTCTCATGGGAAGGCGCTCACTCGCTTCTTATAACTCTCGGTCTTGTTGTTAATACTATTTGTATGGGTGTTTTTGATGCAAGGAGCTTCCGCAAAACAATACTTATCTCATCAACACTTATTCTTGCTTACAACTTATTTGCACTTTCATACAGTGGTATGTTAAGCGAATCCATATCCCTTATTTCAGTTATTATCGGCATTATCCGCTACAGAAGTACACCGGTGAAGGTTATCGGCACAACCGAAACCCTTGCAGCATAATAAAGCATAATTCAGAAGCAACAGTATTGAATGTACTGTTGCTTTTTTTGTTTTATGAGTGATATAATGTGGGTGACAAATAAGTATTTGACGATGTGAGCGATTGATATATGAAAGATAAAAAATACTTTTTAGCTAAAGCACAGGAGAATATGCCTGAGCTTCATTGCAAAAATATCATCCCTGACGCAACCGAATTTATCGGTTCAGACGGCGACAGTGTTCTTCTTGATTTTGGGGAACATGCGGTAGGGCATTTTTCCTTTGCTTTTGACAGAGTTGATGTTTTCGTTGATGCTCCCGTAAGGCTGATAGTAAAATTCGGCGAAGATATGAGAGAAATCAATGATGATTTTTCTCAGTACAACGGAGTTCTTTCAAAAACTTGGTTGCAGGAGGAAATAATCAATCTTGACTATCCGCAGAAAATAACTATGCCCAGAAGATATGCATGCAGATACATAAAAATAACGGTGGAAAGAACAACCCGACCGATAAGGCTCTTTGATTTCAGCTTTCGTGCATCAACAAGTGCCGATATATCCGTGCTGAAATCTGCGAAAACGGAAGATGCTTTGCTTAAAAAAATTGACAGGGTTGCAACAAATACCCTTAAGGAGTGTATGCAGACATTTTTTGAGGACGGTCCCAAGCGTGACCGCCGTCTTTGGATTGGTGACCTTCGCCTTGAAGCTCTTACAAATTATTATACCTTCAATAACCTTGAAATTGTAAAAAGATGTTTGTATCTTTTTGCCGCAGGGGAACGTAATGAATCAGGTTTCTTGCCATCCTTTGTTTATGAAACTCCTTACTACCATTCCGGTGCAACTCATATTGAGGATTATGCACTTTTATATGTTGTAAGTGTATGCGATTACTTTGAGCATACAGGAGATACGGAGGTTGTAAACGACCTTTTGGAAATTTGCAAATTACAGCTTGAAAGCTTCAGGGCTACGTTGGATGAAAAACTGATTGCAACAAAGCAGGACGGTTGGTTTTCTTTTATTGACTGGTGTTCGGGTCTTGAATGTATGACTGCATTGCAAGGAGTGTATCTTTATACACTTGAACGTTTTGCAGAATTGCTGAAGGTGATAGGTGATGAGGAGTATGAAAAATATTCTGTTCTCATATCCCGTGTTCGTTCCGCTTCAGAAAAGTATCTTTACGATGAAAGTAAAAAAGTGTTCGTAAATCCTTTAGATAACGGTCAGCTCAGCGTTCATTCTCAGGTATGGATGATTTTAGGCGGTGTGATAAACGGAGAAAAAGCAAAAAAGCTTCTTCTTTCTTGCCTTGATAATAAGGAGTTTAAACAGCCTGTTACACCCTATATGCATCATTATGTTATTGAAGCTATATTGAAGCTCAATATGAAGGATGAAGCAGTACAATATTTGAAAAAAATCTGGGGTGGTATGGTGGAGCTTGGTGCAGACACCTTCTGGGAAGCGTATATTCCCGATGACCTTGATTTCTCGCCGTACAATGACAGAATGATAAACAGCCTTTGTCACGCATGGAGCTGTACGCCATCATATTTTATACGAAAATACGGGTTGTGATTAATAAATTACAATTTGTTTAGTCATTTCAATTACCATAAAAATGAGTTTTAACAGAAAGTGAATTGGAGGAATCTGTGTGAAGAGAACAATCAAAATAATATCAGTTGTGCTTGTCCTTACTATTGTTATGAGTGTTACGGCTTTTGCTGAACCCGGCTTTGCATATAAGGACGAGGTGCTTACAGAGTTTTCACCGAAATGGCCACAAATACAGGCTGATGATACAGTAATTTCCGTTACGCCCGGTGCCGAAGTCGGCGAGCTTCGCTTTGCTTGGCTATCAAGCTCTAAAGACAGCAAGCCTGCTTTCAAAATTTCGCAAAACAGTAATATGTCTGAGGCTGAAGAGCTTGAGGTCGATACTACCGATGCTATCGAAAACCTCAAGTCAAATAAGGTTACCGTAACGGGACTTAAGCAAGGTAAAACCTATTATTATTCATATACTGAAAACGGTGTCTGGAGCGAAGCACAGCCGTTTACGGTGCAACCTGCGGATGAATTTACCGTTCTCTATATTTCCGATGCACAAATAGGACGTTCCGGTGATGAAACACTTGAAGAAATACTTATCCGTGACACTTGTGGCTGGAATTATACGGTTGGGAAAATGCTTACAGCTTACCCGAATGCCGCTTTTGCAATTTCAGGTGGTGACCAGTTTCAATCAGCGGATAGCCTGGTTCAGATGAAGGCTTATCTTTCTCCCGAAGCCTTACGTTCTCTACCGGTTGCCAACACAATTGGCAACCACGACGATGATTCTACGCTTTACGGCGAAATTTTTAACAATCCCAACGAGGTTGACGAGCTTAATCCCGGTGAAGCCGGTACGGGATATTATTACACCTACGGTGACGTGCTTTTTATTACAATCAACTCAAACAACAACCTTATGCTTGATACTGCAAAGGTTTTGCGTGAAGCAACACAGGCTCACCCCGACACAAAGTGGAGGGTAGTCACAATGCATCACAACCCGTATTCAGCCTCATTAAGCGACGATGATTTTTCAGAAGAACGTCTTTTCTTCTCATCACTCTATGATTTATATGATATAGACTTATGCCTGAGCGGACACGACCACTTTTATTCACGCACAGACACTATGTACGCAGGCGAAGTAACCGACGGTGAAGGCACGGTATACGTTCAGTCTTCATCAGCTTCAGGAAGCAACTATGATCCGCTTCCCGAATCAACTGCTTCGTTTACCGTTTCTGCCTTCGACGTACGTGTTCCTACATATACAGCGTTTAATTTTAACGACGGAGCTATTGTAGGCACGACTTACCGTACCGACACAGATGAAGTTATTGATTCTTTTGAGATAACCGATAACACAACAGATTCAGATGCCAATATTTTTACCGTAATAATTTTATTCTTCAAAACTCTTTTTTCTATGATATAAATTTAAAGGGGATATTTAAATGCAAGGTTTCGTTAAATTTATTATTACACTTTTTACAACTGCTTCGATTTTTTTCTCGAATCTTATATTTCCCGCCACTGTTTACCCCGAAAGTAAAGACTTTGATTTTTCATATCTTGAATACCCCGAAGAAGCAATTGTCACCCTTGAAGAAGCAGGGCTTACCGAGCAGGAGCTTGTAGGAAGAGCATCGGCTGAGCTTCCTGAATATGTTCAGTCGGGTGGATATGAAGATATAAACGGTATTACGGTTTCGCCGTATTACACGGCAAAGGTAAGCGGTGAGGAAATTCCCGTTTATGCTTCGGTTGTTTTTATCCGTGTTGACGATACGGGTACACTTCATTCTTTTTCTGAAATTTATGTTGATTCAGATAAGGAGTTTTCATTCAATATTGAAATAACCGGTGCTGATGTGGAACTCAAAAATGCAACCGTGCTTCCGGAATCACACGGTGTAAAGGCACAGTGTAAAGACAACACCGTAACAGCATCAATCAATAAAACAGGTATTTATACTTTCCTTTTTAACAATGCAAACCAGTATTACGGCTATACACTTCTGGTTCGCGAAAAGGTTGACGAGGATAAAGAAATTGCAGAATACATAGAAAAATACGGAGAAGATAGCGTATGGGTTCTTGATAAAGGCGTGTATCAATATGACTACGTTAACCTTGTTGAACACAAAAATCTGGTGATTTATCTCAGAGAAGGCGCTTATGTTATCGCTAACCATCTTTTTGATATTGACTGCGCCGAGGATGAAAACAAATACCTTGAGCCTACTGCACCGAGCGACAATGCAATAGGGCTTACAAGATATCCGTTTATTAATTTTTACAACTGTAATAACATAACCCTTGCAGGTAGAGGCGTAATAGATATGACCCGTCTTGACAGACGTGAAAGACGCGGTGTTGTTTTTACAAACTGTAATAACGTAAACGTCAGAGACGTAAAAATAATCAATTCGCCCGAATGGTCGTTTATTTCCTACTGTTGCACCGATGTCAGCATTAATAACGTTGATATCATCGGCAACCGCGGTAACTGTGACGGCTTTGCAATATGCAATAGCCATAACGTAACTGTTGACAACTGCTTTGCAAGAGTAGCTGACGATACCTTTGAGGTTAAGGCTCTCGGCGGTACAATGGACAGCAAAAATATTACTTTTACAAACTGTATTGCCTGGGGCGGATATGCAAGATGCTTCGGTATTACAGGGGAAGTAAATAAGAAAATTTCAGACGTCACCTTCCGTGACTGTGCCGTGATTTACCGTGACGGTATCTGGGATAATGACAGAATAGGCTCTCTTGTTGTTGTGGCAGAGCAAACCGAAGGCAGTATTGACGGAGTTCTTTTTGAAAATATTGAAATATTCCGCGACGAAGGCAGACCTATTCTCGTAAAGATTTATGACGAGGAAGCAGAAAATTTTGAAATCAAAAACGTTGTTTTCAGAAATATTTCATACACCTCGTATATGAGACCTAAAATCGCAGGTACGGACAGTAAAACCAACACAGTTCAGGTTGAGCTTGACGGTATAACTGTTGGCGGAAAGAAAAAGCGATTTCCGAAAACAAGCTTCAGCATCGGCAAGTATTGTGATGTGACTTCAGCTTGAACAGTTTTCAAACATAAGCAAATGTTGATGTAAAGAACAGGAGGAAAAGCTATGGCAAAGTTAGAACAGATTCTTAACGGTGATTTCGGGCAGATTTTAAAGACTATTGAGAATGGCATACTGAACGGTAGTATGTCGGCTTCACTTGAAGATTCAAGCGACATTTTTGACGGTGATGCGAGATGCAGTGTTCGTGTTTTTGAACGATACAGTTACGCAGGCGGTAACCGTGTGAGTATGAATGTTACATTGTTTCAGAACGGTAACGGTCCTATTTATCTTTGTGCAATTACATCAGGCGGAAGTCAGGCTGTACTTTTTAAATTTAATACTTTTGGTGAAGAAGCTTTCCTTGATAAGTTGAGAGAGCTGTTGTGATTAAGTAGAGTAAAAATCAAGTGAGTATTGGATTTCAGAAGAAAAATTTTGACGAAAAAGCAGGAAATTATGCAAGAATGTGATGATGTGTTTTATATAAACGAAGAAGAAATCATTCACAAATTGAAACAGTATTCTGCCAAAATTGAACTAAAAAACTTGAGTTAGACGAAGGATACAAGATATATGGACTATTTATTTACTTTGCTGATTCTTATGGTTGCTGTAACAACAGTTGTGATATTAGCGAAACGTATTGCATCGCATACATTCAAATGCAAAAATTGTTCAGAAGAATTCAATATCAGCTGGACAAAGGTAATTGTTACTGAGCATTCTGATAATGAATATATGTTGGTGTGCCCTTGTTGTAAAACTAAGGGTTGGTGTACTGAGCAGTTAACTAAATAATTCAACATACCCCAATTTGTTAAACTAATAACTACAAAAGAGCTGACTTTTCGGTCAGCTCTTTTCTTATATCAGATAGTCGGAATTAAAAATATAAGTATTTGTGGAAATGTTTTATGAGATATGTTATAATATTTAAAAATATTCTCGAATAAAGAGGAGTAGGAAATGGGAAAGTATAGATTTGATTGGGAAAATCCCGCAATAATTAAAAAGAATAAAGAGGATGGACATATCATAGCCTTTTCTTATGATAACGAGGCGGATGCCCTTGAAAGAAAAGAGCCTGAGTCAAAAATGACTCTTAACGGTATGTGGAAATTTCATTGGCAAAGAGGTCTTGATAATTGCCCCGAGGATTTTATGTCAAATGATTTTGATGCTTCTGCCTGGGGTGAAATAAAAGTTCCATCGGTATGGCAGATGGGTCAGGAAACAGGCAGTTACCCCTATTACTACGCAAGTACGTATTGCCGTGCTTTGAGCCGTAAAAAGAGTAAAATTCCGTCAATTGACCATAAAATGCAGGAAATCGGCTTGTATATCCGTGATTTTGATATGCCCGAAAGCTTTGACGGTCAACAGATTTTTATGCATTTCGGTGCCGCAAAATCTGCAATTGAGGTTTACGTTAACGGTGAGTACGTGGGTTATTCCCAGGGCTCTATGACTCCTCATGAATTTGACGTTACAAAATTTGTGCATAAGGGCACTAATAAGGTTGCGGTAAAATGCTACCGCTTTTCTGACGGTGCTTATCTTGAAAATCAGGATATGTGGCTTCTTTGCGGTCTTTACCGTGAGGTATATATCTTTGCCGAGCCTAAAAAATGCTTGCGTGATTTTTATATTACAACGGATTTGGATGCAGAGTATAAAAACAGTAATACTACGCTTGAAATTCAGGTTAATAATTACGATAATGCCGGTACTGCAACGGTAAAAGCAGAAATTATTGACGGGGATGACAGAATTCTTCTGGGCGTTGGGGAAACAGACGGTTCATCAAAGCTTGTGTTTACAAAGCTTATTGAAAGCCCTAAGAAGTGGTCTGCCGAAACTCCTTATCTTTACAAATTGCTTCTTACAATAACTGCTGACGGTAAAACAACCTATAAATCAATCCGTTTCGGCTTTAAAAAGGTTGAAATTATTGGTGATAAGCTGTTGTTTAACGGCAAACAAATGATGCTCCGCGGTGTTAACCGCCACGATTTTGACCCCGATTACGGTTGGGCAGTTCCTAAGGAAAGGTACCATCAGGACCTTAACTTTATGAAAAATGCAAATATCAACTCTATACGTACTTCGCATTATCCCGATGACCCGTATTTCTATGACCTTTGTGATGAATACGGCTTTTATGTTATGGATGAATGTGACCTTGAGACCCACGGTGTGCGTCGTAAGGGAGTTCCCGGTGATAACCCCGTCTGGACGGATGCGGTTGTTGACCGTATGGAAAGAATGGTGCTCCGTGACAGAAATCACGCTTGCGTATTTATGTGGTCTTTGGGTAATGAGGCAGGTGACGGCAGTAACTTCTCAGAGATGAAAAAGGCTGCCATTAAGCTTGATAACACGCGTCAGTTCCATTATGAAGGCGACTTTAATTTTACAAAAAGCGATGTTATTTCAAGAATGTATCCCGTTGAGAGTGCGATGAAAAAGCTTTGCAACAAGGAACCTATTGAGATTACGCTTTTTGATAATATTGCAAATGCTCTTGCGGCAGACTCAAAGCCCATAAAGAAAGAGGATTATTGCAGACCCGTTTTGCTTTGTGAGTATGCACACGCTATGGAAAACAGCCTTGGTAATTTCCAGGAATATATGGATGATTTTGAGGCGTATGACCATATGCACGGCGGTTATATCTGGGATTTTGTTGACCAGGCAATCCGCAAAAAAACACCCGACGGTGACCAATGGCTATACGGCACGGATTTTGAGCCATACGAGCCCGGCAGATATACCCATTTGCCAAATACAACTGCAATGACGGGTTCGAATACGTACTTTAATGCAAACGGAATCATTGCTGCCGACCGTAAGCCTCACCCATCATATTATGAGGTGAAAAAGGTTTACAGTGAAATTAAGGTTAAAGAAAAAGACGTTGATGCAGGGCTTTACACCTTAATTAATAAAAAGCTCTTTACGGACCTTTCTGATTTTGAATTCAAATGGAGCTTGCAGGCAGAGGGTGTTGAAATTCAAAGCGGAACAGTTGATGTTAACTGCGAGCCACTTTCACAGATTGATTTTACAATTCCTTATGACTTGACGTCTTTACCAGAAAAAGAATGTGTGCTTATAGTTTCGTTTATTAATAAATACAGTCACCCTTGGTGCGAGGCGGGTTACGAGCAGAGCTTTGACCAGTTTATAGTTAAAGAAGCAACCGACAAAAAAACTGAATCCCAAGGTGAAGTGTCATTTAATAAAAACGGTAAAGCTGTTTGTGTTGAGGGCGAAGGCTTTGATTTGCAGATAGTTGACGGTAAAATTACATCTCTTAAATACGACGGTAAAGAATATCTTAAGGAGCCTGTTGCACCTAACTATTTCCGTGCACTTACCGATAACGATATTTCTAACTTTAATTTTGTGCCCTTCCTCATTCCTATAACTCCATATTTTGTTTGGCGTTTGGCAACAAATACAGCGAAGGGCAGTATAAAATCTGTTAGCAAAAATGAAAAAGGACAGCTTGTAATAAACGTTAATTGGAGCGTTAAGCTGTTTAAGGGCGTTACCTCTGCCTTTGTTATTAACCCTGACGGAAGCATAGAGGTTACGCATACAGGTACACCCAAAATGTTCAAGCTTCTTCGCTTCGGTACAAAAATGGGGCTTCTTCGTGAATTTGATACAGTTAAATGGTACGGCAGAGGACCTCACGAAACGTATTTTGACCGTAAAACAGGCGGTAAAATTACCTTACACGAAAAAACCGTAGCAGACCTTGAGCATCATTATATGAGACCTCAGGAGAATGCAAACCGTACCGACGTACGCTTTGTAGAGTTCAGAAATAAAGAGGGTAAGGGTCTTCGCTTTGAGGCGATAGGAGAAACACCTATTTGCTTCAGCTCTTGGCACTACACTCAAGACGAGCTTCAAAAGGCAAAGCATATACATCAGCTACCCCACAAGGATATTACAACAGTCAATATTGACCTTAACAGTATCGGTGTTGGCGGAGATATGCCCGGTGATGCTCAGGTGCGTGAAAAATATCAGTTGAAGCCGGGAAAGGTTTATACATACTCATTCCGTATACAGCCTATAAAATAAATTATTTATTTTTTCCGAATAATATCAGGAGGTAGCTATGCAGCTTTTACAGACTATTATTTCCTATCTTGTGATAGCGGGAGCTTGTATATCTTCATTTTTTTCGTGGGGTGATTTAGAGATGATACCGTATTCTAACGATTACAAAATTCCTGAAAGTATTCCCGAATACAGTGTAATTGCTACGGAAGAGAAAACCGATTGGAAAGCAAAATGGATTTGGGATAAGGAAAACCTTACAGAGAAAAACGTTTGGATGTGTTTTAATAAAAAAGTAAAGCTCGATAAAATCCCCGAAGAGCTTGTTGCTCATATTTCAGCCGATTCAAAATATTGGCTTTACATAAACGGCGAAACTGTTGTTTACGAGGGTAGCGTGAAGCGTGGAACCGACAAAAACAGCGGTTATTATGACAGTATTGATATCGCACCCTATCTAAAAAAAGGTGAAAACTCAATTTGTGCTTTGGTTTGGTTTTGGGATAACGAAACGAGCTATTCATATAGCAGTAGCGGTCAGGGCGGTTTCATTTTTGAAGCAATAGGCGAGGGTGTCAGTATAATTTCCGATAAAAGCTGGAAAGCGAAAAGAAATTCCGCTTTTGTTGATAGCCCTCTTTATCCGCCTAACTACAGGCTTCCCGAATACAGTATCTATTTTGATGCAAGAGAAGCTATGGCTGATTGGCTGAATGAAGGCTTTGACGTTTCTGATTGGGAAAATGCAACCGAATATGCCGACGGTGGTAAGGGTGCTTACGGCAAGCTTTACCCGAGAGGAATACCGTTTTTAAAGGACTACGGACTTAAGGAATACGAGAATTCAAAGGATTATGAAAACTATACCGTAACAAAGGCTCTTGGTGAAAAAATCACCGTAGATATTCCCTATAACGCACAGCTTACGCCGTATCTTAAAATAAAAGCACCTGCAGGAAAAAAGATTCGTATAACTACTGAAAATACGTTAATCGGTGCGGTTTCAACTACGTACGTAACTAAAGAGGGGGAGCAGGAGTTTGAGGCTTTAGGCTGGTTTAACGGTGAGCATATTACCTATAAAATCCCTAAAGACGTTACCGTTATTTCTTTAAAGTACCGCGAAACCGGCTACGATAGCGCCTTTAGCGGTGACTTTAAGTGCGACGATGAATTTTTAAATTCCTTGTGGCAGAAATCCTTACGTACTCTTTACGTTACTATGCGTGACAACTTTATGGATTGCCCCGACAGAGAAAGGGCTCAATGGTGGGGCGACGTTACAAGCGAAATGATTATGACGATGTACTCTTTAGACAGTAATTCATATTTACTGTATCAAAAGGGTGTTGAAGCAATGCTTTCTCACGTTGATGAAACTAAGGTGCTTCAAACGGTTGTGCCTATAAGCGGTGATTATTTTGAGCTTCCCGTTCAACAGCTTGCAGGTATCGTAGGCTTCCTTACTTACTATGAATACACAGGTGATAAGGCATTCGTTGAAAAGGTTTACGATGCATCTGTTGATTATTTAAAGCTTTGGGAAATTGGAGAAAATAATCTTGTCGTTCATCGTGAAGGCTCTTGGGATTGGCCTGATTGGGGCTCAAAGGCAGATATGACTGCTATTGAAAATGCTTGGGTTTACTATGCTCTTTCTTCTGTAGAAAAAATGGCGGATGTTATAGGAGAAGACAAGGACATTCCCTTTATAACCGAAAGAAAGAATGCTATTGCAAAGGGTTACGAAAATCTTTGGACGGAGAACGGCTTTGAGAGTGAAGATGCGAAAAAGCCTGACGACAGAGCAAACGCCCTTGCAGTTTTAGCAGGGCTTGCAAAAAAAGAGCAGTATAGCACCGTCAAAAACGTGCTTACAACAACTAAAAACTCAAGTCCTTATATGGAATATTACGTTCTTGAAGCTCTTTGCAAAATGGGTGAATATGATGCGGCAAAAAGCAGAATTAAAGAACGATACGAGGGTATGATGTGCGAGGATTACTCAACTCTTTGGGAATTCTGGGACTCGTGGCGAGGTACTAAAAATCACGCCTGGAGTGGCGGACCTCTCGTTATAATGAGCAAGCATTTTGCAGGTATTATCCCTCTTGAAGCAGGGTACGAGAAGATTAAAATAGAACCTCAATACGCTTTATCTGACAATATAAGCTGTACCGTTCCAAGTGTTAAAGGCTTAATCACCTTAAACTACGAAAAAGCAGACGGTGCTTACGTTGTTGAGCTTAATATTCCGCAAGGTTTGGATACTGTTTTATACGTGCCGACCGGTGCTACTGTAAAAATAAATTCAGAGCTCTTTTACAAAAACGGTGAGTACGTAGCCGATAAAGACAATAGTAATGTTGAAGTTATAGAAAAAACAGAAAAATAATAAAGTAAACATATTCAGACGTGCGAATAATATTTGATTTGCGTAAACAAGATAATATATTAAGTGTTGAAAAAAACAAATAATTGTGGTATTCTTTCTATATTATAATAATTTTGGGGTGTATGTTAATGTCAAAGTGGATTGATAACAAAACCGTAATAATTACAGGTGCATCAAGCGGTATCGGTAAAATGCTTGCTGAAAGACTTATGAAGGAGCATAACTGTAAGGTAATCGGTGTTGCAAGAAGTGAAAAGAAAATGCTTAATTTTATTGAAGAGCTTGGTGATTATGCAAAGCTTTTCTCATATAAGCTTTTCGACGTTTCAAGCTACGATAATTGGCAGAGCTTCCACGATTGGCTTGTTGAAAACGGTATTAAGCCTGACGTTCTTATCAATAATGCCGGTGTTCTTCCCCGTTTTGACAGACTTATGAATTACACAAAGGAAGAAATTGATGAGTCAATTAATATAGATTTCTATTCAGCGGCATATTCTTCAAAAATTATGCTTCCTCTTCTTATGAAAAGTGAAACTCCCGCAATTGTTAACGTTGCATCATCTGCGGCGCTTATGGCTCTCGGCGGAACATCAATGTATTCTGCAAGTAAGGCGGCTGTTAAGGGCTTGACGGAGGCTATGAGAGAAGAGCTCAGAGGCGAAGCTTACATAGGACTCGTTTGTCCCGGATTTACCAAAACAGATATTTTCAGAAATCAGGGCGAAACAAACGGTATGGACCTTATAAATATGGTTTCAACACCTTGTGATAAGGCTGTTAACAGAATTCTTAAAGGCATACTTCGTAAAAAGTCATATATTGTTGTTGGCTTTGACGGTAATGCAATGGGTAGATTTAACCGACTTATGCCTGTTCAGGGCTCAAGACTTTTCAGCTCAGTAATTAAAGCTTTTAAAATTGACCTTTTTGCTTCAACCTTTGGTTATGAAAAGAAAGGCGATAAGAAATAAAATATTGTCCAAAAATAGTAAATTGTTAACCAACCGAAAACCCTTGAATTCAGGGTTTTCGGTTGGTTGCTTTTTCAGGGGCTTCGCGGGTAGGAAACCGTAAGGAACGTGGCTCTGTGTCCTGTAAATGCGAAATGCGAAGTGAGGAGTGCGAAATGTAGATGCCGGATTCTTCACCAAGTTGCAAATTGCAAATGGTAAGTGGCAAATTAAGGGGCTTCGCCGATTATAAATGCGAAATGAAAAGTGTAGATGCCAGATGCCAGTTCCCAGATGCCAGAGGCTTCGTTCACGATTAAGTGAGGAGTGTGGAGTGAGGAGTTAGGAGTGAAGGGGCACTTCGTGCCGATTATAGAGCTTCGCAAGGAGTATAAGTTAAAATTCTGCGAAGCTTTTCCTCCCTGTGCGAAGCATAGGGAGGGGGACCGTTCTTCAATAAATTAAAAGATAAAGGATTGTATATTCCGT
>JAGBCU010000021.1 GCA_017937865.1 Clostridia bacterium | reverse complement strand
CAACCCTTACATATTTCTGTGACGTTTGGTACTACGTAGAAAACGGTCAGATTAACTGGAACAGTAATACGCTTTGTTATTATGGCGATATCTGGTATTACGTAAAAGGCGGTACTGTTGCCTGGGATTACACCGGTTGGGTGGAATATTATGGCGGTTGGTATTACATAACTAACGGCTGGCTCGATTGGAGTAAACAGTAATTAATATTAAACCCCTTAGCTTATTTGCTAAGGGGTTTAAATGTTATTCAACAGTATTATCTGCTAAATCTGAGTTGTCGGGTAAAAGGTCTGTTTCTCTGAAAAGAAGAGAGATACACCAGATACCTGCAAGGGCAACAAGCACGTAAACAATTCTTGACATAATTGCCGCCTGACCGCCGAAGAGCCAAGCAACAAGGTCAAATTTGAAAAGACCGATGCTACCCCAGTTAAGTGCACCTATTGTAACAAGAATTAATGCAATTCTGTCTAACATAAAATACTCCTTTCGGCGATTACGCCATTTATTATCTTTTATATTATTGACCGAAAGAGTAAATTTATAATGAATTATGAAAATTAAATTTTAGTGTACCATTTATGCAACTTTAAATGTATAATTTGCTATTTTATTTTTGATTGTTATGTGGTAAAATGATAAACAGTAAAAAAGCGGAGGTGCTTTATGCTTTATCTTGTTAAAGGGCGAGCCGGTAGCGGTAAAACAAATAAAATAAGACAGATTATCGGTGAATATTGTGAAAACAACGAAAGTAAGCCTTTGCTTATTGTTCCCGAGCAATTCTCTTTTGAATCCGAAAGAGCGATGCTTAAATTTTTAGGTGCTAAAAAGCTTAAACAAATTGATGTTTTAAGCTTTCCACGTATGGCACTTTCAAATATTAAAAATTCTGTTGAGGTTCAAAGCAAAATTGCAAGCAATGGTGTTAAAACCGCCCTTATGGGTGAAGCCCTGCTACAGCTTGACGGCAGACTTGAAATCTTCAAAAACATTCGTCAAAATTCAGTCGCGTTAGGACCGCTTGTTGATTTTTCGAAAGAATTAAAATATTGCTGTATTGATAGCGATAACCTGAATGAAAAAATTGACACCTTAAATGACTGCGTTTTAAAGGATAAAATAAAAGAGCTTGACCTTATTAACAACACTTATGATGCATTGTTATCGCAAAGCTACTTTGATGATGCCGAAGCATTAAGTGTGTTTAATGAATTTGCTGTTGAAAACAATTTCTTTAAGAATAAAACAGTATTTTTAGATAGCTTCAGAACGTTTTCTAAGCAAGAACTTCGTTGTATTGATATTATTTTATCCCAAGCTGATAACGTTTATTTTTCCATTTGTGTTGATGAAGGTGCAAAAAAATTTACTTCGCTTTATTATATGCGCGAATTAGAGCAAGCCTTGAGAGGTATTGCTAATAAAAATAACGTTTCAGTATCAGAAATTTTTTGCAACCAATCGGAAGATGCATTCGGTAAAGATATTTTAACTCTTGAAAAAAATCTTTATTCATCTAAAAAAACTGTCAGTGATATTTCTGACGGTAGTGTTACTGTTGTTAAATGTAAAAATTCCGATGATGAATGTGCTTATATTGCCGCAACTATTAAAAAGCTCTTAAGAAGCGGTAAATACCGTTGCCGTGATATTGCCGTTATTGAAAGAACAAACGGTGTTTATAAAAGTAATATTATTGATGCATTAAGACGTCTTGATATTGCAGTGTTTGACGATAGTCGCAGACCTCTCGTAAATGAAACACTTTTCGTTTATCTTAGCTCTGCAATAGATTGTCTTACACAAGGCTTTACCACAGAAAGCCTTATGTGTTACTTGAAATCCGGTTTAACATCTCTTTCTCTTGGTGAGATTTCAAGACTGGAGAAATATGCTCTCGTTTGGGGCGTAGGCTCAAAGCAATGGCAAAATGATTTTACAATGAACCCCGATGGCTTCGGTAGTGATTTCACCGAGAAGCAAGTAAAAGAGCTTGAAGAAATTAACAGTATAAGAAAAAAAGCAGTTTTACCATTGTTGTCGCTAAAAAAGAAATGCGACGATAAAAGCGGTAATGAAATAGCGGAAGCGGTTTATAATTTTATAATTGATACCGGTGTGCGTGAAAAACTTTACGATTTATGTGTTTCCCTTGAAAGTGACGGTTTTTTTGTTGAAAGCGAAAGGGTAGAGGGTACTTGGGATGTTTTAATAAATATTCTTGATTCAATTGCTAACCTTTTACCCGAAAAAGCTTGTAGCTTAAAAAGATGGAAAGAAATTTTCGATATACTCGTTTCAAGTGGTGATATAGGTGAAATTCCTCAAGGTCTTGACGAGGTAACCGTTGGTAGTGCTGACAGAATCAGAATTGAAAAAATCAAGGTTGCTTTCCTTGTTGGTGTAAATCATGAGGAATTCCCGTTAGTGAATGTTCAAGGTGGTGTTTTAACCGACTCTGACAGAGTTATCCTTACTAATTTAGGGATAGACGTAAGACCCGCTTTTGAAAACACTATTGATGAAGAACGCTTTATTGCTTACTGTGCCGTTACTGCGGCATCTGAAAAGCTTTATCTTGTATATAAATCTGCCGATTCTGAAGGTAATTCGGTTACACCCTCGGAAATAGTTGATACTGCTCTTTCTTGCATCAATGATTGCGATTTTATTTCTACTGATGAGCTTGATTCTTCATATTATATTGAAAGTGAAGATTCTGCTTTTTCCGTATATGCTCAAAATTATTTTGAAACTAACGAGCTAAAAGCTACGCTTGAAAAATATTTTGAAAACAATGAGCTTTATTACGGCAAAAAGGTGGTTTTAGACCGTTTAAATAGTAAGAAACCTGTGAAATTTGATAATCCCGAAATATCAAAGAAGCTTTTCGGTGAAAACGTTTATATTTCAGCAAGTAAGGTTGAAAGCTTTTATAACTGTCCCTTTGCTTATTTTATGAGGTACGGTCTTAAAGCCGAGCCCTTAAGAGAGGCTGTGCTCGACCCTGCCCAAAGCGGTACGATTGTTCATCTCGTTATGGAAAAAGTGTTAAATCAATTTCCTAAAGCTGAATTTATCAATGCAAGCGACGATGAAATCGAATCAACTGTTTCAAGCGTATTGAAAGAATATCTTGATGAAAAAATGGGTGGTCTTGACGAAAAATCAAAACGCTTTATGTTTTTATTTAACCGACTTATTGACATATCAATGGCTATTATCAATAGGTTAAAGCTTGAATTTCAAATAGGTGAATTTTCACCATGTGATTTTGAGTTAAGAATCGGTGGTGAAGAAATACCTGCCTACGAATTACCTTTGAATGAGGGCAACGTTAAGGTTACGGGCTCCGTTGACCGAGTTGATATGATGGAAAAGGACGGTATAAAATATCTTCGTGTCATTGACTATAAAACGGGCAAAAAAGAGTTTAAATTATCTGAGCTTTTTGACGGTCTTAATATTCAGATGGTGCTTTATTTAATGGCTCTTGAGAAGAATGGCAAAGGCTATTACGGCGATATTCTCCCTGCAGGCGTTCTATATCTTCCCTCAAGAATAGGTGTTTCAAGCTATCTTGATAGCCGTTCACCGTCAATAGAAAACGTTGAAGCTCAAAAGAGGGTAAGCGGTAAGCTTTCTGGAATGGTGCTTGACAGTCCCGTTGTTTTTAATGGAATGGGTGTTGATAAATATCCCGATTATTTTCCTGTTTCATATAAAAAGGATGGCTCCTCAAAGGATAATTACTATTCTTTGTCACAGTTTAAGACTTTGTCTAAAATTATAGATAAAAAGATAATTGATATGGGCGAAAGTCTTCACGGGGGTCTTATAGGTGCTATACCTTGCGGTAGCGATGGTGAAGGTAAAATGTGCTCTTATTGCTCATATAAATCAATTTGCGGAATTGAAAAGAATGATAAAATTAACGAAATAACAAAGCTTACACATCTTAAAGCTTTGGAAAGATTGGACGGTGAAGGTAATGAGCAGGGAATGGACTGATAATCAAAAAAAGGCGATTGAAGCGAGAGGTATGCAGGTCCTTGTTTCAGCGGCTGCAGGCTCAGGCAAAACTGCGGTTTTAACTGAAAGAGTTAAAAGAATTCTTTGCGATGTATCTGAGCCTTGTTTGGTTAATGAAATACTTGTCGTTACTTTTACTAAGGCGGCAGCCGCCGAGATGAGAGAGCGAATTTATAAAGCTATTGAAGCAGAATTGAATGATGATAACGAAAACAATGAGTATTTACGCCGTCAAATGAATTTATTGCCTGTTGGTGATATTTGTACTATAGACTCTTTTTGTTCAAAGCTCATTAAAGATAACTTTCATCTTGCAGACGTAAGCTCTGATTTTAAAATTCTTGATGATAAAGATAATAACGAGTTAATGCAATCTGTTTGCGACAGATTAATTAACGAGCTTTACGAAGAAAATGATAAGGATTTTATAAGCCTTACAAAAATGTTTCTTAATGACCGCGATGACAGCGAGTTTTACGAAATATTAAGAAAGCTTTACGAGTATTCGAGAGCATATCCGTCACCGCAAAAGTGGCTTTCTGATGTAGCTCAGGCTTTTTCGCCTGAAATTTCACCGGAAAATACAGTCTGGGCAGATTATATTTTTAAATATGCATTAATGCTATCTGAATTTCATATTAACAGATTAGAAAAGTGTATTTCTCTTATGGATGAAGCGGGTGGCTTTAGCTCAGACTATTATCTTCGCTTCAGAGGAACTGCCGATAAGCTTAAAATACTTCTCGAATGTGTAAATAATCGCAATTGGGACGGTATGGTTTCTGTCATTAAAGAGGGTATTATTGTTAAGCCTTATGCCCGTAACAGTAAGGTTGATGAGTACGTTAAAGAGCTTACAAAAAACGTTTTTGATGACGTTGAAAAAGATGTTGGCGACTTGAAAAAACATACCTTACCGACCTCTGAAGAGCACAAAAAAGACTGCGAAATTCTCTATCCTGTTATAAAAAAGCTTTGCGATTCTGTTATCAGATTAACTGAAATGCTTGATGCTGAAAAGAAAGAGTTAAATTCATATTCTTTTGATGATATTCTTCATAAAACACTAAACCTTTTAGTAGCTTACGATGAAAACGGTAACGAAGCAGAAACACCGCTACTTAAAGAGCTAAGAAACAAATATAAAGAGATTTTAATCGACGAATATCAGGATACAAACGAAGCTCAGAACAAAATATTCCGTCTTATTTCAAGAGATTGCGAGAATATGTACGTTGTTGGCGACGTTAAGCAAAGTATTTACCGTTTTCGTCTTGCCAGCCCCGATTTATTCATTAAGTTAAAAGACGAATTGAATGATTATGACGGTTCAAAGAAGCCTTCGAAAATAATACTCGAAAAGAATTTCAGAAGCCGAGAGGGTATTGATAAAACAGTAAACTTTATCTTTTCAAGGCTTATGACAAGGGCTGTCGGCGAAATAGACTATAACGAGGATGAATATCTTTATTTCGGTGCCGATTATTATCCCGAAAAGCACACACCGGATACAGAAATCATTTGCATAAACGACGAAGATTGCGAAGAAGAAATATCAGAGCCTCAGGTTGTGGCATCGTATATCAAACGTGTTATGTCAAGCGGTGTTAAGGTTACCGTTAAAGACAGTGAAAGAAATATTAAATGGGGCGATTTTTGCATTCTTCTAAGAAGTACTAAAAATAAAGCAGAAGCTTATGCAGAAGCCTTAAAAGCAAACGGAATCCCTGTTAGCGTTTCAACGGAAGAAATTTCCTCTGATTACAAAGAAATTCAGTTTCTTTCTTCACTTATCAGAGTTGTAAATAACCCCTTGATTGATATACCCTTGATATCTGTTTTGATGTCACCCGTTTTCGGCTTTACTGCTGACGAGCTTGCAGAAATCAGAATGATAGATTCAAAGGCAGATTTATACGTTTGCCTTGTTGAATATGCTAAAACCTCTGTAAAAGCAGAAAGCTTTTTACGTAAACTAAAGCTTTACAGAAACGTTTCCGCTTCTCACTCAGTTGATGAGCTTGTGAAATACGTTATTAACGATTTAAGCGTGTATGATATTTATTATGCAGCAGGCGAGGGTGAGCAAAGGAGAGCGAATATTAAGGGCTTTATAAGCTTTGCCGAGAACTTTGTTGAAAATGGCAGAAAGGGTCTTAATGACTTCGTCAGGGCATTAAATTATGCAATTGATAACGGCGAAATGAAGAGTGCAGTTAATTCTGACTCTGATGACAACTGTGTAAAAATAATGTCAATTCATAAGAGTAAAGGCCTTGAATTCCCTTACGTTATTCTTGCTGATTGCTCAAAGGGGTTCAACCGTCGTGATTGCTATAACTCAATGACCTTGTCAAAGGAAACGGGTATTGGTCTTAAAATTCGCGATGATGAGTTATTTACAAGGTATCATTCATTGTCATCTTCTGCTACTGAAAAAGCGATTTTATTCGGTGATATTTCAGAAGAAATAAGAATTCTTTACGTTGCATTAACAAGAGCAAAAGAGCATCTTGCTTTCATCTGTGACGTTTCGGGTAAAACCTTAAGAAAAAAGGTTAGACTCAATAGCCATTTTACAACTGCTGAAGGTAAAATTTCACCATACGCAGTATATAAAGCAAGCAATATGTCTGAATGGTTGTTATCTTGCTTTGCTTTCCATAAGGACTGTAAAATTGTTCGTGATTGTTGCGGTGTTGAAATAATCGGTAAAGAGGCAAACACCGATTTCGGTGTTGATGTTTCTTATGTTGATAGCTTTGACGGTGTAGTCATTACCGATAACGATGAAAACGGTGCTGAAGCTTTATATAACAAGGAATTGCTTGAAAAAATATCTGATAGAATTAACTACGTTTATCCTTTTGATTCAACAGGTGTTCTCGCAAAGGTTGCTGCATCCTCAACTGAAATGCACAGAGACAGTAAAGCATTTTTCGCTACTAAAAAACCGCAGTTTTTAAAAGGTGGTTTTACAGGTGCTGATAAGGGTAATGCCGTTCATAAATTCCTTGAATTTGCAGATTTTGAAAAAACGTTGTATAATGTTGATGAGGAAATAAAACGCCTTTCTGAAGAGCGTATTTTAACTGATGAAGAAATCAACGTTTTAGATGTGGATACCGTTAAGCTTTTCGTAAATAGCGACATTATCGCCAGACTTTTAAAATCTCAAAAAGTATTAAAAGAATACGAGTTTTCAGTTTTACGACCTGCAGAAGATATTTACGAAAATGCTTCAGCTTCAGTTAAGGGTGAGCAAATCGTTGTTCAGGGTAAGCTTGACTGTGCATTTATTGAAAATGGTGAAGCAGTGCTTATCGACTATAAAACCGATAAGATTTCCGATGAGAGCATATTTGTTTTTACGTATAAAAATCAGCTTGATATTTATGCAGATGCACTTTATCAGTGCTTAGGCGTAAAGGTAAAAGAAAAGTATATTTTTTCTTTCAATCTTAAGAAATTTATTAAAATTGATTGAGGTGTGAGATTTTATGAATAGAAAATTTATAATCATCTGTGTTTCAATAATTGCCGTTATTTTGCTTGTTGTTGCCCTTGTTTCAGGCTCAAAAAAGCCGCAAGAAGACAAAAATAATGAATCTGAAATTGCTGAACAAACCTCGTTAGAAGACGAAATTACTTTAAAATCTCAAGAGGGTAATTATTCGGTTAAAATTACTGCTGTTTTTGAGGCTGAACCAAACTCAGCCGACGAAGATGCACCAAAAGCAGAAAGAGTTGCAGTAGTTGTTTATGAATATAAAAACGCGGATATTACAGATGGTCTTTCTATAGGTAACACCCATTTTAAAGCCTATGATAAAAGAGGCAAAGAATTAAAGCAATATCCTCAAAACGGTTTGTTTGAGCCAAGCGAAATAGGAGAATCCGGTGTTTTTACGGCAAGCGTAGCCTTTGCTTTGAATAATGATAATAATTATTTAAAGATCGAGTACTACAACGACACCGCATCCAAAAAGCCTGACGCAACCTTTGAACAAACGTGGTAAACAAAAAGTGTCCCGAAAATCGGGACACTTTTTTATTCAATATTCGCAATGTAAGCCGTATCTACGGGGAATTTGCCTCTGTGTTGTCTGTATTTTTCTGCACCTGATTCAAAAATTAAAGTGACTCCGTATTTGCTTTGTGTCATGCCCTCTGACATAGGTAAAGCAGTGATTGTTTTTTCTTTATTTTCGTTATTGCAAGCTAGCAAATCAATAATGTTGCCGTCAATATCAATTGTACCGACTCTTTCAGAAATTAAAATATCTTCGTAAATGTATAATTTAGAATTATTCTTTCTGCCGTAGCTTGTTGAAAAAATAATATCACCTGTTTTGGAAAAAGCCATTCCTTGTACTTGTTCGGGTATTGCAATATAGTAATCGGGGATGTATCCTGTTTGAGTTGAGTTTATACTTTTGAATTTCGGTAAACCGTTTTCAAGAATATAGCCCTCGCAGTATGCGTAAAAGGTTTCTCCGTTATCGAGTGTCGTTATTAGAGATGAGCTCTCTCTTGCCTTATTATCGCTTTCAATGAAATCGCCAAACCACAAAATATCGTCGCAGAATGCGGCAAATGAGCCTTTTGTATTTAGTTTAAAATTGCTTTCAAATTGAAGCTTATCATAATTCTCAGCTTTGATAATTGCTTCAATTGAAATTGTATAGCATTGTCCGTCAGAGGAAATGAAAATATATTCATCTGAGCAAGCAATACCGCCTGCGTGACCGGTATAATCTGTGCCGTCGTCATACTGTAAAAACAAAGCTTTTTCAAATTTTCCTGATTCTGCGTCAACAATAGTTATTACAGACGGAAAAGCTCCATCTTCATAATAATTGCTTATAATATAACTGTCTAAAAGTGCGTTGTAGCAAATACCTTGAGGAATAAGACCCTCAAAAAGTCCCGGAAGTGTAAAGGAAGGGGAGAATTCTTTAAAGAATTCTTCAAACTCTTCATTTTCATTATTTTCAGATTGTAAAATAACCTTTGTTTGAGTAATTCTATCAGTGACATCTTTAGTTTTTAGCATTTCTTTTGAATTGCAAGAGCTTAAAATGATAATGCAAAAAAGTAATGATATTATTTTAAGAAAGGCTTTATTTCTTTTCATAAGTACCTCTTTAAATTGATTTTGACTATATATGCAAAATCGACAAGATTCTGACGAACCTTGCCGATTTGGTGCCTCCGGTCGGAATCGAACCAACGACACGAGGATTTTCAGTCCTCTGCTCTACCAACTGAGCTACAGAGGCATTTGTTACTGCAATAATATACAACATTAAAATCGTTTTGTCAATATTTAGTTTTGAAGAAAAATATTATATTTTATAAGTAAAAATCATATTTAACATAAAATTGTATATTTTGCTCTTGTAAGATTTATAAATCTATGATATAATCTTGGGGATTTTTGGATGAAAGGGTAAAACCTTGATATTTGGAGGTAATTAAAGTGAAAACAATTGGTGTACTTACAAGTGGCGGCGACGCACCCGGTATGAACGCTGCTATCAGAGCGGTTGTCAGAAGCGGTTGCGAATGCGGTATGAAGGTTATGGGTATCCGTCGCGGCTATAAAGGTCTTATTGAGGGTGATATGTTTGAAATGAACCTTCGTTCAGTTTCTGATATTATTCACCGTGGTGGTACTATGCTCTATTCTGCTCGTTGTCCTGAGTTTGCTGACCCTGATGTTCAGGATAAGGCTGTAGAGGTTTGTAAGGAATTCGGTCTTGACGGTATCGTAACTATCGGTGGTGACGGTACGTTCAAGGGTGCTCGTGCTCTTACGCTTAAAGGTATTCCTTGTATCGGTGTTCCCGGCACAATCGACAACGATATCGCTTCAAGTGACTTTACTATCGGTTACGATACTGCTCTTAATACTGTTATGGATATGGTTGACCGTATTCGTGATACTACAGAATCTCACGACAGATGCTCAATCGTTGAGGTTATGGGCAGAAATGCTGGTTACCTTGCTCTTAACGCAGGTATTGCAGTTGGTGCAACTTGTATTCTTATTCCTGAGGTTGATTACGATATTGATTCATATATCATTCAAAGAATGAAACGTACTCAGAAAACAGGTAAAGAGCATTTCGTTATTGTTGTTGCTGAAGGCGTTAAGGGTATCGATTGTAATTCACTTGCAAGATATATTGAAGAAAAAACAGGTGTTGAAAGCCGTGCAACAGTTCTCGGTCACGTTCAGCGTGGTGGCTCACCCTCAGTACGTGACAGAGTTCTTGCAAGCCAGTTAGGCTTCTATGCAGTTCAGCTTCTTAAAAACGATATCGGTAACAGAGTTGTTGTTGTTAAGAAGGATGAAATTGTTGACTACGACATTATAGAAGCTCTTAATATGAAAAAATCAATCGACCTTGAGCTCTACAGAATTTCAAACGAAATTTCTATCTGATTGTAAGTAATTTATCCAATATTTACTAAAATTTTAAAGCAGTTCCGTTGTTTTCGGGGCTGCTTTTTCTATTATTTTTCATAAATATTTTTTGCCTTTTTACACAAATTAGTTTTGTGATTTGCGGAGGTGAAAATATGAAGAAAAGTAAAGTAATATTATCATTTTTGTCATTTGTTTTAACTTCTTTACTATTAGTTTTTGTCTTATCTTCAGAAAACTTTAACGGAGAAGAAACGGTAAATATTTCAATAAACGGCGTTAGTAGAAGCATTCAAAAATTAGGTAATAATATTTTGGGTTTTTTCGATAATGACAAAGAAAATAATGTTAACCCAAGAGCAACAAATACTAACGAGTTAGTCTATATCGGTGGATATCCTATAGGCTTAAAGCTTTACGCAGACGGTGTTGTGATAGTAGGTACTGAAGCGGTTGATACTGAAAACGGTAATGTGAATACGGCGGAAAAAGCCGGACTAAAAATAGGAGATATAATTAAAAAAATTAACGGTAAGAACGTAAAAATGAATACCGAGGTTTCTCAAGCCGTTGAAAACAGTAACGGCGAAGTCTTAACCTTTACCGTTGAAAGAAACGGTGAAACCTTTGCTGTTTCCTTCGAAACAGCTTATTCCGTCAGCGAAGGAAAATATAAAGCAGGCTTATGGATAAGGGATAGCTCTGCCGGTATCGGTACGGTAACCTTTGCAACTCAGGACGGCTATTTTGCCTCGTTAGGTCATGCTGTTTGCGATATTGACACAAAAACGTGTATCCCTATATCAAGCGGTGAATGTACAATCGCAAATATAACAGGCTTTATAAAAGGTGTTCAGGGCTCGGCAGGTGAGCTTTGCGGTTACCTTGAAAATGAAACAATAGGTAAGGTTTATTCTAATTGTGATATAGGTGTTTACGGTGAATTTGATAGTATACCTCAGGGTCAGCTTTATCCTATTGCAAATGAGAATGAAATAACTCAGGGCAAAGCAACCGTTATAACTACCTGCAGTTCAGGTGATACCGCAGAATATGAGATAGAAATAGAATCCGTAAATTTGTCAGCTGGCGATAATAAGCATCTCGTTTTAAAAGTAACCGACTCAAATCTTATTGAAAAAACGGGTGGAATAGTTCAAGGTATGTCGGGCTCACCAATAATTCAAAACGGTAAAATAATCGGCGCAGTAACCCACGTTTTTTTAAACGATGCAACGGGTGGCTATGGAATAACTGCCCAAACAATGCTACAGAATTTAAATGAAATTAAACTTGAAAATGAAGCATTAGATAACGCATCTTAAATCAAGAAAGCTACTGATTTTAACTTCGGTAGCTTTTGTTATTTATTATAGTATTTTTGTATTGACAATGTATTACATTTGTAATATAATTATATTATCAAAACGGAATGGAATATGAGGTGTTTATATGACTGAGAAGAAGCTTGTTATTCCACATAAGCGATTTAAAGGAGAAAGCGGAATTATATCTGTAAGGTTACCCAATGATTTGATAAAATCAATCGATGATATTGCAGAAAAAACAGGTAGAACAAGAAATGATATTATTCAAAAATGTCTTGAGTTTTCTGTAGATAATCTTGAAATTAAGTAACAGACTTATAAGGTGAAATATGGCAATTTTTAAATGTAAAATGTGTGGGGGAGCCTTAGAGATTTCAGAAAATCAATTTGTCGCCACTTGCGAATATTGTGGCACAAAACAGACTCTTCCAAAGTTAGATAACGAGAAAAAAATTGCGCTTTTTTCTCGTGCTAACAACCTTCGTATAAAAAGTGAATTCGATAAGGCTGCCGGTATATATGAAAGCATTATCGCAGAGTTTCGCGATGAGGCCGAAGCCTATTGGGGCTTGGTGCTTTGTAAATACGGTATTGAGTATGTTGACGATGGAAAGGGGAGTCGAGTTCCCACCTGTCACCGTACATTACCCTTGTCGGTTATGGATGATGATGATTTCCAACAGGCTTGTGAGAATGCTGATATTACTGCTAAAACGGTATATCGTGATGAGGCAAAAGCAATTGATAAAATCCAAAAGAAAATACTCAACATAGCTTTAAGTGAAGAGCCTTACGATATTTTCATTTGTTACAAAGAAACTGATGATATAACAGGCTCTCGAACAGAAGACAGTCTTATAGCTCAGGATATTTATACAGAGCTTTTAAAGGATGGCTATAGAGTTTTCTTTGCAAGAGATTCTCTTCGTGAGGTTGCCGGTGCAGAATATGAGCCATACATATATGCAGCACTTTCATCTGCAAAAATTATGCTTGCTATCGGTACTAAGCACGATTATTACGATGCTGTCTGGGTTAAAAATGAGTGGTCACGATTTATTTCAATGATGAGTGACGATTTATCTAAAGTGCTTATACCTTGTTTTAAAAATATGGATGCATACGATATGCCGAAAGAATTTAAAAATATGCAGGCTCTTGATATGGGTGAGGTTACATTCTTTGGTAGCCTTACTGAAAATATTGAGCGTATTTTAGATAAATCAAAAGGTAAAGCAATAAAAGAAACTATAGTTGTTAATAAAGATAATATTGAGGTTGCACCGCTTCTTGAAAGAGGCTTTATGTTCCTTGAAGATGAAGAGTGGGATAGGGCAGATGAGTTTTTTGAAAAAGTTCTAAATAAAGACCCAAAAAATGCTCGGGCATATTTAGGTAAGCTTCTGGCAGATTTAGAGGTTTCAAGCTTTGAAAAGCTCAGCGAATTTCATACCACCTTCAGCGATAGTAATTTTTATGAAAAAATTATGCGTTTTGCAGACAGTGACTTGAAAGAACGCGTGAAAAACTCAAATAACATAATAGCAAGGCGTGTTGAGGACGCTCGTAAAAAAGCATTATACGAGGATGCTCTTGAAATAATGCAGAATGCTACAACTGAAGATATGTTTGAAAATGCAGGTTATATGTTTGTTGAGGTTAAAGATTATGCCGATGCTAAGGAAAAATCGGAAGAATGTTTTCTGAGAGCAGAAGATGCAAGAAAAGATGAAATTCTTTTTAGAGCAAAAGACAGTATGTACGGTAATGATACAATTAATTATCTTACCGCAATTGAACTTCTTAAAGAAATTCCCGGTTGGAAAGATTCTGATGAAATAATTCTTAAATGTAAAAAGAAAATAGAAGAAATATTAGAAACAGAAGAAGCAGATAGGATTAAGCAAGAAAAACAATCAGAGATCATTCGTAAAAGGTACGAAGAACAACAGAAATTAAGCTTAGCTAAAGCCAAACGTACTAGTTTATTTGCAACAATAGGGCTCGGCGTAACTGCTTTTGTTCTACTATTAATATTGTTGTTAAATCATTTAAATTAATGATATGGAGGTTTTTTGTATGGCAAAAATAATAGATATTATAAAATACGAAGGCGATAACAGTACTTTTATTTGGAAACATCCATCAGAAGATTTCAACTGCCTTTCTCAACTTATTGTTCATGAAAGTCAGGAAGCTATTTTCTTTATGAACGGTCAGGCTCTTGATTGCTTTGGTCCGGGAAGATATACACTTGATTCACAGAATATTCCTTTGATTGGAAATGTTATCAATCTTGCAACAGGCGGGGAATCACCCTTTCATTGTGAAGTTTATTTTATTAATAAAACCGTTCAGATGGCTGTAAAATGGGGAACCGACAGTAAGGTTCGTTTTATTGACTCTCTTACGGGCGTACCTCTTGAAATCGGTGCTTGCGGTGAAATGAATCTTCGTGTTTCTGATTCACGTAAGCTTCTTGTTAAGCTTGTTGGTACTATGAACGGTATCGCTTGGGGTGATAGCAGAGAAGGCTTCACAAAGAGCCTTAATGATTCTTTCAGACCGCTTATTTCAACTGCTGTAAAAGCAAATCTTCCCACTGCTATCAAACAAAGTGAAATTGATATTCTCGAAATTGATGAGAGACTTGAAGACCTTTCTGATTCGCTTAAAGAAAAGCTTACGCCAGGTTTCGAAGAATACGGTTTAACTATTCCTCAGCTTTACGTAACCACAATTGTTCTTCCTGAAAATGACCCCAATTTTAAGAAAATCCGCGAATTACATACAATTTCATTCCAGGAGAGAATGGTTGAGGCAGAAACTAAAATTCGTACTGCAAAAGCAGAGGCAGAGGCAGAGGTTACTGCTGCTCAGAGAAAAATTGAGCTTGAACGCCAGACTACCGAAACCGAGGTAACAAAGGCTCAGGCAGAGCGTGACCTTATCAAGGCTCAAACAGAGGCTCAAGCAGCTAAAATGGCAGGCTTTGCCGAAGCAGAAATTATGGCTGCAAAAGGCATTACTGAAAAGGAATATGTTCAAGCGGATGTGCAGAAAGCGTTTGCTGAAGGTCTCGGCAATACGGGTGGCAACGGTGCTGGTAGTATGATGGGTGACATTGTTGGCCTTGGCGTCGGTCTTCAGGCAGCAGGCGCAATGAGTGGTCAGTTAGGTAATATTTTTGGTGGCTTTGCCGCTGGAGTACAGGCACCCGAAGCAGCTGCACCTCAGAGTAATATCCAGTGTGCAAACTGTGGTAATACTTTACCTGCTAATGCGAAATTCTGCCTTGAATGTGGTACAAAGGTTGAAAACCTCCCTGAAAACGAAATGCTTTGCCCCGCATGTGGTAAAAAGACAGCTAAAGGAAAATTCTGTATGGAATGTGGTGCATCCTTGGTTCTCAAATGTGCTAAATGCGGTGCAGAAATCCCCACAGGTGCAAAATTCTGCCTTGAATGTGGCGAAAAGCTTTAATTGTAAATTCACTTTGATTTGAGGAGGGTACTATGAAAAAGAATTTTAAATCTTATGTAATTATCTGGGTAATCGGTTTAGCAATATTTAATCTGTGTTCGTTTTTTGTTCCTTCAGAAACAAAGTTTACAGCTAGCTTCTGGTTAGGTTATGGATTTATTACCCTCGCATTTATTCTTCATTTAGGAACGGCTTTCTTTGGCTTTAAAGAAGAGTCTAAAGAGAAATTTTTCCTTAATATATCTACAATTACCATTAGCTTCACAACACTTATCTGTACTGCTATTGTTGGTGCAATCACAATGGCTGTACCCGGTATTCACGAATGGTTAGGTTCAATTCTTTGTTTTGCTTGCTTCGGTATTGGTATTGCAGCAACTCTTTTCGCAAAAACTGTCGGAGATATTGTTGCTAAGAAGGATGAAGAAATAAAGGTGCAGACCTTCTTTGTTAAATCACTTACAGTTGATGCAGATACACTCGTTTCTCAGGCGAAAACACCTGAAATCAAGGCAGAGCTTACAAAGGTTTACGAAGCAATTCGGTATTCTGACCCTATGAGTAATTCAGCTCTATTTGACATTGAAGAGCAAATCAAAAATGAGTTTAAAGCATTTTCGGACGCGGTAAAAGATGAAGATATTGAATTAACGATTATATTAGCAAAGAATCTTCTCGCTCTTTTAAAGACCAGAAACGATAATTGCAAATTGCTAAAGTAACAAGAAAAAGACGGCTACGAGTTATAGTAGCCGTCCTTTTTGTTAGTTTTCTTTGTATTTTTTAAGAAGCAACAGCTTGGATGTAAAAATTAAAGTTGAAAAAAACCTTTGTTAATAGCATGTTTTTTCATTTCGTCAAAACATTCGACAAAATTCGACAAATTGTTTCAAGAAAATTCATAATTCATTTTCGAGGATTTTAAGTTTTTGTTTAAAGTAACGATTGTTGTTGAAACACCTTGTAAACAGGAGAATTTAATGCTATAATTTTCCTACACTTTAGGAGGTGTTTTGATGGTTGGCAATGTAACTGTTTTGTTAACAGATGAAAAAGACGATTATACCCAAAGATTAGCCTCAACTCTTCGAAACAACCGTATGGACGTTAAAATTTGTCCCAAAAACGGTGTCGAGGTTTTGAGGGTGTGTGATGAAATTTATCCCGACGTTATAATTATGGATGCTTTTCTTCAGCATATTGACGCAGTAGGTGTTGTAACAAGGATTAATGCAAACAACCCTGTTAAACGTCCGTTAATTATAGTTTTATCGGGTATAGATAACCAAAAGCTTGAAAGAGAAATTTTAAGAAGCGGTGTTGACTATTACTTTATTAAGCCCGCTGATACTCAGATGGTATCTCAAAGAATCGTTCAGCTTTTAAGCTGGCGTGACGTTGGCGTTTCTGCTACCTATGAGCCTGTTGAGGATTTAACCGTAACTATAACTGAAATGCTTCACCAGATAGGCGTACCTGCCCATGTTAAAGGCTATCAGTATGTTAGAGAGGCAATTCGTCTTACTGTTGAAGACCCCGAAATGCTCAATTCAGTAACAAAGATTTTGTATCCCACAGTTGCAAAGAATTTTAAAAGCACATCATCGAGAGTTGAAAGAGCTATCCGTCACGGTATCGAAATCGCTTGGGATAGGGGAGATGTTGACGTTCTTAACTCTTACTTCGGTTATACTATTCAAAACCAAAGAGGAAAGCCAACCAATTCAGAATTCATAGCGATGATTGCCGATAAAATACGTTTAAAAAGAAAATCTGCAAAAAACTTCCTCGGCACAGTTGCGAAATAATTATTTTAAATATAAATAATATTTAAAGGAGCCTGATATAAAAAATATCAGACTCCTTTTTGTTGTATTATTATGTATCATTTTCACAATAATTTTCTTTATATTTTGATGTAATAAACTATTTACTTTTTACAGTCTTTATTGTAAAATATATAGTGCTATTATTATGTGTCGCAGTGCGACCGAAAGGGGATATTATTATGGAACCCGTTTACAAAAGATTATTACTTAAATTAAGCGGTGAGGTGCTTGCCGGTGAGGCAGGTCACGGCTTCGATTTTAACGTTATCGAAGATGTTTGTAAGGCTATTAAAAAGGTAACCGATATGGGTGTTCAGGTTGGTATCGTTGTTGGTGGCGGTAACTTCTGGAGGGGACGTTCAAGCGGTGATATGGATAGAACAAGAGCCGATAATATCGGTATGCTTGCAACTGTTATGAATTCTCTTGCTCTTCAGCAGGGCTTTCTTGATATAGGCGTTGAAGCTCGCGTTCAATCTGCAGTTCAGATTACAGGTGTTGTTGAAACCTTTATTCGTGATGAGGCTGTAAGACACCTTGAAAAAGGCAGAGTTGTTATTTTCGCAGGTGGCACGGGTAACCCGTTCTTCTCAACCGATTCAGGTGCTGCTTTAAGAGCTGCCCAGATTAATGCGGACGTTCTTCTTAAGGCTACAAACGTTGACGGTATCTACGACAAGGACCCCAACAAATACGATGATGCAGTTAAATTTGATACAATAAGCCATAACGAGCTTCTTGAAAGACATCTTAAGGTTATGGATACCGCTGCAGCTGCTATTTGCCAGGAAAACAATCTTCCTATCCTTGTGTTTAATTTAAACGATACTTCAAATATTTATAAAGCAGTTTGCGGTGAAAACGCAGGTACCGTTGTTTCTTAATTTTAGTTTATAATTTCAAAATTCTTATATATTTGGAGGTACATTTATGAATACTGTATTCGCAACAACAAAAGAAAGAATGGAAAAATCTATTAACTCACTCAAATATGAGTACAATTCAATCAGAGCAGGCCGTGCTAACGCTGCAATTCTTGATAGAATTACCGTTGATTACTACGGCTCACCCACACCTATCAACCAGATGGCTGCTATTTCAGTTCCTGAAGCTCGCGTTCTTGCTATTCAGCCTTGGGATATGTCTGCATTAAGCCTTATTGAAAAAGCAATTCTTGCTTCTGATATCGGTATTAATCCTTCAAACGACGGCAGAATTATCCGTCTTGTTTTCCCCGCTCTTACAGAGGAAAGAAGAAAACAGCTTTCAAAGGACGTTTCAAAATATGCTGAGGATGCTAAGGTTGCTGTTCGTCAGATCAGACGTGATTCAATCGAAAAAATCAAAACTATGAAAAAGAATTCTGAAATCACTGAAGACGACCAGAAGTACGGCGAAGAAGAGCTTCAGAAAATTACTGACGATTTTGTTAAGCGTATCGATGAAATCGCTGCTGCTAAAACAAAAGAGATTATGGAAATCTAAGCTATGGAAAAGAAAATTCCCGAATTTGAGGTTTTACCCCGCCATATAGGCTTTATTATGGACGGTAACGGCAGATGGGCTAAAATGAGGGGTCTTGAAAGAAGTGCCGGTCACGTTGAAGGTGCGAAGGCTTTCCGTAAAATAGGTGAGTACTGTGCCGATTTAGGTATAGAATACGTAACCTTCTATGCCTTTCAACTGAAAACTGGAACAGACCTAAAAAAGAAGTTCTTTCTCTTATGAAGCTTTTTAAAGAGTATTTAAGAGAGGGTGACGGCAGACTTGCTGAAAACGAAGTTCGTCAAATGAAGCTTCGTTTTATTGGTGAGCGTGAAGGGTTACCCTCAGACCTTTTAAAGCTCATTGAAAGAGCCGAAAAGGAAACCGCAAAATACAGTAAGATTACAGTTAACATTGCTTTAAACTACGGTGGTAGAGCAGAGCTTAAGAGTGCTGTTAAAAGCATTGCTCAAAAGGTTAAAGACGGTAAGTTGTCTATAGATGATATTACCGAGCAAACTATAAGCGACAATATTTATACCGCAGGTCAGCCTGACCCGGACATTATTGTCCGCCCCAGTGGTGAATACCGTCTTTCTAATTTTTTGACGTGGCAGTCAGCTTATTCTGAATTCTGGTTTTCCGATATTCTTTGGCCCGATTTTACTGAGGAGCACGTTAACGAGATTTTATACGATTTTCAAAATCGTAACCGCCGTTTCGGTGGCGTTTGATACTACGTTAAGGAGTTAGTATAGTGAAACAGAGAGTTATAACCGGCGTAATTTCTGCCGTGATTTTCATTGGTGCACTTTGCCTGATGAATACAATAGTTTTCCCGATTTTTGTTGCCGCTTTAAGTGTTATTGCTGTTTGGGAAATCGAAAAAGCAGTTGGATTAAAGAATATGCTTATAATGGTTATAAGCCTTATTCTTTCAGCTTCAATACCGTTTATTGTTCATTTCAAAGCTGAAATTCCCGTTGCAGCTTTCGGTGGCGTATACGTTGTGCTTACGTTAATATTTATGCTGCTTGAGTTTGAAAAAACAAAGTTTGAGCAAGCAATTACCGCAATTTTTGCTTCAGTTTGCGTGCCATATTCATTCTCACTTATGATTCTTTTCAGAGATATTAACGAGCATATTGAGGGATATACTAAAATTGACGGTATCTATCTTCTTCTATTCGCATTCTTTGCAGGCTGGATGACTGACATCTTCGCTTATTTTGTTGGTAGCAAGTTAGGTAAACATAAGCTTTGCCCGAAAATCAGCCCTAAAAAATCCGTTGAAGGTGCAATTGGCGGTGTTGTGGGTGCGATACTTCTTAACGTGCTTTTACTTTTTGTTTTCAAAAAATTCTTCTTTACAGAGGAATCAGGTCTTTCTTACATAGCGGTAATATTCTTAAGCATAATTCTTTCGGTAGTAAGTATGTTTGGTGATCTTGCCGCATCAACAATCAAACGTAATTTTGGTATAAAGGACTTTGGTAAGCTTCTTCCCGGTCACGGTGGTATTATGGACAGATTCGACAGCGTTCTTTTTGTAATGCCTGTTCTTTATTCCGCAATTTATTTTATTAACGCATTTTAATTAGTTATGAAAAGTATTAATTTATTAGGTTCAACCGGTTCAATCGGTGTTCAAACATTAGACGTAGCAAGAGCCCACGGTTATAAAATCGAGGCTCTTGCCGCATATTCTGATGTAGATGGAATTGAAAAACAAATAAGAGAATTTAAACCCCAATACGCCGCTCTCGTTGATGAAAAAGCAGCCGAAACCTTAAAAACTAAGGTTGCAGATTTAGACGTTAAGATTTTGAGCGGTATGGAGGGTGTTTGCTTTTGTGCCGCAGAGGCTAAGGGCGAAATCACTCTCAACTCTGTTGTAGGTATGGCAGGCTTAAAGCCGACTCTTGATGCAGTTCAGGCAGGTAAAACCATTGCTCTTGCTAACAAAGAAACTCTTGTTGCAGGTGGTAGCCTTGTTACTGATGCCGCTAAAAAGAATAACGTTTCAATTTTACCTGTAGACAGTGAACATTCTGCAATTTTTCAATGCCTTTTAGGTTGCCCCTCAAATAAAGCTCTTAAGAGAATAATTCTTACGGCTTCAGGCGGTCCTTTCTTTGGCAAAACGAAAGAGGAATTAGAAAAAGTTACTCTTGCTGATGCTCTTAAGCATCCGAGCTGGAGTATGGGTCAAAAGATTACAATTGACAGTGCAACAATGTTCAATAAAGGTCTTGAGCTCATTGAAGCTGTTTGGCTTTTTGACGTTAACCCTGAAAAGATTGATATTGTTGTTCATAGGGAGAGTATTGTTCATTCTCTTATTGAATATGACGATAACTCTGTTATTGCTCAGCTCGGTCACCCTGATATGAGATTGCCGATTCAGTTTGCAATAACTTATCCCGAAAGATTTCCCTCACCTGAAAAACAGCTTGATTTATGGGAAGTTGGTAATCTTACGTTTTATAAGCCTGACTATGAAAACTTCCCTTGTATGGATATTTGCCGTAACGCAATTACGAAGGGTGGTCTTTATCCTGCCGCAGTTAACTGCGCAAACGAAGAAGCAAACCTTCTATTCAGACAGGGTAAAATTTCATTTAATCAAATCCCTGAGCTTATTGTTGCTGCAGCTGAGTATACTAATAAGGTGAAGGAATATACCTTACAGGACGTTTTTGATACAGATGCTCTTATGCGTGAAAAGGTAAGAGAGCTTGCATCTGTTTAATATTTTTCGGAGGTGTCTGAAATAGATAATTTCAGTATCGGTGCTATTTGGAGTAGCTTTTGGCCGTTTTTATTAGCAATATTTCTTTTTGGTATTATAATTGCAATTCACGAATTCGGTCATTTTTCATTTGCAAAGATTTTTAACGTTAAGGTTAACGAGTTTTCTTTGGGTATGGGTCCAAAGATTTTAAAAAAGAAAAAGGGTGAAACCTTATACTGCCTCCGTCTTTTGCCAATAGGTGGCTTCGTAAGTATGGAGGGCGAGGATGAAGAAAGCACCGACGAAAGAGCTTTTAACAACAAACCCGCCTGGCAAAGATTCGTTATCGTTGCCGCAGGTGCAATATTAAACCTTATTTTAGGTATGATTGTTGTTGGTATTTGTCTTTCCTGCAGTGATCTTGTAGGTACCCGTACCGTTCATAGCTTTATGGAAAATGCCGTAAGCTCTGAGCACGGCTTACAGGTTGGCGATGAAATTATTAAAATCAATAATACTCACGTGTATTCTTTTAAGGGTATTTCCTTTAATATGGTGCGTGACGTTGATAATAAGCTTGATATTACCGTTAAAAGAAACGGTGAAAAGCTTCTTTTGAAGGACGTTGAGTTCTCTCAATTTGAATATGAGGGCAGAAAATATATTCAGCAGGATTTTATTATCGTTGGCGAATATCCAAGTGTTAAAAACGTTCTTGTGAATACTGTGCTTGATTCTGCATCAATCGTTCAGATGGTAAGATTAAGCCTCGTTGATTTAGTAACGGGTAAATACGGAATGAAAGAGGTTTCAGGACCTATAGGTACAATTTCTGCTATAGCTGAATCTACCGCAGAGCCTGAAAGAATTCAAGATAAGCTTTTAACGGCTTTGAATTTCTTATCAATGATTACAATTAACGTTGGTATGTTTAACTTACTTCCTATACCCGCACTCGACGGTGGCAGATTGTTCTTTATAGTTATTGAAATTATAAGAAGAAAACCCATTCCTGCAAAAAAAGAGGGTTATATTCACGCCGCAGGTCTTGTTGTTTTACTTGGGTTTATGATTATAGTTTCAATCAGTGATATTATTAAACAATTTTAAAGTATAAAATTACGGTGTTTATTATGATTAGAAGAGTTTCAAGACAAGTTAATGTTGGTAATGTGAAAATAGGTGGGGACGCACCTATTGCAATTCAGTCAATGCTCAATGTTCTTTCAAGTGATTATGAGGGGAACCTTGCACAAGTGAAAGAACTTGAAGAAGCAGGTTGCGAAATTGTCAGAATGGCTGTTCCCGATATGGAAGCGGTAAAGGTTTTAGGAAGGCTTAAAGAAAATACAAATATTCCTCTTGTTGCCGATATCCATTTTGACTACAGACTTGCCCTTGAAAGTCTTAAAGCAGGTGTTGATAAAATAAGAATCAACCCCGGTAACATTGGCTCTGCAGAGCGTGTTGCTGCAGTGGCTGATGCTTGTAACCTGAAAAATGTTCCTATCAGAATAGGTGTAAATTCAGGCTCAGTTGAAAAGGATTTATTAGAAAAATTCGGTGGTGCAACTCCCGAAGCAATGGTTGAAAGTGCATTTCGTCACGTTAAGTTGCTTGAGGATTGCGGATTTTATAACACGGTTATTTCTATTAAATCTTCAGACGTTGAAAATATGGTTAAGGCATATTCTCTTGTTGCCGAAAGATGTGATTACCCCTTGCATCTCGGCGTAACGGAAGCGGGTACGGAAAGAAGCTCTTTAATTAAATCTTCTATTGGTATCGGTTCACTTTTGTTAAACGGCATTGGTGACACAATTAGAGTTTCTATTACAGATACACCTGTTAAGGAGATTTATGCCGCAAGAGATATTCTTAAAGCTATTAATGTCAGGGTAGAAACACCACAAATTGTTTCTTGTCCCACCTGCGGAAGAACTAAAATCGACCTTGTTTCTTTAGCGAATCAAGTTGAAAACGCAGTTAAGAATATTAAAAAGCCTATAAAAATTGCTGTTATGGGTTGCGTTGTTAACGGCCCCGGCGAAGCAAAGGAAGCCGATATCGGCGTTGCAGGCGGAGATGGTTGTGGTGTTATTTTTAAAAAAGGTGAAATATTACGAAAGGTTAATGAAGATGAAATCGTCAAGGCTCTTCTTGACGAAATCGATAAGGTATGATGTATAATTTTTTGGAGATTTTCGGTGAATACATAGCTACTGAAAAGTACAGAGATATGCTTAAAAACACTATGTTTACCGATTTAGTTATAAATAAAGAGGATTTGCATATTAAAGCACTTCTTCACGTTGATATTTTTAATAATATTATGTGTTTAAAAGCGGTTGCAAATGAAATTAAAGCCGCTCTTAAATTTAAAAGTGTTGAGTTTGAATATGTTTTACCCCCTGAAGCATTAACTGAAAAATGCTTTCCTATGCTTTTAAAGGTTGTAAGGGTAAACGTACCTCAGACTAACGGTTTTTTAGATTCAATTGAAACTAATTTTGACGGTGAAACATTTACGGTTAATTTTCTTAAAAGCGGTAGAGATATTTGTAAAAATGCAGGTGCAGACAAATATCTTGAGGAATACATTTTTAATCATTTTAACCGTAAGATCACAGTAGCTTTTGAAGGTAAGGATTGCGACGAAAACGAGTTTTTGCGTAAGCAAAAAGAGATTGATGAGGCAAATATGAGCTCAAGACCGACAACTATGCCTCAATATGAAAATTTTGATGGTGTACCTCTTGATTTTAATACGGTAAAATCTATTTTTGGTAATTTTAAATACGCTAAACCAAAAGCGATGGAAGATGTCACCTATGAAGACGGTCAAGTGCTTGTGTGGGGGGACATATTTAAATACGAGGTTCGCGAAACCAAGGACGGAAAAAGATATATTATTGAGTTCAATATTACTGATAATACAGGCTCTTTTGGTTGCAAATTTTTTGATACAAAAGAACAGCTTGAGTATGTAAACGAACAGCTTAAGGACGGTATGACTGTTATAGTTCGTGGCGTTCTTTCTTACGATGATTATAAGAAGGATTTTATTATTAAGCCTAATTCTGTTGCAACTGTAACAAAGGTCGAGCCTGTTGACGAAGCTGTTGAAAAACGTGTAGAGCTCCATTTACATACGAATATGTCTGCAATGGATGCTATGAGCAGTGCTAAATCTATTGTCAAAAGAGCTATGAAATGGGGTCATAAGGCGATTGCAATTACTGACCACGGTTGCGTTCAGGCTTTCCCCGAGGCTTGTAATACGGCAAGAGGCTCAGGCTTTAAAATAATTTACGGTTGCGAATGCTATCTTGTAAACGACTATAACGAGGATGGCTCTAAAAAGACTCTTGAAGAAATTAAGGCTGATAAATATTATCACTGTATTCTTCTTGTTAAAAACAAAACGGGTCTTAAAAATCTTTATAAGCTTGTTTCTGCTTCTAATATTGATTATTTCCATAAAAAGCCCCGTATGCCAAAAAGCCTTATTAATGAAAGACGTGAGGGTCTTATTATCGGTAGCGCTTGCGAAGCGGGTGAGCTTTACCGTGCAATTTTAGAAGGTCAAAGCAAAGAAAAGCTTATTGAAATTGCATCTTTCTATGATTATCTTGAAATTCAGCCAACCGGTAACAACGAATTTATGATAACTAAGAATGACGGCGAATACGAAAAAATTAATTCCTATGCTGATATTGAAAACATCAACCGAATGATTATTAATCTCGGTGATGAGTTAGGAAAAAAGACCGTTGCTACCGGCGACGTTCATTTCTTAAATAAAAACGATGCAAAATACAGAGCAATTCTTCAGGCTGGTCAAGGCTTTAGTGACGCTGATAATCAAGCGCCCTTGTACCTTAAAACAACTGAAGAAATGTTACAGGATTTCGCATATCTCGGTGAAGAAACTGCAAAAGAGGTTGTTATTACAAACACTAATATTATTGCAGATATGATAGAGCCTGACATTCTTCCTATTCCTGACGGCACTTTTAACCCTGTAATTCCCGGTGCTGAAGAGGATTTAACTAAATGCTGTTGGGATAGAGCAAAGGAATGGTACGGCGATCCTGTACCCGAGGTTGTTGCTGAAAGACTTGATAAGGAGCTTAAATCAATTATAGCAAACGGCTTCGCAGGTCTTTATATGATTGCCCATCTTCTTGTTAAGCATTCTGAAGAATGCGGTTATTACGTTGGTTCGAGAGGCTCTGTTGGTTCGTCTTTCGTTGCTATAATGGCCGGTATTTCAGAGGTTAACCCCTTACAACCTCATTACCGTTGTCCTGAATGTCAGTATTCTGAATTCTTCTTACACAACGAGGTTGGCTCGGGCTTCGACTTACCGCCTAAAAACTGCCCTCACTGTAATACACCTATGGTGCGTGACGGTCACGAAATTCCTTTTGAAACCTTCCTCGGATTCTACGGCGACAAATCTCCCGATATTGACCTTAACTTTGCAGGTGAGTATCAGAGCCAATCCCATAGATACACAGAAGAGCTTTTCGGTAAAGCATACGTTTTCAAAGCAGGTACTATTTCAGGTGTTGCTGAAAAAACTGCCTACGGCTTTGTTAAAAAATACGTTGAAGAGCGTGGCTTAAATATCACAAAAGCTGAAATTGACCGATTGACTTTAGGTTGTACCGGTGTTAAAAGAACAACCGGTCAGCATCCCGGTGGTATGGTTGTTGTTCCTAACACATACGAGGTTGAGGACTTCACACCTGTTCAAAGACCTGCTGATGATGCTACTAAAGATATTATTACAACTCACTTTGACTTTAACTCAATGCATGATACCTTGTTAAAGCTTGACGAGCTCGGTCATGATGTTCCTACTATTTATAAGCATCTTACCGACCTGACGGGCATTGACATTTTGGATATTGATATCAGTGACAGAAAGCTTTACGAGCTTTGCACTTCACCTGAGCCTCTTGGTGTTACTGCTGAGGAGTTAGGTTGGCCTACGGGTACGTTATCAATTCCCGAAATGGGTACTGATTTCACAAAGGGAATGCTTCTTGAAGCAAGACCTCAAACCTTTGCTGACCTTATTCAGATTGCCGGTCTTTCTCACGGTACTGCTGTGTGGCTTGGTAATGCGCAAGACCTTATTAAAGACGGTATCTGCACAATTTCTGAGGTTATCGGTACTCGTGACAGTATTATGGTTTATCTTCTCCATAAAGGTCTTGAGCCGAAGGACGCCTTCAATATTATGGAAGACGTTCGTAAAAAGAACAAACAGTTAAAGCCTGAGCAGGAAAATCTTATGCGAGAGCACGGTGTTCCCGAATGGTATATTGATTCTTGTAAGAAGATTCAGTATATGTTCCCTAAGGCTCATGCTGCCGCATATATTATCGCATCACTTCGTCTTGCTTGGTTTAAGGTTTATAAACCCCTTGAATATTACTGTGCTTATCTTACCGTTCGTGGCGGTGACGTTGATGCTGAATCAATGTCTAAAGGTAAAGAAGCAGTTAAAACCTTGTTACAGATGATTCGTAATAAAGGAAAAGAGGCCTCAAATGCTGAAAAAGATAAAGAAACAATTATGATGATTGTTTATGAGGCTATGGTAAGAGGTATTGAATTTTTACCCATAGATATTTATAAATCTACCGCTGATTCTTACGAACCCGAGGATGGCAAAATAAGAATGCCCTTTGCAGCCCTTGCAGGTGTTGGCGGTGCTGCTGCCGAACAGCTTGCAAAAGCAAGAGATGACGGCGGTGCTGAATTTTCTTCTATTGAAGATTTTGAAATTCGTTCAGGTGCAGGTAAATCTACCGTTGCATTGCTTAAAGCTTGCGGTGCTTTTGGTGATTTGCCCGACAGCGATCAGATATCTTTATTTGGTTTTTAATTTCGGGAGAGTTAATTATGAAAAAAAGTAAAATTATTAAAACAAGTTTAGGTGTTGCAGCCCTTGCAGGCGTCGGTGTTAGTATGGTCAGAGCCGCTACAACTTATAAGGCAGAGCCTGTTGTAAATTCAAGCAATTCTGCAGAAGAGCAGGTTGACGTTGAGAGATTTATCAAAAATCTTTCAGATGCAATTAAGATTCCCACTATTGCAAACAGAGATGAAAGTCTCGTTGATTGGGCACCTTTCGATGAATTTCACGCCCTTCTTGAAAAGGCTTATCCGCTTATGCACCAGAATTTAGATAAGCAGATTATTTCAACTCGTAGTCTTTTATATCATTGGAAGAGTGAGCATCCCGAAAAAGAGCCAATTGCTCTTCTCTCTCATCAAGACGTTGTACCCGTTACCCCGGGTACAGAGGATGACTGGAAATACCCCGCATTCAGCGGTGAAGTAGCCGAGGGCTTCCTTTGGGGCAGAGGTGCGATTGATATGAAAAATCACCTTATAGGTGTTTGTGAAGCAGTTGAAACTCTTCTTGAGGAAGGCTACAAGCCCGAAAGAGACGTTTATCTTTGTTTCGGTCATAACGAAGAGGTTATGGCGGAGGGTGAAATCTGCGGTGCAGATTGTATGATGCGTTGGTTTAAAGCTAACGGTATTAAGCTTGACAGCGTTCTCGATGAGGGCGGTGCAATCCTCGAAGCAAAGGTTGATAAGGTAATTGACGGTCACCTTGCAGGTGTTGGTATTGCCGAAAAGGGCCACGTTGATTTTGAGATTTCAGTTAATGCTAAAGGTGGTCACTCTTCTCAACCACCTAAGCACAGTGCATTAGGTGAGCTTTCAAGAATCATTTGTAAATTGGAAAACAACCAATTTAAAGCAGAGCTTACACCTCAGCTTTACTCACTTTTCAATGAGATTGGTAAAAACACAACTTACCCCGTAAGATGCGTGATGTCAAATCTTCCTATTCTTAAACCTCTTATTACAAAGGTGTGCTCTGAAATTCCTCCCGTAGCGTCTATGATGAGAACAACTACTGCCGTTACAATGGCAAACGGTAGTCCTGCACCTAACGTTTTACCTCAAAAGGCTACTGTTAACGTAAATTTCCGTATTATGCCTGGTCAGACCATTGAAGACGTTGAAAAGCATATCAAAAAAATTGCAGGACCTAAAGCAGAGGTGAGAATGGCAAGCGGTAAAAATCCCTCAAAGATTTCGCCTACAGATTCAAGAACGTTTAACGCAATTAGAGAAATATGTAAGGAAATGGACCCCAAAGCTATCGTTGCACCTTATCTTGTTATGGGTGGTACTGATGCCCGTCAGTACGAGGATGTTTGCGATAACATTTACCGTTATTCACCGTTCCTTATGAATACAGGTCTTCTTCTTACAACTCACGGCACAAACGAAAGGATACCCATTGATTCTCTTAAAGACGGTGTTGTATTCTTTAAAAAGTACATTAAAGCACTTACAAAAGATTAATAGATAATAAAGAACAAAGACAAGGCAGATTGAACTGTCTTGTCTTTTCTTTTGCTTGATTTGAATTAATTTAAAAGGATTTGATGTTTTTCTCAAATTCTGTAAAAAAGCTTTCTAAAATTGCTCTGTCATTTTCGTTACCTCTTAAGCACATTGAAGCACTAAGCTCGCCGTTTATACTTAAAGCTGTCATAACGGCGCAGGGCTTGTTCTTTGCAGCACCTGCAACAAATGCAGAGAACGGGGGATTGTTAGCTAAAGAAAAAGCCTTAGTATCAATTGCACCAACGTTGCTGACGGAAAGCACCGGGTTGTTGTAAAAGAGCTTAACAATAGTTTCTGCTTGTAAATAAACCATTGATTTATATGCGAAATTTAAAAGAGGTAAACCGTGTAAGCCCATAAACTTATCTGCTTTAATTTCCTTCATTTTAGCGGAAACGGCTTTGAGCGTGTCTTTTAAATCTGAGCCTTTCTTATCTATAGCGCAATGAACAAATGAAACGTGATTTGTATAACCAAGCGAAGATGAATCTTTAATATGACGTCTTAAATCAGTGGCACAAGCAACACTTATTTTGTCATTCGGCTTAATATCAGCTATCTTTGATAAAGCGTCAATAAAAGCTGCAAGTAACAAATCAGTTACAGTTGCACCGTTTCCTTTACAGTAAGCGATTGCTTTTGAAAAATATTCTTCTTCAATTCTTCTTGAAACAATAATAACGCTGTTTTCAACATTGTTGCTTTGGAAAGGCATTCTGTTTTTATCGCGGGGTGAAACGTTGGCTAATTGCTTTTTAGCTTTCTTAAAAGTAGCCTTATCCATATCCTTGTAAACTTCTGTGTATTTTCTTGAGCCTGTAGAAAAGCTCAAAGGGGATTTGTTATACAAAACGTAATCGGAGTAAGCTTTGCAGAAATCGCCCCAGAAAGCCTTAAAACCGCCACCATCCATACACATATGATTCCATATAAAGCAGATATAGGTTTTACCCTCACAGTAAAACAATCCGATATTCATTTGAATATTGCTTTTAAGTGGGATTTCCCGGGAAAAGAATTTTTCTCTCGTTTTGTTAATGTCGTCAGTTTTTTCAACAAAAACGAATTCATTAACGTTGTAATCTGCTACCTTCCAATACGGTGCGATTGGATTGTTTATGATTTGAGAATGTAAAATAGGAGCACTTTCAAGACAGCATACTGCAACGTTTTTAAATTTTTCTTCGTCTACAATAAAGTCATAATCGACCTCGAAACGTGCAAGCCTGTCCATATACTTCCTACACATAAGGTTTACCTTATCGTACATTTCAGTCGGAAGCTTTTTCTTTAAAAGTGTAGGGTTACTTTCCTTGAATTCGATTAAATCATTTATAACCTTATCGTCGGTAAGCCCTTTGCTTTTCAAAAATTTTACTTCGTTTTCGTGATAATTGTTAACAGCAATCATTCTTTACCTCAAATTAATCTTTAACTACGTGTGAAAAGAAGAAATCTCTCTTTTCATCGTTATCAATAACCTTTATCGGCTTAACCTGATTAAGATTTGCACCTCTTGAGCGAAGCACCTCGCGGTAATCGTCATAAGTACCTTTCTTGAGGAATAAAACCTCGGGATGACCTAAAGCACCACTCTTAATAAGAGGCTCAACAGAAACGTTACCCTTGCAAAGCATTTCTTCAAATAATGCATTATAGGTTGCTTTTTTCTCGTCGCTAATATCCTCGGCAAGCTCTAAGAACAATTTATAATGACCGGGTGATGTGCTTCTGTCGGCGTAGATACTGTAACCTATATATAAATCACCGGTTGTCTCACTTAAATTTGCAACCATTTCGTCAAATGCCAATGAGCTTACCTTTTCACCGCTGATGTTAGCAATCTGATTAAGTCGGTAACAGAAGGTAATCTTTGGTGACTGATTATAGTAACCTGTAACCTTGATAACGTCTTCGATTCTGTATCTGTAGAAACCGCTCATATTAGTAAGAATAATTTCATATTCCTTACCAACCTCAAGGTCTTTAATTGTAAGAAGATTATCATAGCCCTCCTGGTCTATAGGGCGGAATTCATAAAAACCGTTCTGGGGTAAAATAACGTAATCGTATGAGTTGAATTCAAGAGGAACTGCCATAAAAGCTTCTGTTGCAGTGTAGCCGAGATAATGCATAGGAATATCGTCACCAATATATCTCCTGAGCTTTTTTGCATAAAAGCTTAATGAGCCTGTACCCATACCGTACATCCAACCAACGTTTGGCCAGATACGAGGAATGATGGGGGATTCATCAAAGCCTTTTTTGAATTCTTTTCTCAATTCATCGGCTCTTTTGGGATTTGGTTTAAGCTTTTTGTTATATTTTGCTCTTATTTCTTCAGGTACGTTAACGCTATCGTTTATGATACCTTTTTCAATGTCATCGCAAAGCATTTCCCAGTTTTCTTCCATATAGAAGAACATTGATTCAAGAGTTGTGATGAAAATTGTACCCAGATAGCTGATGTTTCTGTTAGCTAATGCGAAACGGAGCTTCATATAGTGCATATCCATATCAACGTCAGGCTCAGGGAAAAGCACCTCTTTAGGTGACGTTGTAAAGAATTGCACAATAGGCTTAACGTTTAAAAGGGGGATTGAAGAAAGACAGCTGATAGTACCGCCTTTAACTCTTCTACAACTGGTTTCTGCCGTCAAAAGGCCCTTTTGAGGGGGTAAAGGTCTGCCTTTTTTGGCAAACCATTTAACAGCACAACCAACGGGTGCACTGAAGCTGAAGCACTGACAAACCCATTCCGCCCAGTACGAGAGGGGAACAAGCTTTTGCTTACCCGTGCTACCTGAGCTTTCAGTAAATCGTCTTACGTACATATTAGTAATTAAGCCTTTTTCACCGTTAGCCATACGCCAAACGTAGTCGTCGTAATCAGCGTATACAGAAAGAGGGACTATTTTTTGATAATCCTCAATTGATTTAACCTTATCAAAGTTATGAAGCTTACCGTATTCTGTGGTTTTATTTTTTCTCATAAGCCTTTTGATGCAGGTTTCTTGCATTTTATTAGCTCTTTTTGAATATATAAATATCTTTATATGCTCGCAAATACCAACAAGACCGCCCCAGCCTGAAAGCATACCGTCTAACATAAAAACACCTCTATAGTTATAAATTTAATTTAACTTAATTTGTTGTTTATCTCATATAAAGATGAGATAGAAAGTTGAATAGTTTGTTGTTGTGAGGATTGTATCTAACGGGAAAATCAAACCAAGTAACCTTTTTGTGAATACTCTTTTCGTGAGAAAAAGCCTTGAAGCCTGCTTCACCGTGATAGCTGCCCATACCACTTTCACCAACACCGCCAAAGCCGAAGCTGTTAATTGCGATTTGCATAATTGTATCGTTTATACATCCACCGCCAAATGAGCAACGGTTAATAGTTTCGTTAACTCTCTTTTTATCCTCTGAGAAGATATATAATGCGAGAGGCTTCGGTTTGTCAGCAAATAAAGAGTATAGCTCTTCGTAATTATCAAAAGTAAGTATGGGTAAAATCGGCCCGAAAATTTCTTCCTGCATAACTCTGTCGTCCCAGGTTACGTTATCCATAACGGTTGGTGCGAGTTTTAAAGCATCAATTGATTTTTCTCCGCCGAATACTACTTTATTGTTATCAATAAGATCACATAATCTGTTAAAATGCTTTTCGTTAACAATTTTGCCGTATTCATCATTTTCGATTATATTGTCGCCATACTGCATTTTAATTTGCTTTGAAAGCTCTTTCACAAACTCATCCTTAATGCTGGTGTGGCAAATGATATAATCAGGTGCAACGCAGGTCTGACCGCAGTTAAGGAATTTACCGTATGTAATTCTCTTAGCAGCTAATTTTACTTTGGCTGTAGAATCAATAATACAAGGATTCTTGCCACCCAATTCAAGAACAACGGGTGTTATTGTATCTGCCGCCTTATGAAGAATTTCTTTGCCTACAGCTTGACTTCCGGTAAAGAATATCATATCAAACTTTTGATCAAGTAATTCTTTGTTTTCTTCTCTGCCACCTGTAACAACCGCAATATATTCCTCGGGGAAGCATTCTGTAATTATCTTTTTTATAACTTCACTTGTAGCAGGGGAATATGCACTTGGCTTTACAATGATTGTGTTGCCTGCTGAAATAGCATCTGAAATAGGAGCCATTGTAAGAAGGAAGGGGTAATTCCAGGGACTCATTATAAGTACGTTACCATAGGGGGATGATTTCTTATAGCCACTTCCTACACATTGACCAATAGGTGTATAAACGTGATGCTTTTTAGCGTAAATGGGCGTGTAGCGAATCATATAGTTTAGCTCCATAAGAACAAGACCTGTTTCACAAACAAAGCCGTCAAACTCGCACTTACCCAAATCCTTCTTTAAAGCCTCGTTAATTTCATTTTCATATTTTCTGATGCACTGATAAAGCTTCAGTAGCATCTTTATTCTGAATTTTACCGGCAGTGTGGCACCGCTGTGAAAATACTCTCTTTGTTTTTCAACTAAAGCTTCAATATCCATAATACCTCTCCATTAGAATACTATTATATATTATCCTTTTCATTATATTCTTTTGTCGAAAATATTTCAATAGTTTTAACAGTAAAAACCCACCGGTTTATTGAAAACCGATGGGTTGATTTGCGTGTATTTAATTATTTCATAAGACCGTTAGCTACGCACCAATCGTGGAATGACTTGATTGAACGAAGTCTTGCGGGGGAAAGGTGGTGAGAGCCTCTTGTGTACCAGTTAAAAGTATCAACACCTTGAAGTCTTATAAGCTCTTTTGCACTTGCACAGAAGCCACTGTCGATGGCGTTATCAAGAAGAATGATTTCGTTGTATCTCTGTTCAGCGAGAGCCATATCACCGCTTAAAAATGCTTCGTGGAATCTCTGGAAGAAAGCACCACCGCAGGAGGTAGGTGTAGCCATAACGCCACGAGCACCTGCAACGTAAGAATCAAAAAGATAAGGCATATTTGCCTGAATGATAGTTGAATCACCTTTGTTAGCAATTTTATCTTTAATCAATTCAAGGGAGCAGGTTGTATCCTTAATACCCCAGATGAGACCGTCTTTAGTAAGCTCACCGTATGCCTTACCGCTCATTAAGTGAGGCTGAAAGCCGGGGAATTCATAAAGGAAAACAGGAAGAGTTGTGCTCTGAGCTAATTCTCTGATATACTCAACGAGCTTGTCATCGTCATCGCCCATACCTTTTGTTGTAAGAACAAGTCCGTCAACACCGGTCTGCTCCATTTTTTTGATTTCTTCAAGGTTGCCTTCCTTTGTAGGCTCAATGTTGGCAGTAGCAACAACAGTTGTTTCGCCTTTGTGCTTAACAGTAAGTTCAGCGAGCTTAAGTCTTTCTTCAAGAGTAAGCTCCTTCATTTCTGAGCTGCCGCAAACTGCGAAAAGGTGGTCAACGCCTTGTTCAACCTGCCAATCAGCATATTTTTCATATGTATTATAGTCAATGCTTCTGTCCTCAAAGAAGGGTGTAAGCATAAGTGAATAAATACCGTCTTTTGTTTCTCTTGTAAGCTTTGCCATTTAAAACGACTTCTTTCTGTAATGATATTTTTACAAGTTAATTTTTATATAGAGTTTAAGGGCTATGCAAAGCATAACCCTTATAGCATATTTATTACTGAACGTTTTTCTTGAGAGTTGCAAGCTCTTCTGCAAGTACGGGAGGAATCTTATCGCCGAATTTTGCGTAGAATTCTTCAATACCCTTTGCATCTTCCTGCCAAAGCTCTTTTTCAACTTCAAGAATGCTCTTAAGAGAATCAAGAGATACTTCGCCCTCAAGACCTTCGATATTGATATCTTCAGCATAGGGAATGTAACCGATTTCTGTTTCTCTTGCATCTACTTTACCGTCACAACGATCGATAATCCAATCAAGAACACGAAGGTTGTCACCAAAGCCGGGCCACATAAAGTTGCCTTCGTCGTCTTTACGGAACCAGTTAACGTTGAAGATTTTAGGTGCTTTATCTGCATCAAGAGTTGCACCGATATCAATCCAATGCTGCCAGTAATCAGCCATATTGTAACCGCAGAAGGGAAGCATAGCCATAGGATCGCGACGAACAACACCAACAGCACCTGCAGCGGCAGCTGTTGTTTCAGAAGCCATAATTGAACCTACGAATACACCGTGATTCCAGTCACGTGACTGATAAACGAGGGGAGCAAGCTTTGCACGTCTGCCACCGAAAACAATTGCAGAAATCGGAACACCGTTGGGGTTTTCAAATTCTGAGCTGAGGCAGGGGCAATTAACAGCTGGAGCTGTGAAACGGCTGTTAGGATGAGCACCTTTTTCTTCACTTTCCTGACCGTTCCAGGGGTTGCCCTTCCATTCAACTGCATTTGCAGGAGGATTCT
>JAGBCU010000020.1 GCA_017937865.1 Clostridia bacterium | reverse complement strand
TACAATATAGTCGTCTTGCTCGTTATTCACTTCGCAATACTCCTTATTGTGCCCAGAGCTTATTGTTCGCTTCATCTGCCACTGGCAGCGCTCACAAACGCTCACCCCTCCTTTTTACCTACGGTAAAAAAGAGGGATAAATAGTTCTTCTATCCGTCTAAACCTAAGACGTAAGAGAACTACCCACCACCGTTCCGATTTAATAAACAAATAACAGACGGTATATCGCACGGAATATACAATCCTTTATCTTTTAATTTATTGAAGAACGGTCCCCCTCCCTATTTGCTAACGCAAACAGGGATGAAAAGCTTCGCAAAGCCTCACCTTTTTACTCTCCGCGAAGCATCTGGCATCTGGGAACTGGCATCTGGCATCTACATTTCACACTTCGCACTTCGCACTTAATTTGCCACTTGCCATTTCCAATTTGCCATTTTAAAATACTGCGAGTGGGCAGAAAATCGTGAAATGCGCAAAAATTATCTCATCGTATTCTTAAGAAACTCAACTGCTGCTCTGATATCCTTTGCGGGATCGTCGCCTACCTCACGCTCGATAGTAAGGAAGCCGTTGTAGCCTATATCCTCAAGAGCTTTAAGGTATGCGGGGAAGGGTACGCTACCCTCACCGAGAGGAACTTCGATAAATGAATCCTCAGTAACGATAACGTCTTTCTTAATACCGTAAACGATTTCGGGGTCTTTATAGAAAATCTGCTTACCGTCCTTAGCGTGAGTATGAACGATATATTTTTTAAGGTTATGTACTGCTTGAACGGGGTCATCGCCTGTAACCATAACTAAGTTTGCAGGGTCAAGGTTAACACCAACGCCCGTAGAATCAAGGCTGTCAAGGAAGCCCTTTAAAACTGCGCTTGTTTCGGGACCTGTTTCAACTGCAAAGTGAGCATCAATAGAATCTGCGTATTCAGCAAGCTCTCTGCAAGCCTCCTGCATAATTTTATATTTGTCGTGGTTGGGGTCGTTGGGAACAACGCCGATATGAGTTGTAACAACGTCTGTTTCAAGCTCTTTAGCAAGGTCAAGAATTTTCTTTGAAAAATCAACTCTTTCTCTGTTCTTGTCAGCGTGAATAAAACCGCCGCCGCCAAGGTCACCGCAAAGAGCAGAGATTACAAGACCGTTTGATTTTACAAGGTCTAAAAACTCTTTTCTCTTTGAGCCAACGAGCACGTCAGGTGACATTTCGCCACTTGTAGCGTAAACCTGAATACCCTGTGCACCACATTCTGCCGCTTTTTTTACTGCAGTAGGAATGTCTGTGCGGAAGCTGTTGATAATAATACCAATTGGAAACTGTTTCATAAGAACACCTCAAAAAATATAGTTTTTTTATTTATATTATTATTTATAAAAATCCTGCGTTTGCGTAGGATTTGTACACTGTTGGGATTGTTGCGATTGAATAGGCTGTTGGGGCTGTTGTTGAGGAGCATAACCACCCTGATTATACGGCTGTACAGGTTGCTGCATATTCGGATTATAACCGTAATATTGCTGATTACCGTAAGGCTGATAGCCTCTTTGCATCTTTTGCTGATACATAGCCGATCTTGCTTGCTCAATAGATCCGAAAAACTCTTTATATTCCTTAAGCTTCTTTCTTGTTTTAACATAAAGAACAATTAAAACTATAAACAAGATGGGGAAAGCAAAACCTAAAAAAATAAACACAGCTGCAAAAGAATCTACATTAGAGTTATATTCATAATAATCTTCTGACAACACATCTCTTTCGAGAGCATCAATATAATGCTCTTCCTTTGAGAAATCGTGAGCCTTTGAAAGTTTTTCACCGTTGTAATAAGTACCGTTTACAAGAAGAGTTCTCATAAAATCCTTAAGATAAACGGGTTGCTCCCCCTCCTGTTGAGTACCTGAGCTTAAAGTTGTGTAAACGATGAAAAGAGTTTCGTGAGTAGTTAAAATATAGGCGAAAATATCGTCTGAATATAATTCGTTATCAACGTAACCGTAGACGTAGCAAGCACTTATGCCGTTAATTTCACCTTTTTCTAAGGTTTTAACTTCAGCAAAACCAGTTTCATCAACGTCATAAAAGAAAGTCTTAAACCTTTCTTCAATAACGTTTTCAGGAGTATTTTTAATACCGTCTGGAAAAAGTAAATTTCCCTCAACAATAATATCTATTCCTTCATACGAATATTCATTTTCAAAATAATAATGGCTATCGCCGTAATCCGTACAAATTTCAAAGCCCTCGGGAAGCTCAACGTAAAATTTATCGTTTGAAAGAACGATTCCCTTTGCTGAAGCAGTTACAAAGCCGAAAGACATTATAAAAACTAAAACAAGAGCTAAAGCTTTTACAGTTTTTTTCATCTTAAAGCCACCTTCTATTCATTTTAATCTGCCTAAAAGCTTGTTGTTTTTGGCAAGACTGTTACTTTTTATGAATTTACCGTCGGGTCTTGTGGCGGTGTAGTAGTTTCTGTCGGTGACGAAGGCATATCCACAGGATACACGGGTGTATTTACAGGCTGCTGATACGTAGCTGTCTGTTGGGGTTGAGCGTTATAGCCTTGTGCACCGTAGGGTTGTCCGTTATAGCCGTAATTATCAGGTTGAACGGGGTTAGGATTGTTATAATAATTTAATCCCTTAAAGCCGTAACGAGCCTCGTATTCATCAAGCTTTTTCTTATTCTTATTATATTTAACGCCAAATACTATAGCAAGAACTATAAATATAACTGTAGGTAAAATCAAAGTGAAAATACACACAACTATCACGATTACTGAAAAGCCTTCTTCAAAAACTCCTAAAGCTTCTTCATTAAAGATTTCGTCATCAAAAGACCCGTCGTCCCAGTATCCGTCATAGTTTTCGGCATCTGCAATTGTAGCATCTCTATAAGCGGGAGCAGAAGAAAAATCGTGATTAACAGTCAATTTATCGCCATCAAAATATGTACCGTTAATAAGCACGGTTGAAACTACCTCTTCAAAATCTTCAATTTCAACCTCTTCATACCAGCTTTCGTAAACTATTACGAAAATGTTTTCTTTTGTAGCAAGAAGGTATGCACACATTCCGTAATAATATTCATCCTCCTTATAATCTGCTGAATCAAAAGGATAAAATGAAAAAGCACCGTCTATTCTTAAAGCAGAAATACCGTTTACGGTTGCTTTCGAAACCTTTGCATTTTCAATAACGTAGCTACATTGAGCACCGTAATAATCTTCAACTATTTCAACTGCCTGAGCATTGGAAACTGACGTAATTCCGTTGGGAGCTTTGTTGTTTTCAAGTACTAAAAACTGAATAGAACTCAATTCATAATCAGAGAAATAATACGTTTCTAAATAATTCATTGAGCCATAAGGGTCGAATTCAAAATCGTCAGGAATTTTTGCGTATAAAATATCTGTATTTACTTCAAAATAATCATTTTCAATAGCTTCATCCCCTGCAAAAGCACTAATACCGAAAAAGCAGGAAGCTAAAAGGCTTAAGGCTAAAATAAGAGAGAGCTTTTTAACGTTTTTCATTACATCTGACCCCCTTGATTATTATTAAAACCGTTATAGGAATTGTTGTAATAGGGTGTAGCATTAAAATTATTTACGTTACCGTTATAAATAGGTGAAATAGGACCGAAACGAAGCTCGAATTCCTTAATATCCTTCTTTGCTTTGTTGTTTTTAACGATAAATACTATCATAACTATAAGTGCGGGAAGGCAAAGCATTGAAAACATGTAAGCAACCATAAAAAATATCATTGCTCCCATAAAATCTTCACCAAAAACCTCTTCAAGCTCTTCTTCGGTTACTTCGTCTACTATTTCATCGTCACCTACAATGATTTCTGTTTCACCGTCGGCACCGCCGATAACGCCAATATCTTCAGCAAAAACAGAAAAGCTACTGAAAATTAAAAGTAAGCACATCATTACGGAAATAAAAATTGTTGTTTTTTTCATATCAGAGTCCCCCTTTAATTTTTTGCCAATATTCTTTAGCCGCCTGCTCTTGCTTGTTGTTGCCGTATTCGTAATACTTTGCATTTTTAAGAGCATCGGGCAAATATTGCTGTGAAACCCAAGAATTCGGGTAATCGTGAGGATAATTATAAAACTGACCCTTAATTTCTGCATCATCACCATCAAAATGCTTGTTTTGAAGGTGACGGGGTATGGGTCCGCTTTTACCTTTTTTAATATCCTCCGTAGCGGCAATAACTGCGTTGTGAGCCGTATTAGATTTAGGTGAATTACAAACTAAAATAACCGCATCTGCAAGGGGAAGCCTTGCTTCAGGCATACCTACCTGAAGAGCAATATCAGTTGCCGCCTTTACTATAGGTAAAATCATAGGGTAGGCAAGACCTACGTCCTCAGCCGCACAAACTAAAAGCCTTCTTATTGCTGAGGTCATATCACCCGCCTCTAAAAGCCTTGAAAGGTAATGAATTGCGGCATCAGGGTCGGAGCCTCGCATAGATTTTTGAAAAGCAGATAAAATATCGTAATGCTCGTCACCCTCGCGGTCATATCTTAAAGCACTTCTTTGAGTTAATTGCTTTGCATTTTCGAGAGTTATTATTCTTTTTTCGTTTTCCTCGGGCTTAGGTGCAGCTAAAACGCAAAGCTCAACGGAGTTAAGAGATTTTCTTACGTCACCGCCACAAGCCCTTGCAATATGAAGGGCAACGCCCTCTTCAACCTGAAGCTCCTCCCCTTTTTCTTCTGCTAAAAGGTCAAAGCCTCTGTTTACGGCTTTTTCAACCTCTTCGGGAGCTACGTATTTGAATTCAAATACCGAAGATCGGCTTAAAATAGCACTGTAAACGTAAAAATAAGGGTTTTCGGTTGTTGATGCTATTAAGGTTATTGACCCATCTTCAATATATTCAAGTAAGGTCTGCTGCTGCTTTTTATTAAAATACTGAATCTCGTCAAGATAAAGTAAAATCCCGTTTGGTGCAGTAAAGGCATTCAAATCTTCAACGATATCGCGTATATCCTGTGTGCCTGCGGTTGTGCAGTTAAGCTTTCGAAGTGTTCGATCTGTCTTTTTAGCAATCATTCTTGCAAGAGTTGTTTTACCCGTGCCGGACGGACCGTAAAATATAAGATTAGGCAGCTCCCCTGATTCTATTATATTTCTTAAGGGCTTGCCCTCACCTATTAAGTGCTGCTGACCTACAATATCATCAAGGCTTTGCGGACGTATTCTGTCTGCAAGAGGTGTATGCATTTTATCACCTGCTTTTATGTAAAAATTGTTATGTAAAGTTAGTTTTCGTTATATTTCAAACTCAATTGTATCGTAAGAAACAAGGAAGCCCAGCTTTTCAGCTATCGGCACAAGCTCATCGTAGCAAAGACCGCCGTTATGAGAAAAATGGTTTAATAAAAACACAGTTTTTTCGTCTGCATTTTTATTTAAAAGCCTTTCTTTAACGTCGCAACAAGCCTTTAAGCCCATATGATGAGAAAAAGCCTTTTCATCTGCGGTTGAGGTGCAGTCAAGAGAAACAAAATCGAATTTTATACCGCTGTTTTCGATATAATCCCAGGTTTCATCGGGGAAATATCCCGTATCGTGAGCCCAGAGAATTGCCTTACCCTCTTTTTCAAAAATATAGAAGCAGGGGTTAAGTGATTGAGCGTGGCTTGCCTTAACGGGTGTTACCCTATAGCCCTCAATGTCAATGCTTTTAAAAGGCGTAATCTCTTTAAATTCAAGAGCATTTTCGTCCTTTTTATTTACTTCACTTTCAATAATTTTTTTAAGACTCTCCCCCGATTCCTTCGTTGCGAATACGGGAAGAGGTTTTTTATTTTCAGCTTCCCCCTCTTTACTATGACCGTATTTTTCTATTCTGTATTTCAAGTCGTGAGGATATAAATGGTCATCATGACCGTGAGTAATAAAGCAAGCCTTTATTTTTCTTAAATCAAGACCGTAGCTTAAAACGTGAAAATATGTATCGGCAGAGAAATCTATAAGAATTTTATCGTCAATAACTGCCTGAGAACGAGTTCTTATATTTTTTCCGCCCCATTTACGAGCATTTTCGCAAACAGTACATGAGCAAAACATTGCGGGAAAGCCCTCTGCCGCACAAGTACCGTATATTTTTAATTTCATTCTTTTCTATCCCCTGTTGTCACCAAATGTTATCCACAAAAATTATTTAAAAAATCTGAAACTCTAAAAAGCCTACAATGGCGCAGATTATTATGGGCAACGTACCGTATTTTTTATAAAGTAGCATTTTCAAGGCTTCGTCGGTCGTACCGGTAATCCTTGCTTTTTCTTTGGCTTTTGAAATGTTTTTAGAAAGCTTTTTAAAATAAAGATACGTTCCGAAAACACCCATCGCTATTCGTAAGCCTATTGTTAAAATATAGGTAATAACCTGAATATAAACGGGAATTTCGATTTTTTCCATTATCTCGTAAAGCTCTGCCTGCTTTGCGGTTAAGGTAACGTCAGTAGAGCCGGTTTGATATGCAAGAATTTTCGTTGCATACTGAGGGTCCTCCTGCAAGCATTCTTGAGTAGCGTTTAAATATTCCTCGTTTCCTATAAGAGGAACTGCACTAATTGAAAAAATCACCATATACACTGCAAAAATAAGCGCGGAAAGCTTGTACATTTTTCTGTAAAGAGTCCATGCAAGCGGAACGAAAAAGCCTGCAATATTCCAGGAAAAAGCCTTTTTGACCTTTTCAAAAAGCATAAAACGAGGAAGGTAATATTCCTGATTTTTACCGATAGCTGCAGCAAAAAATGAAAGCTTATGATTATCAATAACAACCTCTTCCTGAGAATTGTTGCTGAGCCTGTCCATAATATCCTGAACTATTTTCTGAGGTGGCTCTTTTCCTTGATTTTCGTTAAAATTTGTGTTTCCGAAATAGCCGAATACCTGAGCATTACCGGAAGTATTTTCATCATTTTTTTCTATACCGTTTTCAGTAGAATTATCAATATTTTCTTCTGTTTCAACTTGCTTAAATTCTACTTCAATAGGTTCTTTAATACCGTGTCTTTCAGAATTTGCACATTTGCCGTTATTAAACCAGCATTCTCTGTGATGAGGGGTACCGCAATCGGGGCAAACAACAACGTCGTCAGTATCATTAAAGGCTTGTCCGCAAAGGGGGCAAGAATATTTATTAAAGTCCATTTTTCGCCTTTCCTTGTCAAAAAATCTGTGTTTTTTTATTTATATTTATTCCATTTTATATTACATTAACACTATCAAAATTTCAAGACCGTAAATAACGATTTTTTGTTAATTTTTTTATATAAAGTTATGAACAATTTTTTCGCAAAATGTCGATATTTTTTTCAGTTTGGGTTGCATTAAATTATACTGTATGATATAATTTACTAAATGTATATATATTATTATAGTTATATTATATATATACTCACATTGTGTTTTTTGGGGTGAAAATTTTGGATAATCTTTTAGATATGTGGAATGCCATATTAAAAGAAATTACAGGTAACGTTTCCGGGGCAGTTATGTCCACCTGGATCAGTGATTTAAAGCCCGTTTCATTTGATGGTGACAGTTTAGTTTTAGAAGCTTCCTCAGCTTTCAAAAAGAATATTATAAACAACCGTTTTCTTGATGAAATTACAGAAGCAACCGCAAATGTTTTAGGCTTTAAAACAAGAATCATCGTTACAGTTGATGACGAAGCTGCTAAAATTCCCGATGATGATACTTATAACCAGCAGGTTGCAGCGGCTGAGCTTGATTCAGGAAGATTAGACCCTACCTTTAATAACTTTATCGTAGGCTCTACAAACCAGTTTGCATACGTTGCGGCAGTTGCCGTTTCAAATAATCCGGGTAGCGTACATAACCCGCTTTTCATTTACGGTGAATCAGGTCTTGGTAAAACCCACCTTCTTAAAGCTATTAAAGCCGAGCTTACAAGAAAAGCACCGTCAATGAATATTATTTACACAAGCGGTGAAAATTTTCTTAATGAAATTATTGACCATATTACCGAAAAGAATATGTCTGAATTCCATAATAAATACAGAAATGCAGACATTCTTCTTATGGACGATATTCAGTTTATCGGCAAGACAAGCGTTGCTCAAGAGGAATTTTTCCATACCTTTGAGGCTCTTATAAATCAGGGTAAGCAGATAGTTCTTACATCTGACCGTCCGCCTAAGGATATTGCAACTCTTGAGGAAAGGTTAAGAAGCCGTTTCGTTCAGGGTCTTCTTGCTGATATTCAGCCACCTATGCTTGAAACAAGAATTGCAATTATCAAGAGAAAGGCACAGGCTTACAATATGCCAATTCCCGATGACGTTATAGAGTTTATAGCTGAAAGGCTTAAAAATAACGTACGTCAGATTGAGGGCGTTGTAAACAAGCTTTACGCAATTTACTCTCTTAATCAGATTATTCCTACAATAGGCATTGCAAATGATGTTATCAAGGATATTATCTACTATGCTCAGCCTACAGAGGTTACAATCAATAACATTATTGAAAAGGTAGCAAAAAGCTTCGGAGTTAACCCTGAGGACATCCGTTCTGAAAAGAAAAAAGCAGAAATTTCAAATGCACGTCAGTTTGCTATGTATATTATGAGAGAGGTAACAAACCTTACTTATGAGGAAATAGGTGTTCAATTCGGCGGTAAGAAGCACTCAACTGTTATTTATTCGTTAGAGGCTGCTGAAAGCAAAATGGAGGACAACCCCCAGCTTAAATCAACCGTATACGATATAATGAAGAGCATCAAAGACGAAAGAAACGACTAATTCAGGTTGGTAATTAAATATTGGTAAAGAAATAACGTCTTACGATGTTACAGGAAACCCCCGACGAGGGTTTCCTACGTAAAAACAGTCACACCGGACTGTTTTTACTACCTTCCTGCGTTTTAAAAGAAAAGGTATTTCGCATTCTGCGGAATGCGACAAAGGGCTTTGCCCCTTGACCCCACAAGCTTTTAAAAAAGCTTGAACAAAATTTTAAAATTCAGTTACAGTTAATTTGTTATTTTAGTTTTTTAACGTTAAATCGGTCTTTAAAAAATCCGTAATAAAGCTTTTTAATTAATTCAGTTTTGAACAATTAAACGTCAATGTTCAAAAAGTTATAAACATTGCTGACAAGGGCGTTTTTAAAGCTCTGATTACTGACATTAATTAACATTTTCTGTACAAGCGATGAAGGCACCGAAAAGCCAATAAAATCAAGGGCAGAAAAAGTTCTCTACAAATTAGACAGGCTCTACTACTGCTACTGTTTAATATATTATTTTAGGCAGAAATTTTTATTTTATTCATTCAAAAATTAAATTTTTAAATTACTCTACCGAACGGAGGAAAATTTATGAAAATTGTATGTAACACATCAGTTCTTGCGGACGCTTGTAACATCGTTCAAAGAGGTGTTCCGCAGAAAAGCACTCTTCCTGCAACAGAGGGTATTCTCCTCAATGCAAAAAACTCAAAGCTTACCCTTACCGGCTACGACCTTGAGGTAGGTATTACAACTATTATTGAATGCTCAGCAGAATCAGAGGGCAGCATTGTTCTTAATGCTCGTCTTCTTTGCGACATTTTAAGAAGATTACCTTCTCAAAGCGTTACTATAAGCTCTGATAACCACAATCTTTGTAAAATTACCTCAGGTGAAGCAGAATTTTCACTTGTTGGTATCCCTGCAGATGACTATCCCGAGCTTCCCACAGTTTCAGGCGGTATTCCCTTCGCTATTAAACAGGGTATTCTTAAAAATATGGTTAAGCAGACAATTTTTGCTGTTGCCGTACAAGATATTAAGCCTGTTCACAAGGGTATTAAATTTGAGGTTGAAAATAATAATTTAAGACTTATTTCCTGCGACGGCTTCCGTCTTGCAATAAGAAATGAGCCTATTGATTACGCAGGTGACGATATGACCTTCGTTGTACCCGCAAAAACTCTTTCAGAGGTTGTTAAATTAGCGGATGACGATGAAACAAATATCACCTTCTCTATCGGCAAAAAGTTCATTCTTTTTGAAATCGGTAATTACAGAATTATTTCCCGTCTTTTAGAGGGTGAATTCTTTAATTATAAAAATGCAATTCCTTCTGAAAGCTCAACAAAGGCAAGAGTTAACCTTAAGCTCATTCTTGACAGTGTTGAAAGAACATCTCTTCTTATTACAAGTAAAATCAAAAGCCCCGTAAGATGCGTTTTTGACGATAATACAATAAGAATGTCTAGCGCAACCTCTCTCGGTGCTGCAACCGATAAAATTCCTGCTTCAATTGAGGGTAAAAGGGTAGAAATCGGCTTTAATAATACTTATCTTATTGACTGCTTAAGAACAGTTGACGTTGACGAGGTTAATATTGAGCTTTCAAGTCCCGTTTCACCCATTATCATAAAGCCTATTGAGGGTGACAACTTCATTTTCCTTATTATTCCTATGCGTCTTAAAAATGAGAGCATCAGCTGAAAATAAATAATAGGTATTTATTATTAAGTTATAAACATTTTTTAAAAGGCTTGTAGAAAAATGAAAATAAAAGTAAAGGTTGCTCCCAAGGAGCATAAGGAATTTATTTTAAAAGGTGAATATATCCGTCTTGATGACCTTTTAAAAAACGTTGGTGTTGTTAACACAGGCGGTCACGCTAAAATTATTATTCAAGACGGTGAAGTAAAGGTTAACGGCGAGGTCTGCACTATGAGAGGCAAAAAAATGCGCTCAGGCGACAGTGCAGAATTCGAACACGTTATTTATGAAGTAAAATAAAAATGGCAAATTGTAAGTGGCAAGAGGCAAATTTTGAAACTGCGTTGGCATTATAGCCTTCATAATATTGAATATTTGCAATAGAATAGATTTTTGCCATCCGGTGTTTGGTATTTGGTATCTATATAATCGGCACGAAGTGCCCCTTAATTTGCCACTTGCCATTTTCAACTTTCCATTTGGCGAAGCCTCTAACATCTAAAAAGGTAAACGGTGAAATTATGACGGTAGATTCTGTAAAAATTAATAATTTCAGAAATATTACCGATTTAACTTTATCGGCTGATGAGGGCGTTAACGTAATTTACGGTGAAAATGCTCAGGGTAAAACTAATATTCTTGAATCAATATGGCTTTTTACGGGCTGTAAAAGCTTTCGTGGAGCTAAGGATGCAGAATTTTTAAAGTTCGGTGAAGATTTTGCAAAAATTAACCTTAAATTTAAGGATAATTCAAGAGAAAAGCAGTCTGAGATTATATTTTCAGAAAAAAAGAAAAACGTTTCCTTAAACGGAATTCAGCTTCGCTCGTCAGCAGAGCTTATAGGCTCGTTTTATGCCGTAATTTTTTCACCGGTGCATCTTTCTCTTATTAAAGACGGTCCCGGTGCAAGAAGAAAATTTCTTGATACCGCCCTTTGCCAGCTTAAGCCGAAATATGCAGAGTATCTTGCTTCATATAAAAAGGTTTTAATGCATAGAAACGCTCTTTTAAAGGATTTATATATGAGTCCTCAGCTGTATGACGTTTTAGATTCCTTTGATGACCAATTAGCAAGATATGCTTCAGCCGTTATAGTTGAAAGATTGAAATACATAGATATTTTATCTGAATACAGTATGAATATTTATTCCGGTATTTCAGAAAATAAAGAAAATATTTCGGTTTTTTATTCAAAATCAAAAGAAATTGATAAAAACAGTTCACCAAAGGATATTTACATTCAAGAGCTTGAAAAAATCAAAGAGGCTCGAAAAGAGGATGTTATTTATAAAACTACCTCTGTGGGTCCTCATAGAGATGATATTGAGATTCTTATAAATAATGTAAGTGCAAGAAGCTTCGGCTCTCAAGGTCAGCAAAGGTCTTGTGCATTAGCTTTGAAGCTGGGTGAATCGGAAATTATTAAAAAGGTCACCGGTGAAACACCCGTTGCTCTTTTAGATGACGTTATGAGCGAGCTTGACGAAAAGCGTCAGGATTACGTTCTTAACCATATTACAGACAGACAAGTTTTTCTTACTTGTTGTGACCCGTCACAAGTTTTAAGGCTGTGCGGTGGTAAGTCCTTTGAAATAAAGGATGGTGAAATAATCTGATGTTTATTCATATAGGTCACGATACTGTTGTTTTAGATAAAGAGATAATCGGTATATTTGATATGGATAATACAACCGTTATGAAAAAAACGATAGATTATTTAAATACCGCTGAAAAGGAAAAGCAGGTTATAAACGTTGCTCCCTTTGAATTACCTAAGTCTTTTATAGTTTGTCAGACTAAAGAGGGTAAAAAAATATTTATTTCACCCGTTGCGGTGGGAACAATTTTAAGAAGAATTGAGTCGGGCAAGGCTCACCATTAAATTTTTCTTAAAAATTTTAATATCTGGAAATAATTAAAATTTATATAATTATTTGAATATTCTACGGAGGTCAGAATTTTGGACGAAAACATTATTAAAACCGAAGAAGAGCTTCGTCAGGAAGCTTTGGAAGAATCAGTAGTACTTAGCGAAGATGCTATTGATACCGTAGTAACCGAAAAATACGATGCAAGTGCAATTCAGGTTCTTGAAGGTCTTGAAGCAGTTAGAAAAAGACCCGGTATGTACATAGGCTCAACCGGTCCTAAGGGTCTTCATCACCTTGTATATGAAATCGTTGATAACTCTATCGACGAGGCTCTTGCAGGCTTTTGTACTCATATCGAGGTAGAAATACTTCCCGACAACGTAATAACCGTTCGCGATAACGGTCGTGGTATTCCTGTTGGTATTAATGAACAGCAGGGTCTTCCTGCTGTTACCGTTGTTCTTACCGTGCTTCACGCAGGCGGTAAATTCGGCGGTAGCGGTTACAAGGTTTCAGGTGGTCTTCACGGTGTTGGTTCATCAGTTGTTAACGCCCTTTCAGAATGGTTTGAGGTAGAGGTATCTCAGGACGGTCACGTTCATTATCAGAGATTTGAAAGAGGTACTCCTACATGCGATTTAAAGGTTATAGGTGACACTAACGAAACAGGTACACTTATAAGATTTAAAGCCGACTCCGAAATATTTACAGAAACTACCGTTTATGAGTTTGAAACTCTTGAAAGAAGATTAAGAGAGCAGGCTTTCCTTAATGCAGGTCTTTCAATTTCTCTTACTGATAAACGAGATGTTGACGAGGTTAAAGAAATTTACTGCTATGAGGGCGGTATTTCATCCTTCGTAAAATTTGAAACTAAAAAAAGAGGTCTTACACCCTTACACGAAAATCCCATTTCATTTTCAGCTGTAAGCGGTGACAGAGAAGCAAATATTGCTTTGATGTATAACGACAGCTATAACGAATTACTTTTAAGCTTTGCTAACAACGTAAGAACTATTGACGGCGGTACTCACGAAAATGGCTTTAAAACTGCTTTAACAAGAGTTTTCAATGATTACGGCAGAAAATATAAGCTTTTGAAGGATAATGATAAAAATCTTTCAGGTGACGACGTCAGAGAAGGTCTTACTGCAGTTATCAGCGTTAAGCTTACAGAGGCACAGTTTGAAGGACAGACAAAGGGTAAATTAGGTAATACTGATATTACACCTCTCGTTTCAAAATGCGTTTATGAAAAGCTTTCAACTTATTTTGAAGAAAACCCTGCAGATGCAAAAGCAATTTTCAATAAAGCCCTTGATGCATCAAGAGCAAGAGAAGCAGCCCGTAAGGCAAGGGACAGTGCAAGAAGAAAATCCGTTCTTGAAAGCAACTCTCTTCCCGGTAAGCTTGCTGACTGTATTGAAAAGGATGCCGTAAGAACTGAAGTTTACATCGTCGAGGGTGACTCTGCGGGCGGCTCTGCAAAATTAGGCAGAGACAGAATGTTCCAGGCAATTCTTCCTCTTTGGGGTAAAATGCTTAACGTTGAAAAGGCAAGAGTTGACAAGGTTATAGGTAACGATAAGCTTACACCCGTTGTTCTTGCTTTAGGTACGGGTATCGGTGAAGATTTTGATATTACAAAGCTTCGTTACGATAAAATTATTATCATGGCCGATGCCGACGTTGACGGTGCTCATATCAGAACGCTTCTTCTTACCTTCTTCTTCCGTTATATGCCTGAGCTTATAAAACAAGGTCACGTTTACCTTGCTCAGCCACCTCTTTACAGAATAAGTAAAGGTCAGAAGCATCATTATGCTTATTCCGACGAGGAAAGAGATAAAATAATGGCTGAAATCGGTACAGGTGTTTCGATTCAGCGATACAAGGGTCTTGGTGAAATGGACCCTGCTCAGCTTTGGGAAACAACTATGGACCCTGCAACAAGACTTATGTTAAGAGTTACGGTTGAAGATGCCGAAAAGGCTGATGAAACATTCTCAATTCTTATGGGTGATCAGGTTGAGCCCCGTAGAGAATTTATTGAAAAAAATGCAAAATTCGTTAAGAATCTTGATATTTAAGAAAGGGAGGATTTAAACGATGGACGAATTTAATGAAAAAACTGAAGGCGTCACTCAAGGTGTAAATAATCTTCCTGACCCTTATGAGAGTCAACGTATTATAAACGTTGAAATTAATAAAGAAGTAAGAACGGCTTTCCTTGACTATTCAATGTCTGTTATTACCTCCCGTGCTCTTCCCGACGTGCGTGACGGTTTGAAGCCTGTTCACAGAAGAATTCTTTACACAATGTACGAGAACAACCTTACACCCGATAAGGCATACCGTAAGTGTGCCGATACAGTCGGTTCTGTTCTCGGTAGATACCATCCCCACGGTGACGCATCTGTTTACGATGCAATGGTAAGACTTGCTCAGGATTTCTCAATGAGATATATGCTTGTTGACGGTCACGGTAACTTCGGTTCAGTTGACGGTGACCCCGCCGCTGCATACCGTTATACTGAGTCAAGAATGAGCAAAATGGCTCTTGAAATGCTTACTGATATTGAAAAAAATACAGTAGACTTTGCTCCCAACTATGATGACCGTCTTAAAGAGCCTACCGTTTTACCCTCAAGATTCCCGAATCTTCTCGTTAACGGCTCTCAGGGTATTGCGGTTGGTATGGCTACAAATATTCCGCCTCATAACTTAGGTGAGGTTTGCGGTGCTATCGAATGTCTTATTGACAACCCCGAGGCAGAGCTTGAGGACCTTATGGAGCATATTAAGGGACCCGACTTTCCCACCGGCGGTATTATTATGGGTCGAGCAGGTATCAGAGCTGCCTATGCAACAGGTAGAGCGAAGATATACGTTCGAGCAAAATGTGAAATTGTAGAGGGCAAAAACGGCAGATTTAAAATTATAATCACCGAAATTCCCTATATGGTTAATAAAGCAAGACTTATTGAGTCAATTGCAGACCTTGTTAAAGATAAAAAGGTTGAGGGTATCGCAGATATCAATGACTATTCATCTGATAAAACAGGTATGCATATTGAAATTGATATTAAGAGAGATGCAAATGCACAGGTAGTGCTTAATAAGCTTTACTCTTATACTCAGCTTCAGTCAACCTGCGGTGTTATTCTTCTTGCTCTTGACGACGGTCAGCCGAAGATTCTTACTCTTAAAGAAATTCTTCAGAAATACATTGACCATCAGTGTAACGTTATTATAAGAAGAACACAGTTTGACCTTAAAAAAGCTCAGGAAAGAGCCCATATTTTAGACGGTCTTGCTAAAGCTATTGATATTGTTGACGAAATTATCGCAACTATCCGTGCTTGTAAGGGCGGTCAGGCAGAAGCTAAAACTGCTATTATGGAAAAATTTGATTTCGACGAGGCTCAGGCAGCTGCTATCGTTGCTTTCCGTTTAGGTCAGTTGGCAGGTCTTGAAATTCTTAAGATTACTAACGAATTAAACGAGCTTCGCGAAAAAATCAAGGATTTTGAAGAAATTCTCGGCTCTCACGAAAGAGTTCTTAATATTGTTAAGGAAGAGCTTTCAGCTCTCAGCAACAAATATTCCGATGCAAGAAGAACTGCTATTGAAAACGTTAGCGGTGAGGTTGATATTGAAGACCTTATTCCCGAAGAAAAATGTATGTACACCTATACAAATATGGGTTACATCAAGCGTCAGCCCGTTGACCAGTTCTCAATTCAGAACAGAGGCGGTCGCGGTGTTAAGGGTATGACCCGCCGTGAAGACGACTATGCAGAAACTATGTTTATTGCATCATCTCACGATTATATTATGTTCTATACAACTCGCGGTAGAGCATACAGATTAAAGGGCTACGAAATTCCCGAGGGTAGTAAGACAAGCAAGGGTACTAATATAGTTAACATTCTTCCTCTTGAAAACGGTGAAAAGGTTTCAGTAATGATTCAGGTTCCCAAGGATGACGAGGGAATGTATCTTTGTATGGTTACCCGTAAGGGTCTTATCAAGCGTTCATCACTTGATATTTTCAGAAACACAAGAAGAAACGGTATTATTGCCGTAACTCTTCGTGAGGATGACGAGCTTGCATGGGTTAAGCTTACCTCAGGTAACGACGATTTACTTGTTGCTACAAAGCTTGGTATGTGTATTCGTTTCAATGAAAATAACGCAAGACCCCTCGGCAGAACTGCAAGCGGTGTTAAGGCAATTACTCTCAGAGAGGGTGACGAGGTTGTAGGTATGGCTATAATGCCCGAAAACGGCAAGCTTCTTACAGTCAGCGAAACCGGCTTCGGCAGAATCAGCGAAAACAACAACTACCGTTTACAGTCAAGAGGCGGTAAGGGTCTTAAGAACTATCATATTGATAAATACGGTCAGGTTGCGGCAATCAGCGCAATTGAAGAGGATGAGGATATAATTCTCATTTCTCAGGACGGTATTATTATAAGAATTCCTGCAAATGCTGTAAGAGTATGTGCCCGTCCCTCAAAGGGTGTTAAGGTAATGCGTCTTGGCGAGGGTGACAAGGTTGTTACTCTTTCAACTACTGAACACGATGAAGAAGAAATCAACGGTGAGGTAGAGGACGACGGTACTGCAACAGAGGGTGCAGGCGATACCTCTGAGGATAGCGACGATACTGAAGAAGTAATCGACAACGAAGAGGAAGCAGCAGACGGCAACGAAGAAGCCGAAGAGGAATAAAATATGCTCCAGAATTACGGAAAAGGGGATAAAAACACTAAAAAAAGAGCATTAAAAGGAATTTTAATTTCAATTTTAAGCTTATTTTTAGTTTTTACTATCGTAATCACAGCTTTTGTTATTGATAAATTCAATAAAATGGGTGACAAAATAGACGAAAAGCCCCAGGAAACCGTTGCTTCTGAGGAAAATCAAAAAGATGATATAATTTTTGCGGAAGAACCGGACAGTATCGAAATTGATATCGGTTCTTCCGATTTTAAAGAAGCAATTAAAAAATGGGCAACTACCGATAACGATAAAAAAATGTCTGATAAAAACGTAATAAACGTGCTTTTAGTAGGCTTCGACAGTCGAGAGGGCAGTTATTCGGGTAACACAGACGTTATGATGGTGGCTTCTCTTAACAAGAAAACAAAAGAAATAAAGCTTGTTTCATTTTTAAGAGATACTTATTGCTATATTGAAACTGAAAAAGGCTTTTATTATACAAAGCTTAACGCCGCGTATTCCTTAGGCGGTATTGAATGTCTTAAGGAAACTATAGAAAACAATTATAAAATCAGAATTGATAACTACGTTTTAGTAAATTTTGAGTCCTTTAAGGCAATAATTGATGCTATGGGCGGTGTTACCGTCAGGGTTGAGCAGTACGAAGCGGCATATATGAATGACGTTATGGGTTTAAATGCACCCTGGGGTGAAGCAGTTACCCTCAACGGTATTGAAACTCTTACCTTTTGTCAGATGAGAATGCTTGATGCTGACGGTGACGTAAGCAGAACAAGACGTCAAAGGCAAGTGATACAAGCAATTATTGATGAGGTTTCAACCGCAACCATAGGTGAGCTTAATAAATATATAGACGTTTTTCTACCGTATATTAAAACAGGCTATAAAAAAACAGAGATTATTTCTTTAGGCGTTAATGCGTTAACGGGTAAATGGTATTCATATACTGTTACAGAGCTTCAGATGCCAACTGAAAATACCAGAATTTCAGGTAATGCAGATTTCTGGATATGGGTAGTTGACTACGAATTAGCGGCTAATATTCTTCAAACAGAGCTTTACGGCAAATCAAATATAGCTTTAAAAGAAGACAGAAAATCTATTTTAGATATTTATAGGGGATAAAAGCAGATTTTTATCATTTTTGTTATTTATTTTCCGATTTTACAGAGGCGTGAATTAAATGTTTAAAAAAGAACGGGAATACGTTAAAAAAAGAAAAAGCTATTACGGCTTTGCGAAAAATTATCCCGGTAAATTAGGTTCAAGTAAATACGTAATAGGCGAAAGCAGAGCAGTCAGAAAAAGAGAAACCTTAAGAAGCATTATTATAGGTCTTATTATCGTTCTCATTTTTGTATTATCCTTTGTTTTTACCTCGGTATGCCTTGAAATTTCCAATAAAACTCCCGAAAAACAAGAAATTACCCGGCAAGTAGATGAGAATAAGAAAGAAAATAACAAAAAAGACAACAATAAAAAAACAGAATCAAAAAACGATACCACCAAAGCCCCCGAAAAAGATAATACTAATTAATATTAATAGTATAAAAATTGTATAAATAAAGCATAAAAATAACTACCCGAAGAGAATTCAGTTTTTTCTTTTCGGGTAGTTTTATTTTTAATAATTATTATATATAATAAATTAAATCTCGTTTGCGAAGCAAACATATCGCGTGCGAAGCACATATCGAAAACGTAAGCTTATATCGCAAATCCGTAAGGATTTATATCGCAAAAATTCCCTGAAAGATTTTTTCTTTCAGGGAGTTTTTAATCTTATTCTTCGTCGCCACAGCAACCGCAATCGCAGTCACAATCGCAATCGTCCCAATCGATGTCAAGCTCAAGCTTTTCACCGCAAGCAGGGCATTCAATATATTCTTCATCAAGCATTTCTTCGTCAAGGAAAATTTCCTCACCGCAAGAGGGGCACTCTACTTCGTAGAGGTCATCCTCATCATCGTCACAGCAACAGAAATCGTCATCCTCGTCGCAGTAAACATATTCTTCAAGCTCATCAAGGTCTTCGTCGATAGCATCAACGAATTCTTCAACAGCACTGAGGTCTTCATCAATATCAGTAACTGTAAGAGCTAAATCTTCAAGAATATCGAAAATAGCTTCAAAAATCTTTGTTTCTTTGTCGTCTTTCTTAAGGTCAAGACCTTCAGCAAGACCTTTAAGGTATGCAACCTTTTCTGTAAGTGTCATAAAATGACCTCCTTAAATATCAAAACAGTATTTAGTATTGACTGAATTCAAGTCAATTATGCTCTTGAGAGATACTCACCTGTTCTTGTATCGATGTTGATTTCTTCACCTTCATCAATAAAGAGGGGAACTTTAATTTCAGCACCTGTTTCAAGAGTAGCGGGCTTTGTAGCGTTAGTAGCTGTGTTACCTGCAAAACCGGGGTCTGTTTTAGCAATTTTAAGAGTAACGAATGTGGGGGGCTCTACGCCGAAAACGTTACCCTTGTAAGAAAGAATCTTACAAACCATATTTTCTTTAACGAACTTGAAGTTGTCGCTAAGATTACTTGCATCAACGGGAATCATCTCATAAGTTTCCTGATCCATAAAGTAGTAAAGACCGCCGTCCTCATAAGAATATTCCATATCTTTTCTCTCAATGAAAGCTGTAGGGAATTTTTCTGTGGGGTTAAAGGTTTTTTCTGTAACGCTTCCGTTGATTACGTCTCTGATTTTTGTACGTACGAAAGCTGCACCTTTACCGGGTTTAACGTGCTGGAATTCGATAATAGAATAAACCTTACCGTCCATTTCGAATGTTACGCCGTTTTTAAAATCGCCTGCTGTTACCATAAATAAATCCTCCGAAAATGAATTTCATTTTTCTACATAGTACATAGTATAACATTTTGCCCTTATTTTCAAGTGTTTTTTAACATTTTAGCACTAAACAAGGGCAAAAATGCAACTAAAAATCAATATTACAATTATTTTTCTTCTATAATACCTATTCCTAACTCGTCGAGCTGAAGATTATCAACTCTTGAGGGACATTCTGTCATAGGCTCGCTTGCATTCTGTACCTTGGGGAATGCAATAACGTCTCTTAATGAATCTGCCTTGAGAAGCTGCATAATAAGTCTGTCAAGACCGATACCCATACCACCGTGAGGGGGAGGACCGAATTTGAATGCATCAAGAAGATAGCCGAATTTCTGTTGAGCCTCTTCGTCTGAAAGACCGAGGAGCTTGAAAATTCTATCCTGAAGCTCGGGGTTTGTAATACGAATAGAGCCTGATGAAAGCTCAATACCGTTAAGAACAAGGTCGTAAGCCTCTGCACGAACTGATGCTTTGTCAGTTTCAAGGTAGGGAAGGCACTCGGGAAGGGGAGATGTGAAGGGATGATGCATAGCAACAAACTGACCTGCATCCTCGTCCCAATCGAAGAAGGGAAATTCAACAATCCAGAGAAGATTGAAGCCATCACCGATAATATCAAGCTTTTTAGCTGCTTCGTTACGAAGAGCACCTAAAACTGAAAGAACGGAGCTGTTCTTTGTATCAGCGATAATGAAAACAACGTCGCCCTTTTCAGCACCTGCTTTTGCAAGAATTGCGTTCATTTCGTCCTCGGTCATAAATTTAGCAAAGGATGAAGCAACGCCGTCGTCGGTAAGTCTTATCCAGGCAAGACCCTTAGCACCGATACCTCTTGCAAACTCTGTAAGCTTGTCAATTTCTTTTCTTGTGTAAACAGAAACTGCGTTTTTAGCGGTAATACCTCTTACACTACCGCCACCCTGTACTGCAGAAGAGAATACAGAGAATCCGCAATCCTTAACCTCGTCGGTAAGGTCAAAAATTTCCATACCGAAGCGTGTATCGGGCTTGTCTGAGCCGTAGCGCTCCATTGCTTCTTTATAAGTAAGACGGGGAAGGGGAAGAGGAATATCAACACCGAGAGTTTCCTTGAAAACTCTTGCCATATAGCCTTCACCGATTTTAAGAACGTCTTCCATAGTAACGAAGGACATTTCAAGGTCAATCTGTGTGAATTCGGGCTGACGGTCAGCTCTTAAGTCTTCGTCGCGGAAGCAACGGGCAATCTGCATATATCTGTCGAAGCCTGCTACCATTGAAAGCTGTTTATAAAGCTGAGGTGACTGGGGAAGAGCATAGAAGCTACCCTGATGAATACGGCTGGGAACAAGGAAGTCTCTTGCACCCTCGGGAGTTGATTTAATGAGCATAGGTGTTTCAATCTCAATAAAGCCGTTTTCGTCGAAATAGTCACGGGTAATTTTTGTTACTTTATGACGGAAAAGAATATTTTTCTGTAAATCGGGACGGCGAAGGTCAAGATATCTGTATTTAAGTCTTGTAAGCTCCGCTGTCTGACAGTTTTCAACAATATCAAAGGGGGGAGTTTCGCTCTTTGAAAGAACTCTTAAATCCTTAACGTCGATTTCAATATCACCTGTGGGAATTTCAGAGTTTTTAGAGGATCTTTCGCGAACAACACCCTTTGCCATAAGTACAAATTCGCTTCTTGCCGCAAAAGCCTTTTCAAAAATTTCCTTGTCTGTATTTTCGTCAAAGGCTAACTGAACAATACCTGTTCTGTCACGCAAATCAATGAAAATAAGAGCACCTAAGTCACGTTGCTTTGCAACCCAACCGCAAACGGTAACCTCTTCGCCGATGTTTTCGGCGCGAAGCTCACCGCAGTAAACGGTTCTTTTAAGACCGTTCATATTATCCATATTAAAACGTCCTTTCGTAAGACAAATTGATTACCTGAAATGATATAAAAGCTTATTTAATTTTTCTGATTACTTAATGTTAATTTTATGCTGAATTAAATAAACTGTGGGGTAGTGAAGACCGATAGCGGCTAAAAGACGGAAAATAGAACCGCAAATACCGATTGATAATCCGCCACCGCCCATAGCGGCTTTTGTTCTTACAATATTGCTTGTAAATTTAACAGTATCAGCATCAACAACAAAGCCGATAGGTAAAAGGTCTGAAAGCTCGGTTGTTACTGTCTGAACAACAAGGAAAATAACGAAGAACATTACAATTATTCCTATATTTCCGAATTTTGAAATTGGTGAAATATTAGAAAGGGTGATGCTTAACTGAAGAGCCTGAACCATAACTAAGGTTAACACCGCAAGGGAAATAAGGAAAAATAAAATTCCTATAAAAATTGTAAGAAATGATGGGACACCGAAAATAGTAAGTATACTTTCAACACTGTCTAAAATCTGATTACCTAAGGTTTGCTTTACCTGATAAACCCACAAAAATAACGAGCCGATAAAAAGAGCATAAACAGAGAAAATCCAGATAAGACCGGAAACTGTTTTAGAAATAAGCAAGGAGCTCGTTTTAACGGGGATTGAAAGAGTAAGGTAACCCGCTCTTCCAAACATAGTTTTTGAAAACATAAGAGCTACGGCAATAAGAACAACGATACAAGCGAAGCCTAAAGCTATAAAAACAAGCATTCCGCCTAAAACCTTCATAGCCTGTTGCTTTGTAGTAAGAGTGAAAATTTCAGCACCAACTGCAACAAAAGCGATACAAAGAAAGATAGTGGAAATTGAATGCCACTGTGCTTTAAGGTCATTTTTTAAGAGCTTACCAAACATTGCTGAATACCTCCTTAAAAATGTCCTCAATAGTTTTACCGTCCTTAGTAAGTGCTTCAACGCTATCGTTTATAAGCACCTTACCGCCACCGATAAAGAGAGCGTGAGTAAATACGGACTGTAAATCATTTATAAGATGGGTTGAAATGAGAAGTGTTGCTTTATCCGCATAGTTTTCCATAATGAAATTGAGAATTCCTGCTCTTGTAGCAGGGTCAACACCGCCCATAGGCTCGTCAAGAATGTAAAGCTCTGCTTTTCTTGACATTACAAGAGAAAGAAGTAACTTTTCCTGCATACCCTTTGACATTGTTTTTGATTTCTGCTTTTCGGGAAGACCGAATTTTTTAAGCATTTCAAGAGCCTTGTTTTTGTCAAAATCAGTAAAGAAATCGTTGAAATAATCAACAGCATCAATGTTTCTCATCCAATCGTGAACAAAGGTCTGCTCGGGAAGATAAGCGGTAAAAGCCTTTGTTTTTTCACCCGGCACGTTACCGTTTATAAGAACAGAGCCGTCGTAATCGTGAATAAGCCCTGTAAGAATTTTCATAAGGGTAGTTTTACCGCAACCGTTAGGACCGAAAAGACCGATAACCTCGCCCTTCGGGAGGGTAAAATACATATCATTAAGCACGTTATTATCGCCGTAAGATTTAGATAATCTCTGGGCAGTAATGATATCCAAAAATATTCCTCCAATCAAAGAAATACAAAATAATTCAATTATATATTTTACACCCGAAAAGGCAATTAGTCAATAGAAAAAGTAAGTTAGGGGTGAGGAGTGAAGGGGCACTTCGTGGCGATTATAAATGGCAAATGGGAAATGGCAAGTGGCAAATATGGTGCGAAAGCACCGCGATATAAATCCTGACGGATTTGCGATATGTACCTTGTACGCGATATACCTTCGGTGCGATATGTGCCTACGGCACGAGAAAAGTAAGGATTTATATCATATCGCATTGAGCGTAGCGAAATATATCGCATTTTGTCAAACAAAATATATCGCACAAGCCCCGCTTGTATATCGCAATTAAAGATGCCAGAGGCTTCGCACACAATTTAGTGAGGAGTTAGGAGTTAGGAGTGAGGAGTGTTGGGACCTGCGGTCGACATTGTAAAGCTCACTACGTTCGCAAAATTGAAAATGGGAAATGGCAAGTGGCAAATTAAGGGTCTGCGACGGCATTATAAAATGTCATCGCAGACCTGTTGGTTTTTTTATAAACTAAATTGTAGCGAAGCCTATCACTCTTTTTTTACGCAGTAAAAAAGGAGGGGGGACCGTTCTTTCGATAATCATCTTTTAAGACAAAGTTGACTTCGGGTGACAAATTACTGTAGATATAAACTTCAATCGGAACGGTGGGTGGTACCCTACGCGACAAGGTCGCGTAGTTGAAGCATTAGCTTCAATTGTAATAAACTAACCACCGCGAAAAAGTAAAGGAGCAAGAAATGGATAAAAGAAAACCGTTACCTATAAATCCAGAATTAAAAAAATATGCAGTTGAAATGCGAAAAAATATGACCGACGAAGAAAAAAGTTTGATATAAGATTTTAAAAGGTTATGTTTTAAAATTTCTCCTAAATATAGATAACGGTAGCAGTGAGTGTGTTACAGTTGAATCTAACGATTCAACGACGTTCGAGGGCTCACGTCGGGTACCACCCACCAACGCCTGACGGCGTCGGTCCCCCCTCCTTTTCTCTTCGAGAAAAAGAGGGATAGGCTATCGCCACAACTTAATTTATATATAAAAAACAAGGTCTGCGATGACATTTTATAATGCCGTCGCAGACCCTTCATTATTCATCATTCATCATTCATTAGCGAACAAAGTGAGCAATTATAATCGGCATTTCGCACTTCGCATTCCGCACTTAATTTGCCATTTCCCATTTGCAATTTGCCATTTTGCAAAGCCCCTGGCATCTGGGAACTGGCATCTGGCATCTTTACAATCGGCACGTAGTGCCCCTTAATTTGCCACTTGCCACTTGCAATTTGCAATTTTACTTACGCTTTCTTTCCTGTAACTGTTTTAATTACAAACAAAGTACCGATCATAAGAGCGATTGCGATGGGAAGAACGATTATCCAGTTTGAAACGAAGCCTGCAATGATGTATGCAACTGTTGAAACGCCTGCAACTGTCAATGCGTAGGGAAGCTGTGTTGAAACGTGGTTAAGGTGGTCACACTGTGCACCTGCAGAAGCCATAATTGTTGTATCGGAAATGGGTGAGCAGTGGTCACCGCAAACAGCACCTGCCATACAAGCAGAAATTGCTACGATTGTAATAGGCTCGCCTGCTTCGAATACGCTGAGCACGATGGGGATAAGAATACCGAATGTACCCCAGGATGTACCGGTTGCGAATGAAAGACCGATAGCAATAACAAAGATAATTGCGGGAAGGAATGACTGGAATGCACCTGCACTGCCCTCGATAAGCTGAGAAATGAAAATCTTTGCACCGAGAGAATCTGTCATAGCCTTAAGAGTCCAAGCACAAGCAAGAATCATAATAGCGGGAACCATAGCCTTGAAGCCCTCGGGAAGAGATTCCATAATTGATTTGAATGTAAGAACTCTTCTGAAAAGATAGAAAATTACTGTAATGATGATTGCAACGAAAGCACCGTAAGCAAGACCAACGGATGCATCAGAGTTTGAGAAAGAATCAATAAAGCTTTCACCGCTGAAGAATCCGCCTGAGTAAATCATACCTATAATACAGCTGATGATAAGGATAATGATTGGAACGATAAGGTCGCAAACTCTGCCTTTTTCATTTACTTTCATTTCTTCAATTGCCTGAACAGTACCGCTTGTGAAAAGATCACCCTTTTCTTTTGCGTTGATTTCGTGCTTTTTCATAGGACCGAAATCAAGACCTGTTATAGCAAGGAAGAGCATCATTATAATTGTAAGAATTGCGTAGAAATTGTAGGGGATAGCCTGAATAAAGAGGCTGATACCGCTTTCTGCACCGGCACCTCTTGCGAAGCCTGCAACAGCGGCTGCCCATGAAGAAATAGGAGCGATAATACAAACGGGTGCAGCAGTAGCGTCAATAAGGTATGAGAGCTTTGCTCTTGAAATTTTACTTGCATCGGCAACAGGTCTCATAACTGAGCCAACTGTAAGACAGTTGAAATAGTCATCGATGAATATAAGAACACCGAGAGCGATTGTTGCAAGCTGAGCACCTACTCTTGATTTGATGTGAGTGGCAGCCCATCTACCGAATGCGGCAGAGCCACCAGCCTTATTCATCATAGCAACGAGAGCACCTAAAAGAATAAGGAATATAAGAATACCCATATTGTAGGAATCGGCAACGTTAGAAATAAATCCGTCGCTTACAACGTGAACGAGAGTGCCCTCAAAGTTAAACTTTGCATAAATAGCACCACCAACGATGATACCGATTACAAGTGAAGAATAAACCTCTTTTGTAATAAGGGCAAGCACAATAGCAACTATAGGAGCAAGTAATGCCCAGAAGGTTGCATAAGAGGGGATGTCCTCACGAACCTTTTCAATAGCAGCGTTAACGTGGCTTTCGAAATCTTCATCAGCTTCGAGGTTGTCAGCATAGCTGCCAACGTACTCTAAAGCAGAGTCGCCGTCTGAAAGGTCATATTCAACTGCACTTTCAGGGTCTTCGGGGTCGTATGTAACTGTGAAAACTGCATCGTCTTCTGCAGCAGCTAAAGCAACTGCATCCTCAGCAGCGGTTGCGGAGCAAACGGTACCTAACATAAAAGTAAAGATACACATCATAAGAACCGCAATAAATCTACGTTTTCTTTGGTTTTTCATTAAAACCATCCTTTCCGTATTTACCAAAAAATACAGAATAATTGTATATTGTATTTTATATTTTGTCAACAATGTTATATTTTTGTCAAAATTAGTTGTCAGTCGTCAAAGTTCGTTTTGCTCACGATTTAGTGAGGAGTGGCTGATTAACCGATAAAAACAACATATATTGACTATAATACAAGCTTGTCGGCTTCTTTTAAATCAAGGCTTGTTATAATATCCTCAAAATTTTCTTTTACGTCAATAAGTGCCGTAGTTTTATGAGAATCGCTGCCAAGATAAAATTTACAACCGCAGTCCTTTGCTATTTTGTAGGGCCTTAATAAAATACCTTTATCCTCTTCGCCAAGAGATATTGTTTTCATATTAAGCTCTATGCCAACCCCTTTTTTCGCACAACCGTCAAAGAGCTTATATAAAACATCATCAGAAATGAGCCTTATAACCTCGGGCGTTCTGCCTTTGAAAATATGACCGCAGGTTAAATGGGCTATTCCGATTTTATGCCACGGCAAATCCTTTTTAAGAAGCTCTTCAAATCTTTTTACCCATATTTCAGCCGCTTCCTCGGGTGTTTCTATTTTCTTTCTTACCGTATTCCCTGCAAGATGCATATGGGTTGTGGGTATAACTATAAAATCAAATTCTGAAAGCCTTTCTTCACTTACGCCCACAACGTAGTTATAGTCCATATCAGCCTCGCAGCCGAATAAAAACTTAACGTTTTCATCCTGAGGTAACGGTAAAACAGAGGTTAAGCAGGAAAATCTTTGTTTTTCGTGCCATTCGGCTTCGCTTTTTACCTTTTCATCCCACAAATGATTCGTAAGGCATATTTTATTAAAGCCGTTTTTCTTTGCATATTCTAAAATAGCCTCGGGGGTTTGATTTTCATCGTGGCAACAGGGTGAAACTGTTGAATGAATATGAAAATCGTGGTCTGCAATATATCTCAATTTTCCACCGCCTTAATCTATTATTAATACAATAATATTTTATATTGCACTCCATATTAAATCAAGATTTTTTTAATTATATCAAGCCTTGAAAAGCAACGGTAAATATGGTAGACTTATTGCAACTGTGAATATTTAATTAGGAGTGTAGCTATGAAAAAATCAACTCTTTACCTCGGTGAATTCAAACAATACGATAAAAAGTTTATCACCGCTGAAAACGGCATTAATCCCGAAAGCGTATGCGACGTTGCTTTTGAGGGTGAGGTGCTTTATTTAACAAACGGTGAAAGCCTTTTCCAATATGATAACGGTAGCGTAAAAAAGCTTACGGGAAGGGTTTCAAAGCTTTTCTCTAAAAAAGGCAAGCTTTACGGAGCAGTTGGTAATTCTCTTGCAGAAATAAAAAAGGGTAAAATCAAAAAAATTGCTGATTTTGATTGCCCCGTTGTTGATATCTCTATAGGTCTTGACGGCTCTCTTTGGCTTATTACCGAAAACGATTTATATCTTTTAAAGGATAACGAATTTGAGCAGGTTGTAGAGCTTCCAAGCGAAACAGTTTGCCTTGCAGCTCTTAACAACAAAACAAAATACGGCGAAACCGTTTACGTTGGCTCAACTGTTGAAGGTCTTTTATCAATGAAGGGTAAGCGTCGTCATTGGGCGGAGCTTCTCCCCGATAACACAGGGGTTATGAGCAAAAAAATCAATTGCCTTCAGATAGATGCCCTCGGTCATTTATGGGTTGGCTCTGACGAGGGTCTTAACATTTACGACGGTAAAAACTATTGGTTTAACGGTAACGATTTTTATTCAGTACCCGACGGCTCCTTTAACGATATGTATTTTGCACCCGACGGTAAGAAATACTTTGCTACAACAACAGGTATTATCACTCTTATTGAGGGTAAAATTTCTTATTTCTCATACGGTGCCTGGCTTATGCACCCCACAGTAACAAAACTTGCAGTATCCGATAACGGTACAATTGCGGCAGTTACTCCCCGTGGCGTAAGCGTTATTACTCATAAATATATGACTCTCGCTGAAAAGGCAGAGCATTTTGATAAATTAACCGAAAAATATTTTATGAGAAACGAAGGCTATCACGTTGACAGAATTCTCAGAAAATACGGTGATTTAGATTCAGGCTATCTTCCCAATTCCGATAACGACGGTCTTTTTACAGGTCTTTACTGTGCAAGTCAGTGCTTCCGTTATAAAGCAACGGGTAGCCCCGAGGCAAAGGCAAATGCTAAAAGAGCAGTTGAGGCTATGATTAAGCTTACCGAGGTTACAGGTAAATCAGGCTTTACCGCAAGAGCTACAAGATACTCCGACGACCCCGATTTCGGCAAGGGTAACCGTGAGGAATGGCATATCTGTAAGGATAACCCCGATTGTGAATGGCTCGGCGAAACCTCAAGCGACGAAATGACAGGTCATTATTTTGCATACGGTCTTTACTTTGACCTTGTTGCCGATAAAAAAGAGAAAAAGAAAATTGCAGAGGTAGTTAAAAAGATTACCGACCACATTATCGAAAACAATTTCCACCTTTGCGACGTTGACGGCGTGCCTACAACCTGGGCAAACTGGGAGCCCGAGCTTCTTAACAATGATGACCGCTGGTTCTTTGAAAGAGGAACAAATTCTCTTGAAATTCTCTCATTCCTTAAAACTACTTACCACGTAACAGGTGATGAAAAGTATAACGAGGTTTTCGATATGCTTATCGAAAAATATCACTATGCTATGAACTGTATGCAGTATAAATGCGAGGACTGTCATATCGCTCATATTGACGACCAGCTTGACTTTACTAACATTTATCCCCTTATTACATACACAGAAAACGAAGCTCAGAGGGAAATTTTCAAAATGGGTCTTACTCACCACTTTGATTATGAAAAAATCGAGCGTTCACCCTTCTTTAATATCGTTTACGGTGCATTGACAAATCAGCCCTGCGACATTGAAAATGCGGCAAAATCTCTTTCTGAAATGAATCTTGACCTTGTTGTATGGCCTACCTACAACAGCTACAGAAAGGATATCGTTATCGACTACTCACCCGAGGAATTAGGCTGTGCTCCTCAGCTTAAATACCCCGTTGAATATAGCTCAAGATTAATCGTAAACTACGACGGTAATCAATTTGTTTGCGATTCAGGTGCTGAGGAATTCGTTTCAATTAACAAGAAATCTGCTAACCGTGCCGCTGCACTTCCCGGTACAGACGGTGCTAACGGTATGAGAACGGTTATGCCTTACATTTATCTTCTTCCCTACTGGATGGGCAGAGCTCACGGTCTTTTAGGGGATTAATTACATATTAATACCGTTAATTAATAAAGCTCCTTTGGTTTGGCGTGATACTCCGTTAAGAGTATCACGCCAGTTCTATTCGCCTCCGGCGAGTGATATTGCTACGCAGTGATATTTGGACTCCGCCCAAGTGATATTCGCTACGCGAGTTTCAGGGCGAATAGAATATCACTGAAGCCGCAAGGCTTCAATATCACTGTCGCTGTGCGACAATATCACTCTTTGTGTCAGCAAAGAATATCACTAATAAATAGCAGAAAAGAGAGAGCATTACGGACTTTGGTTTCCGCATTACTCTCTCTTCTGTTTTTTCGCCAGTTTCGCATTTGTATTACAAATGCACAGGGCTATGCCCATACCCCTTATAAAATTTCTCCGCTAAGAACAACACGCATTTTCGAAGGAGCTTTTAATTTTACAGTACTCTTACAGAGAATTGTTTTAAAATTAAATTGGTGATAAACTTTATATCATAATTTATTTTAATATAGGGGTATGATTATGAGTAAAAATACTAATAGAAAGAAAAACAAAGCAATTTTAAAGATTAAGAGATTTTTTACTATTTTAAAAGAGCATAAATATTTAAATATCGGCGTTGTTGCAACCGTTGTCGGTCTTATACTTACAATAACCGATGACTTTGATTTGCTTTACGATATACCGGGTAAATATTTTTTGGTTTACGTTATTGCCGTAGCTATAATTTCGGCTGTTATTTTTTATAAACTGCAAAAAAAATATGCAGAGCCGTTATGTAATCAATTATATGAGAGTATAAAAAATAAAGATTTTTCTTCATTTGAGCTTTTGTATTTTAAAACTAAAAACGCTCTTGCTGAGAAGCAATACATCACAGGCTACTTTATTCTCAAGGCAAGACTTGACAAGGTTTTGCTTTACAACCCCGGTGAACCTGTTAAATATCATACAGAGCCTGATGAAAAAGAGCCCGGAAAAGAGAAGATTGTTATTGAGCCAGGCCCCTATTTAACCGTACCTTGCCTTGCAGTAAACCCCTCTATGACCGAGGAACAGCTTAAAACATATTCTTCAAGTTATCCCTTAACTGCAAAGGTAATAGAGTTTATTCAAGCAAACAAAAAAGATAAAGAATACGTATCTGTTGAGGATATTGTAAAAAATGTAAAGATTGATATTTCTTTTCAGAGTAATGAAGTAAAACAAATAACTGACCTTGCTAAAAAGCTTGACAAAAATTTCTATACTATGGCTTTAATCAGTTATCTTATTCTTCTCCTACCCGCAATTTTAAAATTTATAATGGGTGTTATGTGGGGAAAAGCAGTTATATTCCTTGCTCTTCTTCTTTTCATCGGCGGCCCCTTATATTATCTTTATATTATGGGCGGATTAGTTTGGGGAGATTATACTAAAACTTTAATTACAGATAAAATTTTAGAAAAGAAAAAGGCTGATTACAAAAAGCCTGATGAATATCTTAATTCTGTTGTATTTACAAAGAAATTCACGCCTGAAGAAGCAAATGATATACTCACGGCATACATATTTGTAGACAAGAAAACAGAGGAAGCTATTGCTACCAATTGTAAAAACACAAAAAATGATATTCCTGTTGTCGCTTCTGTTTTTGCTGCTATGGTTGCTATCAAAGCGGCTTCATCATCAGGTTCAGGTGCAAGCTGTAGCAGCTGTGGTTGCGGCAGCTGTAGTGGTTGCAGTAGCTGTGGCGGTTGCAGTGGCTGTGGCGGCTGTGGCGGTTGTGGCGGTTGCGGTGATTAATAATGATTTACGACACCGCAAACAGACTTCTTTTGCAATTTCATATTACGGGAAGATGCAACCTCAGATGTAAGCATTGCTACCGTACTGAAGGTGACGTTGAAACGCTTTCTTATGAAGATATTGTAAACGTAATAGAGCAATTCAAAATTCTTCGGCTTCAATACAATAAAGTAAATCAAATAAAGAAAAAGGCTCACGTCAATATTACCGGTGGTGAGCCTTTTTTCAGAAACGATATAAAAGAAATATTAAAATATTTAGGTGAAAATAAGGCTTATTTTTCATACGGTATTTTATCTAACGGCTCGTTTATAGACGATGAAACTATAAAAATCCTTAAGGAAACCGAGGTTTCTTTTATTCAATTGAGTATTGACGGCAACCGAGAAATGCACGACTCCTTAAGGGCAAAGGGAGATTACGACAGAGTTTTAAAAACAGCCCGTTATCTTGAAAAAAACGGAATCAGAACTTATATCAGCTTTACTGCGAATAAGGAAAATTATAAATATCTTCCTTTAGTTGCAAGGGAATGTCGCAAAAGAGGCATTACAAAGCTCTGGTCCGACAGACTTGTTCCCATAGGTAACGGAAAAGAGCTTGAAAAGCTTTTAATTACCGCTGATGATTTTTACAGCTATCGGGATACTCTTAAAAAAGCTCAAGGGAACGTATTTACGAAAGCATTTTTCAAGAAAACAACCGTTACAATGAACCGTGCTTTGCAGTTTTTAGATTCAGACGGCTGCTACTATTCCTGCAGTGCAGGAAACAGCCTTATTACCGTTGACGAATTCGGCAATATAATGCCATGCCGACGAATGCCGATTATCTGCGGTAATATTTTCGATTCTAATCTTTCGGAAATTTATTTCAAAAATGAAACCTTCCTTTCTTTAAGAAACTGCACCGTGCCCGAGGAATGTATGACTTGTAAATACTCGGCTCACTGTAAAGGCGGTGCAAAATGCCAAAGCTACGCAATTTTCGGTGATTTTAATAAAGCTGACCCGGGATGCCCGGTGCTCACTTCACTCGCTAATGAATATTGAATAATTAAGGGTCTGCGACGCAATTATAAATGCGAAGTGCGAAATGAAGTCACCGGATGCCGGAAAGCTTTGTAAAATGGCAAATTGGAAATGGCAAGTGGCAAATTAAGGGGCTTCGCCGATTATAAATGCAAAATGCAAAGTGTAGATGCCAGATGCCGGAGGCTTCACAAAATGGCAAATGGGAAATGGCAAGTGGCAAATTTCGGAACTGCGTTGCAATTATAAAGATGCCAGATGCCAGAAAGCTTTGCAAGAAGTAAAACTTAAATATTTGCGATAGCCTTGCCTCCCTGTGCGAAGCATAGGGAGGGGGACCGTTCTTTGATATATTAATGGCTAACAGAC
>JAGBCU010000019.1 GCA_017937865.1 Clostridia bacterium | reverse complement strand
GTAAGGCAGCTTTCAGGCATTTTCGATGGGTCGAAAATCAAGCAGGAGAAAGAGTCGGGGTCGTAAACGCCCCTCGACTCGGTTCACAGCGGACGGCAACGCCGACCGCACAAGGGTTTTCGGCATTTTTGCTCTTTTGCCGAAGTGGTACCACTTTCGAGGATAAGGAGTCAATTTAGGCGGCGTGAACTGCCAAAAGTGCCGTAAAACAAAGAAAATCATAGGCGCTGTAATAGGTGCCGTAACAGAAAAGGAGAATTTACTATGGCTACTAACAACAAAATCAAGTTTCCTTTTTGGGTAACACCAAAAACAATGGAAACCGTAAAAGAAATGTACAAGGATGATGATTGCCGGAGCCAATCGGAATTTATTGAAAAAGCAATACACGCATATGTCGGTTATCTACGGGCAAATAACAGTCCGGGAATGCTGCCGAATTATATGGTCTCAACGATGAAGGCTATCGTGGATAGCCACACCACCAGTGAAAACAGAATGCTGTTCAAGCTGGCGGTTGAAATGGCAATTATGATGAATATCCTCGCAGCTCACTGTGATATAGAAGAAGGAAGTCTTGCTAACCTTCGCCAAAACTGTATCGACGAAGTAAAACGGATTAACGGAACGCTTGGATTTGAGGATGCCTACTACTGGCAGAAGGGCTGAGAAAGGAGAACAGAACATGGATTTTGAATTACTGAAAAAGCGCAGAGAGAAATATTTGAAATTACAGAAAGAATTAGGAGAAGAACAGCATATCGGTATCGGTTACGTACTGACTGTTGAGGGAAAGCAATATCCCGTATTGTCTTGTTTCTCTGTCAGTGGAGAAACGGAAGAAGCAAAGGACAAACTGAAATACCTTATCAACGGTCGAAAAAGTTAACAAAACTGTTTCAGTAAATTCGCTGGACTACTCGACCGAGTTGTGATATGTTGTTGCCGTATCCTATTCGGTTTGATTTGACAGAGCCGCACTCGGTTCGGAAAGGAAACGTGTAATGAAATCAACCGAAAGCAAAAACTTAATAACAGCTATATACTGCCGCCTATCCCAAGAGGATGATTTGCAAGGCGAATCCAACAGTATCAAAAATCAGAAGTTAATCTTACAGCAGTACGCAGAACAGCACCGCTTCCCAAACATCCAATTTTATGTGGATGACGGATACTCGGGAGCAAATTTCAACCGTCCCGATTTCAAGCGGATGATGAACGACATCGAACACGGCAAGGTAGGAATCGTGATCGTAAAAGACCAATCCCGTCTCGGCAGAGATTATCTGCAAACGGGAATGCTGATGGAAATCACCTTTCCCCAATACGACGTTCGGTTCATCGCTGTAAACGATGGCGTTGACAGCGCCAACGGTGTCAGCGACTTCTCCGGCATCAAGAATTATTTCAACGATTTTTATGCCCGTGATACCAGCCGCAAGATCAGAGCCGTACAGCGAGCCAAAGGTGAGCGCGGAGAACGAGTCGGAACCACCATTCCATACGGATATATGAAAGACCCCAATAACCCGAAACAGTATATCCCCGATCCCGAAACCGCACCAATCGTGAAACGGATCTTTGAAATGTACGCAAGCGGCATCGGCATCGTGAAGATCTGTGACAGACTGTCCGCCGAGAAGATCACCTGCCCAAGCGTGTACGCCTTTAGGAAAAGCGGAAACAAATCGGGCAATCCCGATTTGAGCAGACCGTATCATTGGGCGCAGAACACCGTCCGCAAGATGCTGTCCAATCAGGAATACGTAGGAGATACCGTAAACTTCAAAACCTATTCAAAGTCCAACAAGCTAAAGAAAAGGTTGAAGAACGATCCCGAAAACATTCTCATATTCAAGGACACCCACGAAGCGATAATTGACCGCAAGACCTTTGAGATGGTGCAACGGCACTTTGCCGGACGGAAACGCCCCGACAAGCAAGGCGAGATGGACAAGTATGCAGGATTCCTCTTCTGCGGTGAATGCGGCAAGCGTTTATATCTGCACCGAGGTAAAACCGTAAAGCCGGAGAACAACAACTTCCAATGCGGCGGTTTCCAAAGCAGAACAACTGAATGCACCGCACACTATATCCGTGAGAGCGTTCTCGATGCCATCGTACTGCACAACCTCCAAACCGTGACTGCATTCGCAAGAGATAATCCCGACGAGTTCTATGCGATGGCAACACAGAACGGTGAGGAAGAAGCAGAAAAGTTCTACCGAAATGCCAGGATACAAAAGGAGCAGCTCGAAAAGCGAATCCAAGACCTGGACAACATCATTCGGTGTTTGTACGAGGATAGAGTATCGGGAAGAATCACACCCGAACGCTACGACTTGATGGCAAACGGATACGAACAGGAGCAGGCGGAAAAGAAACGGGAACTGCAAGAATTGGCAGAGCGAATCAGCGAAGTGGATATGCGAGATCAATGCATACAAGAATTTATCCGCAACGCTAAGCAGTATATTGAGATGCCGAAGCTGACACCCGAACTACTGCGAGTGTTCATCCGCAGAATAGAGGTGTACGAGAAGTTCGAGAAATATTCCCGAACAGCAGGCAACCCGATCCGCATACACTACGCCTTCCGACTTCCCGAACAGGAAGGTGTCCCCGCAATCGACGTCCTCGCACAACCTACTGCAAAAACCGCATAAAAAGTAATAACCGGAAGGTTTTTACACCTTCCGGTTACATACCACCCACTAATTCTCCGTTAAGAACATCACAGAAAATCGGGAGGATATTTTTTATCCAATGAAAAAATTTCATCAATCATTTCATCACTCACTACTGTTGAAAAATGATTGATGAAGTGATATAATAAGTGCGAGGTGAGAAAATGTATAATAAAAAACCACCATTTGAAATTACAAATGAGATATTAGATGCAATTACAGAAATTGCAGAATTGGTAGGAAATATTAGTGCTACGCAGGGTTTATCTGCTAATCCTACGTTAAGACGAAGTAATCGAATTCGCACAATATATTCTTCATTGGCTATTGAGCAAAATACATTGAGTTTAGAACAGGTGACAGCAGTTCTTAATGGCAAACATATTATTGCACCACCCAAGGATATAGCAGAAGTTAAAAACGCATACGAGATTTATGAGATGATGGATACTCTGAATCCATACGCAGTTGATGACTTGTTAAATGCGCACGGTGTTATGACCAGGGATTTAGTTGAAGAGTCAGGGAGCTTCCGTTCAGGTCCTGTAGGCGTTGTAGATAAAGATGGAAATGTTTTGCATATGGGCACACTTCCTGATTATGTCCCCACACTTGTATATGAACTTATGAATTGGGTAAAAAACAGTGATATTCATATGTTAATCAAAAGCTGTGTCTTTCATTATGAATTTGAATTAATACATCCATTTGCTGACGGCAACGGCAGAATAGGTCGTTTGTGGCATACACTTCTGCTAACTCAATGGAAGTCTATGTTTGCCTGGCTGCCTATAGAATCAATTATTCACGACCGTCAGGATGAATATTACAAGGCTATCAATCAATCAAATTATGAAGGTGAATCAACAGCATTTATTATATTTATGTTGGATGCTATTAAAGAAGCATTAATGGAAGCAGTAGAAACTACAGCATTAACTGAAAAGATGTCGGATGCAGAATTGCGTTGGTATAAAATTGAACACTTTCTTCAAAAAAATGAATATATTACTAATTCAGATGTAAGACAAATGTTTCAGGTATCTTCTGCGACTGCAAATCGCATTCTCGCAAAACTAACTGATGAAGGAGTTATTCAAAAGGTGCGAATTGGCAAATCATGGGGATATGTGCTTGAATGACGGTTATCGGATTCCCCCCCTTCGCTAACTGTAGCTCAGGAAGCTTAAAGGACTAATTTCTAATAAAACAGCAAAGGTTGCTCGGGTAGTTGCTTGATTATATAGAGTTGATATGATAAAATACGGATAAAAATGAAATGTATATTTTAGGAGAAAGCTGATGAAGTATATACTAATTTCTAAAGAGAAAAACCAATATGTTGCTAATTTGCATTGTCATACAACCCTTTCAGATGGAAGAAAAACACCTGAAGAAATCCGTGATGCATATAAAGAGCAAGGGTACAGCATAGTTGCATTTTCGGATCACGATAATTATTTTGACCACAGTGATTTTTGTACGGATGATTTTGTTGCTATTAATTCCTTTGAGGCAGATATCAGCGACAACGTTGTCAGTAGCAGTCAGTTCCGTCGATGCTATCACCTAAATGCATTCAATATAAATGGTGACAAAGAGGTTAATCTTCCTGCTACACCTGACTATAGGGATATGAAAGCTGTAAACGAATATATACAAAAACTTAAAGATTTAGGTTTCATAGTTGCGTATAATCATCCTTACTGGTCAATGCAATGTCTTGACGATTACCGTGATTTAGAAGGCTGTAGTATTGTTGAAATATATAACAATTCTGTGTTTGTTGAGGGCGGAGATGACGGACAAGAGCAGGTTTATGATGAAATGCTCCGTAGCGGAAAGCGACTGTTTTGTACTATGGCAGACGATAATCATAATGAGTTTCCTTTTGGTGATGTTCGTTGCGACAGTTTCGGGGGCAAAACAGTTTTTCTCTGTGATTCACTCAGTTATGAATCTGTTATATCTGCTATGCAGAGCGGGTCATTTTATTGTACCCGTGAGCCGAGAATTTTTGAACTGACTTTAGAAAACGGCAGAGTTCACGTTGAATGTTCGCAGGCTCAACGCATAGCACTCTCAACAGCAGGCAGACGCTCAAAGGCTTTGCATGCCCCTGCGGGTGAATACGTAACTCAAGCAGATTTTCAATTAGAGGATGAGGACGTATACTTCCGAATTGAAGTGATAGGTCCTTCGGGAAAAAAGGCGAACACTAACGCATATTTTGTTGAAGATTATAAATGATTAAAAATCAGGTAGGGGATAACGCAATCCCTGCTTTACCATCGGCAACGTATCGCATTGTAAACCTTCATTCCTCCAAAAAGGAAAATTAATAAATTGATTTATGATGTAACCAATATAATAAAAGCGGTTTTATATCAAGTTCGATTTACTTGACAAAGTCTGTTTAAGAGAGATATAATTGTAACAGATAATAATTGTGGCTATACCTTGTGCGAATCAATACCGGAAAATGGTTTGTCAAAAATATATAAAGGCACTTTTCATGTCAAATTAACGATTTATACAATGTAGTGATACAATCTGAAAGGATGTAATATTATGCAAGCAATATTAATCTTAGCTCATACAGCTCCGGATCATGTTATAAAACTATCTAAGCTATTGCGCAAAAGATTTGAAGTATATATTCATTTTGATAAAAAAGCTGAATTATCCCAGGAACATTTAAATCAGATGGAAAAATTGGGAATACACTGTTTCCAAGAGATTGTTGTAAATTGGGGTGGCTGGAGCATAGGCAGAGCGGCAGAATTATTAATGCGTGAAGCTATGAAAAACCCTGAAATTACTCATATTCACGTAATTTCAGGTCAGGATTGGCCTACTGAAAATATAGACAAGCTGTATGATTTTTATGAAAACAACGATAATTTATATATACAGTGCTTCAGAGCAAAGGATATTAAAAAATCAGGTCAGCCTGTAATTCTATGGCAAAAATATTATTATAACTTTGACAAAGTAAACAGACGCACTACTTTTGGTAAAATATATCATCGCGTTATTATGCTTTTGCAAGCAATTGCGCGAGTTGATAAATTTAAAAAGTATGATATGAATCTTGAGGTATATCACGGTCCAAACTGGATGGATTTACCCAGAGATTCTGTTGAATATCTTTTAGATTATTTTGATAATCATCCAAACGTACAAAAGGTGTTTAAGACCGGTTTTTGCCCTGATGAGTTCTGGGTGCAAACTATTTTATACAATTCTTCATTCAAAGAACGTATGGTACAAGATGTTCACAGACATATGATATGGGAGAGAAGATTCAACAGTTATCCTGCTATTCTGAATGAAGGCGATTTCAACGAAATTAATGATGGTGATTATCATTTTTGCAGAAAAACTGTTCCCGGTATTTCAGACAAGCTTATAGAGATGTTAAATAGTGCGAACGAAAATCAAATGTAGTTTTTGATACAAAAATCCACCTTATCAGGTGGATTTTTGTTTGTAATATGAAGCTATACGGATTTGCGGTTTTTCAAACTGCAAGATGTGCAAAAACACGATAGGTTTGCTTCGAAAACGATGCTTTATTGTAACGGCAATGTATTGTATTTCCTTACAGATTTATGTATAATGTTCGTTGAAAGGGTGTGTTTATATGAAAACAGCCGAAAAAACGCTTTCTAAAGAAAAAAAGCAAATTTCAAAGCTTTCTAAAATGCAAAACCGTAGTGCAGGCAGTAAGTATTTTTTAGTACTTCTTATGCTTATTGCGGTTGTAAATATTCTTGACGAGGTTACAAGTAATCTTACTGTAACGGTGCAGTCATCGTTTGTAACCGAGTTTTTTGTAAATAATCCCTTTATGGGTAAATTCTATACCTATGAAGAGGGTCTTGCCTTTCATTCGGGTATAGGCGTTTTTACATACGTTTTAGGTATTTTTACACCGTTTTATAAAGCTCTTGCCGATAAATTGGGTAGAAAACCGCTTTTCGTTATGTCTACCTTAGGTATGGCAATTGGTCTTCTCGTAATACACCTTTCAACAAGCTATATTATGTTTCTTGTAGGCTTTGCTATTATAAGCTTCTTTATGGGTCACGATATTCAGATTATTTATATTCTTGAAGAAGCACCCCATAAGCACAGAGCAAAGATATATAGCTTTCTTAAAAGCTTCGGTATTTTAGGCGTTATACTTATTCCTACTCTTCGCGATATTCTTATGGGTGAGGATAGCTCAAAATGGCGTGAAATTTTCCTTGTGCCTGCTCTTATCGGTTTCTGTGCGGTTGTGCTTGTAATGCTTTTTGCAAAGGATACAAAGGTTTTCATAAACGAAAGGCTTTCATATCTTTCACGACCTCTTGAGGAAAGAGAAGCTGAAAAAGCACTTAAAAAACAGAAAAAGGAAGCTCAAAGAAATCAGTCGGGTGTATTTAACGGAGTTAAGTATATTTTCTCTACCAAGGATACTAAAATGCTTATAATATCTCACATCATTTTTGATGCGGCAATGCCTGCCATTGCTTTATATTTTGAGTCATCAATGCACCGTGCAGGAATGAGTACGGGAAGTATTACAAAAGCTTTATTTATGGTGCCTGTAATATATGCTTCGATAACCTTTCTTTCAGGCTTCATTGCCGATAAATTAGGAAGAAAAGTAACAGTAACGCTTTTTTCCGCTACTTGCGTATTGGGTTACGCTCTTTTCGTTGCAGGAATTCTTAACGGTTGGAACCCTTATCTAATAGGCTCCCTTGCAGGTCTTTATCAAGGCTCATATTGGATAGGTAGAGATTATATGAATGTAATGATGACGGAAAAGGTGCCTACGGATATACGCGCTTCAGTTGTAGGTGCTGAAGGTCTTCTTGTTATAATTGGCCTTGCGGTAGGCTACGGTGTTACTATTTTAGGTATGCTTAAGCTTCCGATTTGGTGGGCTTGCCTTGTAGTAGCGTTACCCGCAGTTTCAGTAGCGGCAATTATGTTTGTACTAAAGGTTAAAGAAACAAAAGGTGTAAGCCTTGATGAAATAGAATAAGGAAAACAGAAATTTTACTAAATTGTAGATTTGCTTTTGCTGATTTGTGGTGTAATTCTTGTGTAGTAAATTAGAAAGAAGGGGTAAAAATGGTGGAATTATTTGATTCCTTTTTACAGTTTGATCTTAGCGTTTTTCAATGGATTCAGAGTATTCACAATGAATTTCTTAATGCCTTGATGGTGGGTATCACAACCCTTGGAAACGGCGGAGCAGTTTTTATCGTTATCGGCTTAGCGCTTTTATGCACTAAAAAATATCGTAAGGCGGGGCTTTCAGTTATTGTGGCTCTTCTCGTTATGCTTATTTGCAACGACCTTTTTCTTAAAGAGTTTTTTGCAAGACCGAGACCCTTTAACCTTTTTGAAACGAATCCCGAAAAATATGCTTTCTGGGGTGCGGAGTACGTTTACCCGAATCTTGTAAGCAAGCCCACAAGCTTTTCTTTCCCGTCGGGTCACACCGCATCAGCCTTTGCGGCGGCTATCGCTTTGCTTTGGAATAACAGAAAATTTGGTATCCCCGTAACAATTTTTGCAGCTTTGATGGGCTTTTCAAGAATTTACGTTGAGGTGCATTACTGCACCGACGTGATGTTTGGTGTTTTAACGGGTACTATATGTGCATTTATTGCCGTATTAATTGTAAAATTCCTTTTCCCTATTGTTGATAAAGGTATAAATAAGCTTACAGAAAAAACAAAAAAGAAAAATTAAATAAAATTCGTCAGAGAATATATTACATTCGTTATTGCAATATATTCTCTTTTTTTCTTTTGTAATGTATGATATAATGCAAGTAATTGAAGGAAATTTCCTGAAATAGGCGGAATAGCTTTAAAACAAAAGAGGTTGACCTATGAAAACGTATGGTACATATTTTCAAAATGACAAGGCTTTACCTATTAAATATGGTGAAATCAATTTAATAAACCCCGAAAGGCAAAGGCTTCGTGGTGAGCCGTCACTCAAGGGCGTAGCTGCTTACCCCGTTTTTCAGGGCTTTTGCGGTACAGATTTTGAGCTTATGAAAATGGGTAGGGATGGTAAACTTTCTGCTAAATTTCCCGAGGGTGAAAACCGCCTTATAAACGGTCACGAGGGCGTTGTATGGGTGCCCGATGAAAATAGATTTGCTATCGTGCTTATTCGTGGTGGCGATAGCTACGACCCCACAAGATACACCGAGGATGAAACGTATTTTGAATACGGCTGCGATAAAGCGGATGGTCTTTTCTGCGACAAAAATTATTTTAACCCCGATATGCTTCTTCGTCTTCCTGAAAAATATAATAACCTTAAAAAATTGCCCTTATCCGTTGCAAAAAGGTTATCCTTTGCCGACCCTTATGCCTGTGCAGTTTTTCAGCTTGAAAGAATGGAGGATTTAGGTGAGGCACACAACTTCCGTGTGAAAATGGCTAAGCATAGATGCACCGAGGAAGAGGCAAGGAAAATTGCTAAAGAGGAAACCTTCGAAAGAGTAGTCGTTTTTGGTCTTGGTATGACAGGGCTTTTTATTGCCGACCAGATAAGACGCCATTATAAAAATGCAAAAATTCTTTTTGTTGGAAGAAGCGAGGAGGATAGCAAAAAGGTTGTATTCTCAAAGGATATCGCTAAAGCGGACTATCTTTGCACCGCTGGTCTTTCCGAAAGAGAAACTGCAGAAAAAATTATAGAAAAAATAGGCGGTAGAGCAACTGTTTTCGTAGGTACAAGCGGTACGAATCTTGAGCATAAAATTGCTTTCGAGCATAAGGTGCTCGGTTGTAACGGTATTTATAACAGCTTCTCTTTAGGTCCGACAGTTTCTTATGATACAATGCCATTCGGCTTTGAAAATCATCTTATTTTTGCATCTATAAACTTCCGTCAGGCTCATATGGAAAAGGCTATTGATATTTTAGTTGATAGCCGTTACGATGAGGTTGTTGAGCTTATTGATAAGGAAGAGTTTATAAAAGATCCTTTAGACGCATACGAGAACAAAATTTTCTGTAAAGGCGCACCTCTCAAAACAGGTGTTATATGGAGTAGTAAATACATAGAAGAGGATAAATAAAATGGAAAAAATGAAAGCAATAGTAATTCCCAATCCTAATGCAATTGAAATAAGAGAAATTCCTATGCCCGAGGTTAAAGAGGGAGAGGCGCTTCTCAAGGTTAAATACGTAGGCGTTTGCGGTGCAGACGTGGCATCTTTTACAGGCAATCAGCCTTTTACTACATATCCCCGAATCCCCGGTCACGAATTTTCGGCTGAAATTATAACTATCCCTGAAAATGACAAAGGCTTAAAAGCAGGGGATGTTGTTACCTGTAACCCTTATTTTAATTGTGGCACTTGTTATTCCTGCGAAAGAGGTCTTGTAAATTGCTGCACAGATAATCAGACTATGGGTGTGCAACGTGACGGTGCATTTTGCGAATATATTGCAATGCCCGTTGAAAGAATTTACGACGGAAAAGGTCTTTCTGCACAAGAGCTTGCCCTTATTGAGCCGTTTTCAATTTCTCAGCATGCTGTTTCAAGAAGCACTATAAAAGAAACGGATAACGTGCTTGTAATCGGTGCAGGCCCTATCGGTCTTTTTGCCCTTATTGCCGCAAAGCAGAAGTGTAAAAAAATCGTTGTTGCCGATATTCTTGATAACCGCTTAGAGTTAGCAAAGGAATACGGTGCGGATGCGGTAGTTAATACAAAAAATCAGTCATTAGAGGAATTTACAAACGGCAACGGCTTTGACGTTTGCATAGAGGCTTGCGGTGCACCAGAAACCTTTTTAGGTTGTATTGATAATGCTGCTTTTGGTGCAAATATAATTCTTATCGGTAACGGTAAGCGTGAAACAAGCTTTGTTCATTCTGTGATTTTAAAGAAGGAGCTTAACATTCACGGTAGCAGAAATGCATTAAAGGATGATTTTATAAATAATATTCAGCTTGTAAAAGAGGGTAAGGCTGACGTTATGAAAATGGTAAGCGGAGTTTACGATATGGCTGATGCTCTTGATGCCTTTAAAGCCCTTGCTAATAACGACGGTACACTTGCAAAATTACTTATAAAAATCGGTGATTAATATGAAAGAAACCATTATACAGTTTGGCGAAGGCAATTTCCTAAGAGGCTTTTTTGATTATTTTCTCCACGTTATGAATAAAAACGGACTTTATGACGGTAAAGCGGTTGTTATTCAGCCTCGGGAGGGTGGCAAATGCGGTCTTTTAAACGAGCAAAATTGCAAATATAACCTTTATTTACGTGGAATTGATAAGGGTGAAATCAAAAAAAAGCATCATTTTATAGAATCAATTTCAAGAGGCATTGACCCGTATAAAAGCTTTGATGAATATATGTCACTTGCAGAAAATCCCGATTTAAAATTTGTCGTTTCAAACACAACTGAGGCGGGTATTGCCTTTGACGATAGCTGTAGCTTTGACGATAAGCCTTGCAAATCATTCCCCGGAAAGCTTACACAGCTTCTTTATAAAAGATATAAAAGCGGTCTTTCAGGCTTCATCTTTTTACCCTGCGAGCTTATAGATAACAATGGCGATGAGCTTAAAAAATGCATTTTAAAATATGCAGAAGCTTGGGGATTAGAAGACTCTTTTGTTACTTGGATAAATAACGAAAATACATTCTCAAACACTCTTGTAGACAGAATTGTAACAGGCTACCCTGATGATGAAACCGCGAAGCTTCATAAAGAGGACAAGCTTCTTGATACTGCGGAAATTTTTCACCTTTGGGTTATTGAGGGCAATTTTGAAGATGAATTACCTCTCAAAAAGACGGGCTTCAACGTTGTGTGGACAAACGATGTAAAGCCTTATAAAAAAATTAAAGTAAGAATTTTAAACGGTGCCCATACCTCGCTTGTTGCAGGGGCAATTCTTTCAGGTCTTGAAACAGTAGGTCAGGCTATGGGTGATGAAACTGCTTTCGCATTTTTAAACAAAGCGATGAAAGAGGAAATTCTTTCTACAATCGGTGAAAACGAAGATAGTATTGCGTTTGCAAGCAGTGTTTTCGACCGCTTTAAAAATCCCTTTATTCATCATAAATGGAGAGCAATTGCTCTTAATTCGGTTAGTAAATTTTCAGTAAGGGTTTTGCCTACAATTCTTGAATACAAAGAAAAAAATAATAAGCCTCCAAAATGCCTTACAATGTCATTAGCATTTTTGATTTATTTTTATAAAAATGATAGTCCTGAGGATGCTCAAAGCGTTGTTGAAGCGATGAAGAATGACGGAATTGCGGATATTCTGAAAAATGAAGCCTTATGGGGCGAAAATCTTTCAGATATGATAGATGCTGTGACAGAATATTATAATAAAATTGACACCGTTGGTGCAAAGGATGCAATGAAATGGATACTGTCAGAATAAACGAAAAGGATAACGTTTGCGTTGACTTAAATACAGGTCATAAAATCGCATTATCTGATATTAAAAAGGGTGAAGACGTTATAAAATACGGCTATCCCATAGGCAACGCAACGGAAAACATAAGTGAGGGTGAAGGTGTTCATTCTCACAATATGAAAACAAAATTAGGCGATATTCTCTCTTATGAATACAAGCCGAGCTTTGAGGCTTTACAAGAAAAAGAGCCATTTTACATAAATGCTTTTACACGTGATAACGGCGATATCGGCATAAGAAACGATATTTGGATAATTCCCACCGTTGGTTGCGTTAATAGTATCGGCAAGCAGTTAAGCGAAAAAACGGGTGCAATTTACTTTTCACATCCTTACGGCTGTAGTCAATTAGGCGACGATATGAAAACAACGCAGCTTATTTTAAAGGGGCTTATAAATCACTCTAATAAAGGTGGCGTGCTTGTTTTAGGATTAGGGTGTGAAAACAACAATATCCCTGAAATGAAAAGGGTTTTAGGGGAATGGGACGAAACAAGAGTTAAGTTTCTTTCTGTGCAGGATTGCGAGGATGAAATTTCAGAGGGCGTTCGTCTTATAGAGGAATTAAAAATCGTTACTTCAGGGGATGAGAGAAAACCCGTGCCCGTATCAAAGCTTAAAATCGGGCTTAAATGCGGTGGGTCTGACGGCTTTTCAGGTATTACCGCTAATGCGGTAGTGGGTAAGGTAACGGACGAAATCTGTTCAATGGGCGGTAGTGCGGTGCTTACCGAGGTGCCCGAAATGTTTGGCGCCGAAAATGTGCTTTTTGAAAGGTGCATAAATGAAGGTGTATTCAATAAAAGCGTAAAGCTTATAAACGATTTTAAAAAGTATTTCAAAGACCACGGACAGCCTGTTTCGGAAAATCCTTCGCCCGGCAATAAAGAGGGCGGAATAACAACTCTTGAAGAAAAATCCTTGGGTTGTGTTCAAAAGGGCGGAAGAGCACCCGTCGTTGACGTGCTTGATTACGGCGACAGTGTAAGAAAAATGGGCTTGAGCTTGCTTAATGGCCCGGGCAACGATATCGTTTCGATTACAAATCTTTCCGCAAGTGGTTGTCATCTTGTGCTTTTTACTACGGGAAGAGGTACCCCTTTAGGCGGTGCAGTGCCTACGGTAAAAATTGCATCTAATGATACAATTGTACAAAAAAAGCCTCATTGGATAGATTTTTCTGCTTACGGTCTTGATAACGGCGAAAAAGCAAAAGAATTATTAGCCTTAATTAAAAAAATCTGCGACGGTGAGCCTACGAAAAATGAACTTTACGGCAACCGTGAAATTGCTATTTTTAAAGATGGAGTAACCTTATGATTATTGATGCACACACTCATTTATGGAAAAAACAAAACGGCATTGTAAACGGGAAGCCCGTTTACGATATCGGAGGTGGCAGAAGTGATTTCGGCGGTGAAATTAAGCAGATGATGCCCCCGTATATGACAGACGGCGAAAACAACGTTGAAAGATTAATTGCTAATATGGATTATGCTGGGGTCAGCGGTGCGGTTATAACTCAGGAATATATTGACGGCAACCAAAACGATTACCTTCTTTCCTGCAAATGTGACCGCATTAAAATCTGTGCTTTATACGAAGAAAAAGACCTTGGTGATATAAGTGGCTTTGACGGAATAAAGCTTTGTGCCTCACGATTAAAGGATAAAAATCTTTTAAATCATATTGAGCCCTTTAAGCTTGCTGATGAAAACGGAAAGTTTATTTCTATTGACCTTGCTGACGGTGACGAGCAGACGAAAATGATGCAGGAAATTATTGAGCATTTTCCTGATTTGAGAATCGCTATAGGTCATTTTGGTATGGTTACCCGTGAAAATTGGCTTGAGCAAATAAAGCTTGCAAGAAACAAAAACGTTTACATTGAAAGCGGTGGAATAACCTGGCTTTTTAACAGCGAGTTTTACCCGTTTCACTCTGCAATAAAAGCTATTAACGAGGCAGCAGGTCTTGTAGGCTTTGAAAAGCTGATGTGGGGTAGCGATTATCCTCGCACAATGACTGCGATTACATATAAAATGAGCTTTGATTTTGTTGTGAAATCAAAAGAAGTCAGCGAAGAGAATAAAAAGCTTTTTCTCGGTGAAAATGCTGTGAGCTTTTACGGCTTTAAAAACCTTATAATTCCCGAGAAAATAAAAAATATGGTGGAGGATTAATTTTAAAGGGGTGTTTTTATGAATGGTTTAACAAGAAGAGAAAGACTTATAGAGGATGAAAATATTATCAATATGATTCTTGAAAAATCAAAGGTGCTTCATCTTGGCCTTGTAGACGGTGACGAGCCTTACGTTGTGCCGATGAATTACGGTCACGTTTTTGAAAACGGAAAGCTCACTTTGTGGCTTCACGGTGCAAAAACCGGAAGAAAGCTTGACGTTATGAGGAAAAATCCCAAGGTTTTTATTTCAATGGAATGTGATATCGTGCCTTTTGAGGGCGATGTCGCTTGTAAGTACGGTATAAGCTACTATTCGCTTATGGCAAAGGGTACGGCGGTAATCGTTGAAGACGTTGAAGAGAAAAAACAGGCTCTTTCAGCACTTATGAAAACCCAGACTAAAAAGGATTTTGAATTTAACGACAGATTAACAGAGGTTGTAAGTATAATTCGAATTGACGTAAAAGAATATACTGCGAAATTCAGACCTGCACCTCAGAAATAATAAAATTCATAAAAATATTTGATTTAAAAAGGAGGAAGCGACAATGCAAAAAGCTGCCTTAATTGATAAAGCAAAAAAAATACAGTTTTTAAATTCAAATACATTAAGAATAGTTGCGGTTTTACTTATGGTAAGCGACCATATCTGGGCTACAGCTATGAGCTTCGGAAATTGGATGACTTATATAGGTAGAATGGCTTTTCCCATATTTGCTTTTCAGATTGCAGAAGGCTTTGTACATACAAAAAACTTTAAAAAATACGCTTTAAGACTTTTAGCCTTTGCGGTAATTTCTGAAATACCTTTCAATTTATTTTATAGTAGCCGGTGGTTTAACCCCTATCATCAAAACGTGATGTTTACGCTTTTATTAGGTCTGCTTGCAATTAAAGTTATAGATAACCTTAAAAAAGATATTTCTCCAAAGAATATTGGAAAATCTCTTTTATGGTTAGCTCTTATAGCTGTAGGCGGTACGTTAGGCTTTGTTGATTACGGCTTTTTAGGAGTTCTTACAGTAGTAATGTTCTATCTGTGCCGAGGCTACCGTTTTACACCGATTTTACAGCTTATAGGAATGATTTTAATAAACATCGTATTCTTCGAGGGTCAGGTATTTATCTTTGATGTTTTCGGTAAGACAGTTGAAATTCCCTCTCAGGGCTTTGCAGTATTCTCGTTAATTCCTATATGGCTTTATAACGGCAAAAAAGGCAAGTCAAGTAAAGTCTTGCAATACGGCTTCTATGCCTTTTACCCCGTGCATATGTTAATACTATATTTAATAAAATATTTTGCATAAGTAAGTTTAACGCTAAAAGCTAATACACCTACTCATAAAGCACTTCTGTTTAAAACGATAAGAAGTGCTTTAATCTTTTGTTTTTAGATGCGGTTTTTGTGGTTTTTTACAATAAATCAATAAAAAAGTTGTGCAATGCTTTTATTGTTAAGATTTTGTTAATATGTTATTATTTACCTATATGGAATATTAACTGGGGGGTTAATATATGAAAATGAAAAAAATTATAAGCATTTTAATTGTTGCAGCAATGCTCTTTTCTGTTGCGGTTGTACCCGCTTCAGCCGTAGACGGCACGGCAGCAGGCTCAACAACCGGCTCAACAACCGGCTCAACTGTTACGGATTTATCTTACGTAGCAGATTATGACAGGGATACGCCTATTATCATTGTTCACGGTATGAGCCAGAATGACACTTATCTTCTTAATCCCGATGGCTCAAGAATGACCGACAGTAACGGCGATTATATCACCGGTTGGCCTCTTGAAATTGACATTATGGGTCTTTTGAAAGAAGCTTTAGGTCCGCTTTTAATGTCTGTTGTTAAGGGCAAGGATATGGGTCTTACAGATGCAATGCGAAAGGGTGCATACGAGGGCTTATATGCTATTCATAAGGATAACGAGGGTAATTATCTTACTCCCGTTGAAGTGCCCTGCTATGAATGTCCTATGAGTGAAATGACTGATGATATTAAAGAATATTACTATAATATTCTTCCTCTTCAGGGCTTAGCTGAAATTGTTGGTGAAGAAAGCATTTATTATTTCGGTTACGACTCTTTCGGTGATGTTATCTGGGAAACAGAAAAGCTTCATCACTATATTCACGACGTAGTTTTGCCTCAGACAGGTGCTGAGCAGGTAAGACTTTGCCATATTTCTCTTGGCGGTACTATTGCGGTAAACTACCTTGAAACTTATCCCGAGGATTATGAACTTATTAAGAGAGTAGTTTTTGTTATTCCCGCTATTGACGGCTCTGATATTATCGGTGATATTCTTACAAACAACCTTAGTATTATCCATGATGACGAAATGCTTTACGGAAAATTCCTTCCGTCTCTTTTAGGGGAAGGCTTCTTAGCATATTTCCTCAACATTGTTTTACGAATTCTGCCCAGTGACGTGCTGAAGAGTGCGTTAGGCGGTCTGGCAGAGGGTGTTGTTGAAGCCGGTGTCAGAACAACTACAATTATATGGGCTCTTTGTCCTACGGATTATTATGAAGAGGCAAGAGCAAAATGGCTTGAAGGCGACGAATATAAGGTAGTCAGAGATAAGGTTGATTACTTTATGAACGCAAGAGCGAACTTTGAGGATAACCTCTTTGCTCTTATGGATACAGGCACAAAGGTATTTGATATTTGTTGCTACGGTGGCGGAATGTTCCCTCTTTGCCGTGATTACAATAAAACAAACGGTGACGGTATCGTTCATGCAACCTCTGCTTCAATGTGGGCAACCTTTGCGGATGTTGGAAAAACTCTTGGTGACGATTACGTAGCAGCAGGCACGTATTGTAACAATCCTGCCCACGACCATATTTCACCTGACAACACAGTTGACCCCACAACAGGTCTTCTTCCTTGTACAACCTGGTATATCAAAAATCAAGACCATGAGAAGCTTCCTCATAACGACGTTGCTCTTAAATTAGCGTTTGATATTATGACAGACGATAAAATTGTTGACGTTTACTCAAGACCTGACGTTTATCCCCAGTATAACGAAGGCAGACTTACGAATACCGTTAAGCTTTACTTCAAGGCTTGGGAAGAGGCAGATAAATCAGGCTATTCACCTGAACAGATTGCTTACGTTGAAGAAAAAATTGCAAACGTAGAGGCTCAGCTTCAGGAAACTGTTGTCGATACTTCTGAATGGAAAATTGCAGAGGGTGAGCTTGGAAGAGCGCTTATGGATGTAGGTGTGATTGAAGACACAAGCCCCTCGTCTTTTGAAAGAACTGCAACATCTCTTCTTCAGGGAATGAATCAGGGAATTAACTTCCTTTTTATGTTTACAAGCGCAAAATAATTTTTATTATGTGAGGGGGGATTTCTGTGAGTGCAGAAACTCAGAGAACCTACGTACCGTTTAAGGATTGGAAAGAAAAATCTAAACAGACAGAATATACAGATTATACACAGCTTCTTTCACCTGATGGAAAGCTTCTTGCAAAGGGCTGGGCAAGGCACAACGTTTTCGATTATAACAGAGATTTTGTAAAGCCCGGTAGTATAATGAGCAAAAAGGAATGGGACTTTTATCAGGTTTCAGACGGCAAATATATGGTGCAGTTAAGCTTTGCTAACATTTCAATCGGCGGTTATATTGCCGCAAAGCTTATTGACCTTGAAAACTGCAAGGTTATAGCAGATGCTACTCAGCTTTTTATAGGCGGAAAAGATAAGCATGTACCGCCACCTAAAGGCGACATGCCTAACCGTTATAAGGACGTAATCGGTAAAGCAGAGTTTGACTTTGATACAAAAGAAGAGTCAAGACGTCTTTGGTTTAAAATGCCCTTAAAGGGTAAAATGGTTGAATGTGAATGCGAGATGGATATTATGCCGGGTCTTGAAAACATCACAACTGTTCTTCCCTTCCCCGGCGACGATACGAAGTATTTTATGACTACAAAGCAAAACTGTATGCCTTGTAAGGGTTACTATAAATACGGTGACGACGTTTACGAATTTTCAAAGGACACCGCTTTCTGTGCTCTTGACTGGGGCCGAGTAAATACACCTCATAAAATGGTATGGTATTGGGGTAACGGCTCTACTTACCTTGTTGATGAAAACGGCGAAAAGCATCTTTTTGGCTTTGAAATCACTTGGGCAATAGGTGATGAGAGTAATGCAACGGAAACCTGCCTTTTCTATGACGGTAAAGCTCATAAATTTGGCGCCGTAGACGTTGAAACCTTCCCGAAGCCCGATAAATTTATGGAGCCTTGGAAATTCGTTTCTGAGGATGGCAGATTTAACCTTACAATGACTCCTACCTTTGACCACCATTCAGATATGAATCTGGGTGTTGCAAGAATGCATACCCATCAGGTGCACGGTCTTTGGAATGGCGACGTTACTCTTGACGATGGCAAAAAGCTTGAAATCAAAGATATGTATGCCTTCTGCGAATATGTAGAAAATAAATGGTAAGACAAAAAAGTAAGAACCGCAGTAAACAAATCGTTTACTGCGGTTCTGTTTTTTATAATACTTCATCAGCGGTATTAAGAGCGGATAGGATAACCTTATCCATATCATAGTAGCAATACTGCCCCAATCTTCCGCAGAAAAGAACTTTACCTTCTTTATCTGCAAGCTCTTTATATTTCTTGTAAAGTTCGCTGTTTCTTTCGTTGTTAACCGTGTAGTAGGGCTCTTTTTCTTTGTTCCATGAGTCAGGATATTCTCTGGTAACAATTGTTTTTGTAGCCGCTATACCCTCAGCCTCTTTACCGAGAGTTTTACCAAATTCAAAGTGCTTATGCTCAATTATTCTTGTGTAAGGAATTTCATATTCGGTATAGTTAACAACTGCATTACCCTGGTAGTTATCAACAGGGTAGGTTTCTGTTTCAAACCTTAAGCTACGGTATTCGAGCTCGCCGTAGCAGTAATCGTAATATTTATCAATAGGGCCTGTAAAAATTATTTTATCTGCAATGCTATCAAGCTCTTCTTTGTTATCAAAATAATCGCAGTTAAGCTTAACTTCAGTGCCTTCAAGCATATTTTCAACCATTTTCGTATATCCGCCCATAGGGATACCCTGATATAAATCGTTGAAATAGTTGTTATCGTAAATAAATCTTACGGGAAGTCGTTTGATAATAAAGCTGGGAAGCTCTGTTGCTTTTTTACCCCACTGCTTTTCGGTATAGCCCTTTACAAGCTTTTCGTAAATTGTTTTACCTACAAGGCTTATTGCCTGCTCTTCAAGGTTTTTAGGCTCTGTAATTCCCGCTTCTTTTTTTTCTTCTTCAATTTTAGCAAGAGCTTCGGCGGGAGTAGTAACACCCCATAATTTATTAAATGTGTTCATATTAAAGGGCATATTGTAAAGCTCGCCCTTATAAAGAGCAACAGGGGAGTTTGTGTATCTGTTGAATTCAGCAAACTGATTAACATAATCCCACACTCTTTTTTCGCTTGTATGGAAAATATGAGCACCGTAAATATGAACGTTGATACCGTCAACGTTTTCAGTATAAATGTTACCTGCAATATGAGGACGTTTATCAATTACAAGACATTTCTTGCCTTTCTTTTTTGCCTCGTTTGCAAAAACGGCACCGAAAAGACCTGCACCGACAACTAAATAATCATACTTCTGCATTTCTATCCCTCAATCCTTTTATAAATCCTTTTAATAAATCGTCTTTTAAAACAAAAAGCATTACAAAATAAACAATACCACCGATTATTAAATCCACAGCAATTCTGACGAAAGGTATTGCAGAGGCAAGTAAGAGCGTGTTTGCAAGGAAAATGCAACCTGTCATAACTAAACCTGAAATTAAATATTTTGCGCTTGAAAAGATTATTTTTACAATTGAAAAATCTTTTCTTATGAAAACAAACTGAAGAGATGTAACTATTAATTCAGCACAAATGGTAGCCAAAGCTGCACCTGCTGATTTAAAGTGAGGAATAAGTATAAAGTTTAAGATTAAGTTAGTTGCAGCACCTGCAGAAACTGATATTGTGTATTGAGTTTGCCTGAGAGTTGGTAAAAGATACTGAACACCGCTTACAGTACTCATTCCGATAAAAAGAACAATAGGGGAAATGACGTACAAAACTGTAATTGAAGCCTCATAGCCATCGCCGAGGAATAAAGGAATTAAGTCCTTTGCAATAGAAACTATACCAAACATCATCGGGAATGCTAATAAATAGATGAATCTGAAGGATTTATATATATCTTCTTTGATTTCATCCATAAGCTTGTTTGCAAATTTATGAGCAATATTAGGCATCATAACCGTTCCTAAAGAGGTAACCACTGTAAGAATTATTATAACAATTTTATGGGATTGCTCGTAGTAGGCAACCTCTGCTTTGTCAGTAAGCAACGAGCCCAACATAACCTTATCAAGCACAGTATAAATCTGTACGGCAATCTGAGGAATGAATAAAGCAAGAGCAGGGCGTACGTGCCTGAATACGTTGAATTCATTCAGATCAGGTTTTGCAACAAATTTAGGTAACCAAAGCCATAATGACAAGTTTCCTAAAAGAGTTGATAAAGCATAAATCAAAAGATAATTGGAAATATCATTTTCTGTTTTTACAAAGATAAACGTACAAGCGATACTTAAAAGCTTTACTACAAAGTTTCTTTTAACTATCATTTTAAATTCTTCCATTCCCTGGAAGAAATAAGAAATGTCTAAAATGTTAGCAACGATATATAAAAGAAGAATTCTGTAATATCTTGCATATTCACCTTTAAAGGCGAATAACCACACAAAAAGACCTATTGCTATTGCAAGGGTAAAGCCCTTAAGTAAAAGTGTTTCAAAAAGCACACGTGTTCGTCTTTTGGGTTTTGTTTGAAGAAAGGCAATCTGACGTTGACCGTAAAGGGATATACCTAAAGAACCAAACAAAACAAAATAAGTTACGATTGATATTGTGTAGCTGTAAACACCAATACCGTCCGCCCCAAGAATTCTTGAAACGTACGGTGTTGTAATTAAGGGGAATATTAAGTTTATAATCTGGTATGCAAGGTTATATATATAGTTTGCAGTTAATTTTTTACCCATATTAAATACCTTTAAAAGCTTTTACCGTATTTTTTACCGGTAAATTTAGCTATAACAAATGCGAAACCTTTTTTAAACCAATTTACAGGCTCCATATCCATAACGTTTGATTCAACAAAGGTTTTGTTGTTTGTGTTTATCCATACGTCAAGCATAAGCTCGGAAATTCTTCCGGGATATCTTGCATGAAATGCTTCGTATTGAGCGGGGTCAATACGCTTTTCAAGCTCAAAAAGGACTTCAAATATCCAAGAGCAATATTCATCAAGAATATCTCTCTTCATAACCGCCATATTAAACATATGAGCGGAGGTTCTTGTATGAAGCTTGTCAAATTCAGGAAGGTATTCGGGATACTTTTCTTCAAGAATTTTTCTTGTTTCATCAAGAGGCTCAACATACATTGTGTGTTTATAGTGGTCGTATAAATTCTCAATGTAATAGTTTCTCTTTTTTGAGAGGATTATATCAGCATTATTTAAAAGCTTATCTGCCTCAGAGGAAGATAAAACACTTTCAAAAAGATTGTCTTTGTTTTTCTTGCCGGCTGTTGCAAAATGACGTCTGTAGTGAGCAAGACCAATATAATCTGCATCGCAATTTTTCCAAGCCCAATGAAGACCTGTTAGTTCACAGAAATAGGGGTTTTTTTCTGAAATGTTTTCACCCTCGTCGTCTCTTTGATAGCCTATTGAATCTTTACCAGCCGCGCCAACGTGTACCGGAAGATACATTTCGTCATCGGGCATTTTATAAGGCTTGTGAGTTGCAACAATTATTTTAACGTTTTTCATTATCATCACCGTTTATTCTTCAACGTTTTCTTCGGGTGGTATGTAATACACACCGTCTTCATTAACGAAATCGTGGAATTTTTGTGTAGCAACGTCAAGGTCGTATTTGAAATACCATATACCGTCCACGTAGCCTGCATCACCGTATTGAGGGTTGCAATCAGCATCAGGAAGACTAAGCGACTCAATTGAAGGCATATTAAGAGCAGCCCAAGAAGCTAATTTCGTGATTTCTGAATTGGTAAGAGAGGTCTGGCAATTGTCAAGCACGATTTTGATAAGGGTATGCAATTGGGTTGCATTTATGCTTGTAAGACTATGATAAATAGCGGATAAAACCTCTTTTTGACGGTTGCCTCTGTCAATGTCGCCACCGCTTGAATATCTGTTTCTTGAATAAGCAAGTGCCTGTGCACCGCTAAGCTTTTGAAGGCCTGTTGTAGTGATTCTTTCACAATCAAGACCGATACTGTTAAGCTCAGGAGCATAATCGCGGTTAATGGTATTCATTTCTTGAGTGTCAACGTCAAGCTCAACTCCGCCGATTTCATCAATAATTTCAACCATACCGAAGAAATTAACGGTAACGTAGTCGGTGATTTCCATATTGAAATTCTGGTTAAGAGTTTTAACAGCAAGCTCCGGACCGCCAAACCAATGGGCATGAGTGATTTTATCTTTACCGTTGCCTTCAATTTCAACGTAAGAATCTCTGGCAACTGTAGTCATTTTTATTTTGTCATGAACGTCATCAATAGTAATGATGATAATAGCATCGGACCTGCCGTCAAAATTATTATCCCTTGAGTCAAGACCGAAAACAGCAATGTTTTTAACGCTTTCGTGGAAATGATCACCGGACAAGCCGATATTATCCATGTCCAACTCGTTTTTAGACATACTGTTAAGAAGACTGTTGTAATAACCTACTAAAGTACCTGAAATAATTGCAAGAACAAGCACTAAGGCTAAAAGAACAGCTAACGTTTTCTTTTTTTTGTTTT
>JAGBCU010000018.1 GCA_017937865.1 Clostridia bacterium | reverse complement strand
GTCAAGAACTCTCCACCGCCCGAAAAACTTAATTCTGACAAAAAATCATTGGCACGAAATTTAAATTTTTTTAAAAAACAACAAAGCGAAAGGCGGTCCCTGCCCTCTTGCGGTACCCAAAATTGTTTGCTCGCTATTCGCTTCGCACAATTTTGACCGCTACGCCAACTCACACTCCCTGTTTCCGCCACCGGCGGCGGTCGTGTTCCTTGCCCTCTTCGAAGAGAGGTACACCGGCTTTGTAAATTTGTTATATTAGTAAGTCGTTTGCTCCCCGCGAAGCCACTGGCATCTGGGAGCTGGCATCTGTCATCTTTATAATTGCCAACGCAGTTCCGAAATTTGCCACTTACCATTTGCCATTTTCAAACTTAAACCAAGAAACCCCTGACAATGTGCCAAAGCATTGTCAGGGGAGCTTTATCTTAATTAAGTATTAAATTAAGCCTCTGCTTCTTTTTTCTTGCTGAAGCATGCGCTGCAATATACAGGGCGGTCTTCACGGGGTTTGAAGTAAACTTCTGCTACTCCTCCGCATTCAGCACAAACAGTTGTGAATTTTTCACGTTCACCTCTTGCAGCCTGCTTACGTGCGTCACGGCATGCCTTGCAGCTCTTGGGCTCGTTAACTAAGCCTTTTTCTGCATAAAATTCCTGTTCGCCTGCGGTGAAAATAAATTCATTTCCACATTCTTTGCAGATGAGTGTTTTGTCTTCGTACATTTTTCGCTACCTCGCTTGATTTATATTGTTGCCCTCTAACGGAATTGCACCGTCACCTTTGGCGAAGGTTTCGGAAAATTCCGCCACCTATAATCAACGCTCTGCTTTTAAGCTAAGAGGACTTATATATTACATACCTAATCGGTACATAACTCTTTTAATTTTCTTCTGGCACGCTGAATTGCATTATCAACAGTCTTTTCATTCATACCTAATCGACTTGCAATTTCGCTATAGGGTAAGCCCGCAGCCTTAAGAAATACAACTGTTTTCTCAACGTCGGTAAGAGAAACCTGACAGGTGTTAAGAACGTGGGAAAGCTCTTCGCTTACAAGAAGCTTGTCAAGGGGGTCAACCTGAGTATCAACAACCGAAGAAAGCTCAGTTTCAGAAACTATAGGTAACTCTTTTTTGTAAACAACTGCAGCTGAATTAATACTGTTTTGCATACATTTAAAGGCGTAAGCTTCAAAGGGAACACCTTTTGATGCATCGTAAGAATTAACCGCACGTAAGAAGCCTAACATTCCCTCTTGAACGAAGTCATCAGAATCAAGATATGCTACGCTTACACCCGAACCACGAGTATTGAGAAAACGGGCAGATAAAACTGACATTGCCTGCTCATCGCCTTGACGGGCATATTGCACTAGCAATTCGTTGCTTAAAGAGTTAAGCTCATTGAAACTTAATTTCTCCAACAAACCACCCCATAAAACTCTGCTTGTAGTTAGAATACAACATTTTTGTTAATTTGTCAAATATTTTTTGCATTTTGTTCAATATTTTTGTTTAAAATATAAAATATCCAATCTTTTTTCTTTTTTCGACATAAAAAACAAGGTGTGTAACGCTACTACACACCTTGTTAATTTGAGATATCATTAAATACAGAAGAATAAATTCTATACCATTTACCGCCGATTTTCATACACATAAAAGAATCGTAAACGCTGGTATATTCACCCTCGCTACCCTTTACCTTTATTACAAAATCCACCTTTGCTATTTCGGTAGGAAGCTTTCTATAGCTAAAGGATTTTTCTAACACGTCGCAATACTCATTAAATTTTTCATTTTCTATATAAATGACCTCGTTTATTTCGTATTGAACTGTAAAATCCTTACCGCATTTATCGGTATAAAAATCTATTGTTTTTTCTAACGGCTCTGTCATTGCAAAAAAGGTTTCACTATCGTCAAAATACCAATTATCTTTATTGTACTTTTTGATTTGCTCGTCATAAAGAGAATAGTAGGTATTTGCATCCTTATTTTTTAAAGATAAAACCATCGTTTTTACTAACATTTCGGGTTTTGAGCCATTTAAAAGACCTATTGTTACAGCTGTAATACAAAGGAGAAATGCTACAACAGATATTGCAATTATTTTACCCTTAAAGGATATTTTATATTTTTTATTATTCTGAGATTCCATAACCTCAGTTTTTTTCTTTTTATCTGTTTTTAATTTATTTGAACAATAAGGGCAACTGCTGAAATTATTAGGGCACTGTCTGTGACAATTATTACAATACATTTTAGCACCTCTTTTCTCAAAGCTGATTTTGAAATTAAAAAAATTTTATTAACGGTCAAAAAACCGTCCCTCTTTTAAGGGAGGGACGGACGATTTGATTATTCTTCTGTTGCAACCTCTTCTGCTTCAGCAGGAGCTTCTTCAGCAACAGCTTCCTCAGCAGCTTCTTCAACGGGAAGAAGAGCACGGATTGAAAGACTAACTCTCTTTCTTTCCTCATCAATTTCAGTGATCTTTGCTTCAACCTTTTCACCGATTTTAAGAACGTCTGCAGGTTTTGCAACGTGCTTGTTAGCAATCTGTGAAATATGGATAAGACCGTCAACACCGGGAACGATGTGTGCGAAAGCACCTAAATCTGTAAAGTTTGCAATTTCAACTTCTGCTACAGAATCAACTGCATACTTTGATTTGAAGATTTCCCAAGGATTATCCTCAAGCTTTTTGTAGCCGAGAGCAATCTGCTTCTTTTCGGGGTTGAGAGATTTAATTGTAACCTCAACCTCGTCGCCTACGCTAACAACCTCTGAAGGGTCTTTAATTCTGTTCCATGAAAGCTCGGAAACGTGAATCATACCGTCAACGCCGCCGATGTCAACAAAAGCACCGAATTTCATAAGAGATTTAACTACGCCCTTACGAACTTCGCCTTCCTTAACTTCTGCCCAGAATTTTTCTTCTGCTGCTTTTCTTTCTTCTTTAAGTACTGCACGGATAGAGCCAACAGCTCTTCTTCTCTGCTTATTAACTTCGATAACCTTGAATTTAACTGTCTTTTTAACAAGATCTTCAAGCTTATCGTTTCTGCTTGCAGTTGCAAGAGATGCAGGGATGAAAAGACGTGCGTTATTTGAAACAACGATAACACCGCCGCGAACAACTTCTGTTACAACACCTTCAAGAATGGTATCTGTTCCCTCAGCTGCAACAACTGTGTCCCATGCTGCGATAGCATCGTAGCGTTTCTTGGAAAGCATAATTAAGCCTTCCTGATCGTTTGTTTTCATGATTATAAGGTTAAGTGTATCGCCGATTTTAAGTTCAGCTCTGGGGTCTGCGGACGGATCGTTGCTGTATTCACTGTAGGGAATATAGCCTGTTTGCTTCCTGCCGATATCAACCTGTATCTCTGTAGGACTAACACTCAATACTGTACCAGTAACTTTCTGGTCGCTCATATTACTGAGTGATTCCTCTAATGCTGCTGCAAAATCAAAATCTTCAGCTGCTGCAGAGTCCAGCACTTTTTCCTCCTCAATCATAGTTGGGTCTTTGACAATTTCGGACATGGTTTGAAGTACCTCCTTTATAATACCGGCGGGAGTAGATGCACCCGCAGTGAGACCGATTGTTTTATACTGACTGAAATCGATACCACTTAATTCATCAGCAGTTTCAACAAGGAAAGACGGGCAGTTGCTTTGGCAAACGCCTAACAGCTTTTGAGTGTTTGAGCTGTGCCTTCCGCCAACGATAACCATTGCATCGTTGACTTTTGAAAGCTGAGCCGCTTCACTTTGTCTTTCATCGGTCGCACTGCATATTGTACCAAATATTTTTGCATTTGTACATAGTAAATTTACTTTTTTTAAACTTTTTTCCCATTCTTTTACGCTAAAAGTTGTCTGAGAAACGAAAATTATGGGCTTTTGTGGCAAATCAGGATATTGTTGGAACAATTCCGTCAGCTTTTCTTCGGAATTTATTACAAAGGCTTCGCCCTTTGCACAGCTTTTTATCCCCTTTACCTCGGGATGATTTTCATCACCCGCTATAAGAGTAACCGTATCCTCAGACGAATTATCAAGAACTATTTTATGAATTTTTTTAACGAACGGGCACGCGGCATCTATATAATTACAACCGCATTTTTCAACCTCTTTTAATACCTCTTGAGTAACGCCGTGTGTACGTAAAACGAGTGTTGTTCCTTCAGGCACCTGCGACGGCTCATCAACTACAATTACGCCCTTTTTCGAAAGGTCATCTATTACTTGTTGGTTGTGGATAATAGGTCCGAGAGTTGCGACCCTTTCACCCTTTTCAACAAGCTCTTCAATTATATTAATCGCTCTGTTCACACCAAAGCAAAAACCTGCTTTTTTAGCAAGAGTTATTTCAGTCATTAAAGACGCTCCTTTATAACCTTAAGCATATATTCAATTGACTGCGGAAGAGTAAGCTCAGTTGTATCAACAAGAACTGCATCGTCAGCCTGTTTTAAGGGTGCAATTTCTCTGTTCATATCCTGATAGTCACGCTCTTTAATTTCTTTTAAAATAACATCATACTCTACCTGCTGACCCTTTTCGGTAAGCTCTTTAAAACGACGGTCGGCTCTTGCCTCTGCGGATGCGGTAAGATAAATTTTAATCTGTGCATCGGGAAGAACTACTGTGCCGATATCTCTGCCGTCCATAATGCAGTTATTCTTTTTAGCAATATCTCGCTGAAGGTCAAAAAGAAATTCTCTGACTTTAGGAATTGCAGATACATTAGAAGCCGCCATTGAAACTTCATTTTGTCTTATTGCTGTTGAAACATCTTCTTCGCCTAAGAAAACTCTTTGTTCACCGTCTACAAATCTTAATGAAACATTGAGTCCTTCAAGAGTAGGTACTACCTCATCCGCACTTTTTGTATCCTTACCGAGTCTTAAAGCATTAAGACCTACGGTTCTGTAAAGTGCACCTGTATCAACGTAGATAAACCCCAATTCCTTTGAAGCTGTTTTTGCTATCGTGCTTTTACCTGCACCTGCAGGACCGTCTATTGCGATATTAGTTATCATAATTATTTCTCCTTTGATGCTTGTTGTATAAGTTTGGAGTGAGGAGTGAGGAGTGAGGAGTGTCGGGTCTGCGACGCTATTATATCCATTTATATCTGACAACTACTCTTTTTCCTCTTTATCATTCACTCACTAATCAAATGAACGTTTTAAAAACCTTCATATTTAGTTTTGTTTAATCTTTCACGTGCGGTTTTAGTTATTGATGATAATAATCTCATCAGTTCCTCACAATCACTCTTTATAGAACGATACTGCTTTTCTGTTATATATTCACTGTCAAACAGCAAATCTAACCAATAAATTGTTTCGCCACACTCTTTTAATGCAATATACATTTTCATAACAAATTCTCTTTTGCTTATTGCATATTCAGCTTCTGTTATGTTTGCACCAATGCTTGTTCCGCAACGCAACAATTGTTTTGAAATAACAGTTTCATTATATTGAGAATTCAAATGTCTATATAATTTAACTATCCGCAAAGCGAAAACTTTACTTTTATCATATACTATCGATGCCATAACGCACCTCTTTATATTCCAAAATAATCACACAGTCTTATCTTCTCTTTTGCGAAGCTTACAGTGCCGACCGCAGGTCCCGACACTCCTCACTTCCCACTCCTAACTCCTCACTTGGAAACAGAGTTTCCAACAAGTCTGCCTGTAGAAAATGCAATTTGAAGATTAAAGCCGCCTGTATAGGCATCAACATCTATAACCTCGCCTGCAAAGTAAAGTCCTTTAAGAATTTTGCTTTCCATTGTTTTAGGGTCAATTTCAGAAACGCTTACACCGCCTGAGGTTATAACCGCTTCGTCTATAGGTCTGAAATCAGTTACTGTAAGGCGTATATCCTTAAGTAAATCAACAAGTGAAGCTCTCATATCCTTCGTTACCTGATTAGATTTTATATTACCGTTAAGACCTGAAAGCTTAACCGCAATCGGTATCATTTTTCGCGGTAACATAAGAGAAAGCGTATTGAAAAGGTTTTTATTTGAGCATTCAAGCAAATCTCTTTGAATTCTTTTGTCAAGCTGTTCGTAGGTTAATGCAGGCTTAAAATCTATATGAATTACGTATCTACCCTTTTCCATATTTCTCATATGAGAGGATGCAGAAAGAATCATAGGACCTGAAACGCCGTAATGGGTAAAGAGCATTTCACCGAAATCCTTGTAAATTTCTTTATAAGTTTTCGTGTCTTCTACTCTTATTTCAACGTTACGAAGAGAGAGCCCTTGAGCATCAGTACACCAACCCTCGTGACATTCAAGCGATACAAGAGAAGGCTTTAAATCAGTAATTGTATGACCTGCCTGACGGGCTAAGGTATAGCCGTCACCCGTTGAGCCCGTTGCAGGATAAGAAAGACCGCCCGTTGCTATAAGCACGTTATCGGCATAAAACCTTCTTCCGTCCTCAGTTATGCAACCCTTGAGAGCACCGTTTTCAATTATAAGCTCAGTTACCCTACCCTGCTTGCGTTTTACACCGTTCACGGTAATAAATTTATTGAGGGCATCAACGATATCAAGAGCTTTATCGGAAACGGGGAAAACTCTGTTCCCTCTTTCTATTTTAAGAGGTACGCCCATTTCTTCAAAAAAGTCTATTGTATCATCTGTACTGAATCTTGAAAACGCACCGTAAAGAAATCTGCCGTTAACAGGTACGTTTGATATTAACTCATTTAAAAGAGGGCAAGAGTTAGTTACGTTACATCTGCCCTTACCGGTTATAGCAACCTTTCTTGCCAATTTGTCATTTCTCTCAATAAGCGTTACACTTAAGCCTCTTTGTGCCGCCGTGCCTGCAGCCATAAGACCTGCGGCACCGCCACCTATAACAATTAAATCCATATTATCTCCAATTATAAAAATTTATAAAACGATAAGCTTGTCTGTCATTTCTTTCCCGAATTCATCTCTGACGGGAAGAGCCAAAGAAAGCATATCTCTTGCAAAGCATTCCAACTCAAAGACCCGTTTCGCACTCTCGTCTAAAGCGAAAGCCTCAGAAGCTTTCGTTATTATGGGAAGAGTTGCAGTTTCTTTTGCTTTTTTTAGAATTTTAGCACCGTTCTCATTAAAGCCAAGAACCCTTATAAACGGAACGGGAGCTGAAACATCTGACTTTTTTATACCTAAAAATGCACAAATAATTATTCTTCTTATCCTTGAATGAGTATACCTTTTTGTTTTAACTTTTTCAAGTATCTCCTCCAGATAGGAAGAATTTTTCACAGCATCAAAAAGTCTATATTCAAGACCCTCGCTCACATCGGGTAATTCTTTGAAATTCTCCACGCTCATTGAACGTAATTTATAAATAATAGCCGTTTCTAAATTACTAATAGCAGCAGGTGCTTTGTAGTTTTCAATTTCCTTACCCATTATTTCACGGGCATCTTCAGGTAAATATTCACCGGTAAATTTCCCTGCTGTTAAATTCTCGCGAATTGCTGAAGCTGAACAAAACTCGCCGTTTGAAGTTTTACTGTCGTGGTCAACGCCTATTCGGGTAATGGGCTTAACACCTATATTCAAGCCCAATTTATTAATAGCTTTAATATATTCAACACCTAAAATATTATTAGGCGAAGAAAGGATTTCGGAAAATTCACTACCGCTTATTTCTTCAACGGCTTTTTGCCTTGCAACAGGGAAAGAAACGCCGTCATTCAGATATTTTTCGAGTATATCGGAAAATTCATCACTAACTAAAGCATCGGCACATTTTTTGAGCTTTTCGGCATTACCGCTTTCGCTACCGAAGGCTAATGCATCAACACAGCCTAAGCCACCTAAAACCGAAACACCGCCTAAAGCAAAACGCTCTGCACTTGCAGTTGCATAAGGCACCGGAAGAGAAAGCACTAAATCAGCACCGCATTTAAGAGCCATCTGCGTCCTTGCATAAGGTGATACACAAGCACACTCGCCTCTTTGGACAAAGCTTTCGCTCATTACAACGGTGACAGTATCACCCTCACCTTTTACTGAATCAATCAAAAATTTATGACCGTTGTGAAAGGGGTTAAACTCAGCAACAATACCGTAATTCAAAAAATCACCTCTTTACCTACTTTTTTCGTTTTACTCTTGAAAATAATTAAAAGAGTGGTATAATTAATATTCGGTAAATATTTTACACAATTATATTGTGTTTTATTTTCTTTTTTGGAAAATACACATTTTTAATGGAGGTTTATTGATGAAAATTCTCGTAATTAACTGCGGAAGCTCTTCTCTTAAGTATCAGCTTTTTGATATGGAAGGCGAAAAAGTTCTCGCAAAAGGTATCTGCGAATCAATCGCAACTGACATGAGCCATACAAAAGGCTCAACGTTTGACGGAAGAAGCTTTGACAAATACGTAGATATCCCTGACCACAAGGTTGCATTTAACATTGTTAAGGATGCTCTTACAACAGGTGATTGCAAGGTTATTGACGACCTTTCAGAAATAGGTGCTATCGGTCACAGAGTTGTTCAGGGTGGCGATATTTTCACAGAAAGCGTGCTTGTTGATGACAGTGTTCTCAAAGCAATTGACGAGCTCAGTGCTCTTGCACCTCTCCACAACCCCGCACACGTTGTAGGTATTGAATGTTGTAACGAGGTTTTCGGCGCTTCTGTTCCTCAGGTTGCAGTTTTTGATAACGCATTCCACAGCACAATGCCCGAAACATCTTACATGTTCGGTCTTCCTTACAAATATTATGAAGAAGACCATATCCGCCGTTACGGTGCTCACGGTACATCTCACAGATTCGTAGCATACAGAACTGCTGAAATCGTAGGCAAAGACCTTAAGGATATCAAGCTTATCACTTGCCATTTAGGTAACGGTTGCTCAATTACAGCAATTAAAGACGGTAAGGTTCTTGATACAAGTATGGGTCTTACTCCCCTTGACGGCTTTATGATGGGTACTCGTTGCGGTGCTGTTGACCCTTCTGCTATTACATACATTATGCAGAAGCACAACATCTCACCCGAAGAGATGGATAAGATTATGAACAAGCAGAGCGGTGTTCTCGGTATTTCAGGCGTTCATTCTGACGACAGAGCTGTTAAAGCTGCTGCTGTAGAAGGAAACAAGAGAGCTAAGCTTGCCCGTGATATGCAGTGGTATCAGATTCGTAAATGCATCGGCTCATACATCGCTGCTATGGACGGTGTTGACGTTATCGCATTCACAGGCGGTATCGGTGAAAACTGCACAGACCTTAGAGAAGACATTCTTAACAACCTCTCATACCTCGGCATTAAGCTTGATGAAAAGGCTAATGAAGTTCGCGGCGAGGAAATTGAGCTTACTCTTCCCGGTTGCCCCGTAAGAGCTTTCTGCGTTCCTACTAACGAAGAGCTTGCAATTGCAAGAGATACAAAAGAAATCGTTGAAAAGCTTTAATTAACAACACCAAACCCCTCTGTGAGAAATTCATTCTCACAGAGGGGTTTGTTCATTTAGAAAGATATAGCTCCTCTATTGTATTTACAACTTCTATACGGTGTTCCCATTCTTATTCTGTCACCGTTTCGTGAAAGTAGGTCGTCTACTCTTACAAACTCATAGCCTTGGTCGAGAAGCTCGGGGATTGCTCTCAAAACGGCTTCAACGGTTGTTTTCTTGGTATCGTGCAAAAGAATAATTGCACCGTCTTTAGCTTCATCCATTATCCGATTATATACGAAATCGGCGTCCTCTTTATACCAATCGTAAGTAGAGGCTGACCAATGGATAAAAAACGAATCAAGCTTTTTCAATTGAAAGATACCTACGTGACCGTAGGGTGCTCTTAAAAACAAAGGCTTTTTACCTGTAATCTCTTCTATTGCCGTTTCACCTTTTTCAATACTTTCTTTTATTTCATCAATATCAGATTCAAAGAAATCAAGGTGATTATAGGTGTGATTACCGATTAAATGTCCTTCATCGTAGGCACGCTTTACTATTTCAGGTCTTTTTTCAGCCTTATTACCTATAACAAAAAAGGTTACGGTGACCTCATATTCTAAAAGACCGTCAAGCAACTCCTCGGTGTAATCACTGGGACCGTCATCAAATGTCAAAGCAATTGCTTTTTCACCTATTCCGCTTTTACCGATATTAAGCCTTACAGTTCCGTCGGGAATACATCTTGAAAGAAAAGCGATAATCAATAGCAACGGCACAACGGTAAACAAAGTATTTAAAAGCTTCGCCCTTTTTCTATTATTGTTTTTATTTTTGCTCATAGGAATCAATGATTGCATCAGCTATTGCTTTTGCATACTCCTCTATATTATCATCAAAAGCAACGTTATCTTCGTGGTTTGAAATAAAACCGATTTCCAACAAACAGCTTGGCATATTTGTTTTTGAATTTATGTAATAATCACCGCTACCGCTTCTGAAGCCTTTCTTTATACCTCTTTCAACGGATAAACCTTTGCCGGAAAGGTTTTCGAGAAGCTTTTGTGCGGTATTAAGCTCATCGTCAGTGGCAGTGTTACTCACCCATATTTCTATACCGTTGGCATCCGAATTCTCAGAGCTGTTACGGTGAATGCATAAAAAGTAATCTGCTCGACCGAAATTTGCAATTCTGCATCTTTTTTCTAAGGATACATCCTTGTCGCTTTGCCGCGTCAGAATTACGCTTGCCCCTTGTTTTTCAAGCTCATCCTTTACCAAAAGCGAGAGCTTCAGGTTATCGTCTTTTTCTAATCTTTCATCGTTACCGTATACGGCACCTATGCTACTGCCACCGTGACCTGCATCAATGCACACAACAAAATCGTCTTTTTTAAAATCAGAATAAAGAGAAAGGACAACGCACACGAAAAGCACTATTACAAAACCACGTAGAAACCACTTGTTTTTATTCTTTTTAACAGTTGTAATTATTTTACCAATATCCATCTGAACACCTTCCGAAAAGAATATATCATACTTTTTCAGGAAAGTTCCGGATTTAATAAAAATGTAATAATCTTTTTACTGAATATTAAAAAACCGACCGAATAATTCGGTCGGTTAATTTGTTTCAAAAATTATTTCTTGAAAAGACCGAGAATATCAACGATATCGCCGTCTTCGTCATCATTTGCAGATGATGAATCCACAGCAGATGCTGCTGCACCGGATTTGTTAGCAAGGCCGTTAATATCTGTGCCGAAGCCGGTTGCGATAACAGTAACAACCATTTCATCCTCAAGCTTTTCATCGAAAGCAACACCGAAGATGATGTTTGCATCTGCATCAGCTGCATCAGCGATAATGCTTGCTGCAACGTCAACATCATCAAGAGTGATATCTGCAGAAGATGTGATGCTGATAATAACACCCTTTGCACCCTGAATTGTTGTTTCAAGAAGAGGGCTGGAAACTGCTGCATTAGCTGCTGCTTCTGCCTTTTCTTTACCTGTTGCACGGCCAACGCCCATATGAGCATGACCTGCATCCTTCATAACTGCAGTAACGTCTGCAAAGTCAAGGTTGATAAGACCGGGAACCTTAATAAGATCTGAAATGCTCTTAACACCCTGACGGAGAACGTCATCAGCAACGTCGAATGCGTTAGCAAATGTAATCTTCTGGTCAGAAACGAGTTTGAGTCTTTCGTTGGGGATAACGATAAGGCTATCTACATGCTGAGCAAGCTCTGCAATACCTGCCTCCGCCTGCTGCATTCTTCTTTTACCTTCAAATGCGAAGGGCTTTGTAACGATACCAACTGTAAGGATACCGTTGCTCTTTGCAATTTCTGCAATAGCAGGAGCAGCACCTGTACCTGTGCCACCGCCCATACCTGCAGTGATAAATACCATATTAGCACCGTTAAGAGCATCAACGATTGCATCTCTGCTTTCCTCAGCAGCTTTAAGACCCATTTCGGGACGAGCACCTGCGCCACGGCCACCGGTAACCTTTTCACCGATCTGGATTTTATGAGTAGCCTTTGAGAATGTAAGTACCTGCTTATCAGTATTGATAGCGATAAACTCTACGCCCTGAACGCCTGAGCTTACCATACGGTTGATTGCGTTACCGCCGCCACCGCCGACACCGATAACCTTTATCTGAGTAACGTCTTCAAAATCGTTTGAAATTTCAAAGTTCATTTTTCTTCCTCCTAAAATTATACATACATATAACTATTATACATCTTTTAAATGTTACCACATAAATTGTGCAATAGCAAGTTATTTTTAAAAAATTTTTGATATTTTTAACTTTTTAGTCTGTTTTTGCGGTAGTTTCTACCGGTTTATTTGTGTTTTTATCTTTTCCTGCCTTTTCTGTTGTAGCAGGCGCTGTTGTTTCCTCTGCCCCGGCTTTAAAAAATGCATAGGGGTCAGTTTTCAAATCAAGCGTACCCTCAGCATAGGCATTAATTTCATTTTCGTTTTCTATTGCCTTTTTACCTCTTGCTAATTTCTTTTCGATATTAGTAAGGTTACCTATTTTCAAGGTAATTCTGTTATCGTATTTGATTTTAATATCGTTAACGTTTTTTAAATCTATTTCCGTAAGGCTTTCTAATTCTGCATTTTCTATTGCTGAAAGAATTTGCGGTAAGGTATCATTTCTTTTTTGGTTATTCAATTCAATGATACTACCTTCTTCAACAGTCTTTGCCGTAACACTTTTAATTACGGGAAGTGGCTCTTTTAATTTAGCCGCCGCTTTATCTAACACCTTACCTGTGCTATCAAGAATTATGTATGATTTATTATTTTTAATACAAGCGACACCTGTTGTTTCTTCGATTTCAATAACAATTGTATCAGGTAATTCTCTTTTTATTGTAGCACTTTTTATATACGGCAATTCTTTTGAGAGCAATTGAGACAATTCTTCCTCATTAACTCTGAACAAGTTTTCTCCTACTGTTATTCCGCTTTTTTCAACAATCTGCTTTTGTGAATAAACAGATTGACCCGTAACGGTTACCGTATTAATTTTAAAGAAAAGAGAAAAGACGAGTACAATACCGACACAAAGCACCGCAACCGCTAATACAAGAGTCATAATTGCTTTTTGTATTTTTCTCTTGCGACGCATTTTCTTTTTATTTATTGAACGCACCTCATCCCTTGATAAGCCTTGTTGACTTTTTTTAGGTTTTGGCGGTTTTATAACCGTTTTAGACTTCTTTTTTGTAGTACGTCTTTTTTCTTCCATTTATATTATCCTCTTCTTTTAATATCTGCATTAAGCATACAAAGGTTATTTTCTAAATCCTCATAGCCTCTGTCGATGAATTTTGTGTTATTTACGACTGTAGTACCCATAGCAGTAAGACCTGCAAGCACAAGGGCTGCACCGCCTCTTAAATCGGGTGAAACGACCTCGGCTCCGTAAAGCCTTTCTACACCCTCAACGACGGCTACTCTGCCCTCTGTTTTTATAGATGCACCCATTCTTATAAGCTCGGGGATATGCTTGAATCGGCTTTCAAAAATATTTTCAACTATAACGCCCGTACCCTTTGCAACACAAGCTAAAGCTGTAAAAGGTGCCTGAGCATCTGTAGGAAAGCCGGGATAAGGCTGGGTAATTATTTTATCAATCCTATTAAGCCTTAAGGGTGCTTTAAGACGTATTGTTTTACACCTTACGCTAACGTTACACCCTGCCTCTTCTAAAAGAGGTAAAACCGCTTGTAAATGAACGGGATTTGTATTTTCGAGAGATACGTCCCCACCCGTTACGGCACCCGCTATAAGATAGGTTGCGGTTACTATTCTGTCGCAAATAACGGAATGCTCGCAGGGCTTCAGGGTTTCTACACCCTCAACAGTTATAACACTTTCTCCTGCACCGCTTATTTTTGCACCGCATTTATTAAGAAAGTTGCACAAATCAATAATTTCAGGTTCACGGGCAGCATTAACGATGACCGTTGTGCCATTTGCGGTTACGGATGCGAGAATTGCATTTTCGGTTGCACCTACGCTCGGAAAGGAAAATGTAATCCTATTGCCCTCAAGCTTTTTGGGGACATCACACACTAATTTCCCGTAATCCTCATTCACGTTTACACCCAACTGCCTCATTGAATAAAGATGTAAATCAATTGGTCTTAAACCTATTTCGCAACCGCCCGGTGAAGAAATCACCGCTTTTTTCATTCTGCCGATTATTGCACCGAGAAAAACAACCGATGACCTCATTTCTCTCATTAAATCATCGGGGATTTCGTAGCCCTGTGCTGTTGAGCTGTCAATTATAACAGTGCTACCCTCACGAATGACACTGCAACCAAGATTTTTTAAAATCCTTATTGTGCTGTTGGTATCCGAAAGAGTGGGGCAATTATGTATTATTGATTTACCGCATACAAGAAACGTTGCGGCAAGTATAGGAAGCACACTGTTTTTAGACCCTTGAACACGCAAGCTACCGCTTATTCGACGACCACCGTTAATAACAAAAGCAGACATACCTTTTCCCCTTTCACAAGGAATAGCGAATTTAAATATTCGTACGTTGTATAATATGCTGCTTTTTGTAAAGTGTTAATTAATCATTTTTATTTAACCAAGCCCTCTACGATATCGCAGATTCTTGATGCTGAATCAGTTACTGCCATCTTACGTGCATTTTCGCCTATTTCTTTAAGACGATTTTTATCTGCAAGAAGATTATCTATAGCTTCACCTAATTTTTTACCGTCTAAATCCTTTTCTTCAATAATAACTGCGGCATTGTTATTAACAAGCGCCATTGCATTATGAAACTGATGGTTTTCAGTAACATTAGGTGAAGGAATAAGAATTGAGGGTTTACCTAAAGCCTCAAACTCTGAAAGTGAAGATGCACCCGCTCTGCAAACAACAACGTCTGCAGCAGAAAGACATCTCGCCATATCACTGATGTACGTTCTTATTTCTATATTCTTATAATTATCGGGTTCAACGCCTTTTTCACGCATCTTGTCCGGTACCCATAAGCCATATTGACCGGTTGCAATAAGAAAATTATATTTTTCACGTCTTTTATCGTAAGCTATAGCATCAATTATAGCTTCATTAATGGCTCTTGCACCCAATGAGCCACCCATACAAAGAACGATCGGTCTTTCATCGAAGCCTAATTCAACCCTTGAAATCTCACCGTCTGCCTCTAAAAGCTCACCTCTTACGGGAAGACCGGTAATAATAGGCTCGTTTTTACATTTAAGGTGTTTTTTTGCATCCTCCACGGTAAGCATTACCGCATCAACCTTTTCGGCAAGTGCTTTATTAGTAACGCCGGGGTAAGCATTCTGCTCGTGAATAGCCGTAGGAACACCCATTTTTGCCGCCATTCTTATTACAGGACCGCTGACATAACCGCCGAAGCCAACTGCAACGTCGGGTTGAAAATCATTGATTATCTTTTTAACTGCACCTGAGCTTTTTAAAAGTCGGGTAACTGTTTTTATATTAGCTTTAATTTCAGCAGGTGAAAACCCTCTTTTAAAGCCTGACATTTCAATTGTTTTTAAAGGAAAGCCTGCCTCGGGAACGATTTTTGATTCAATTCTGTCAGGTGTACCTACAAAGCAGATTTCCCAATCGGGATGTCTTTTCTTTATTTCTCCCGCTACTGCAAGTGCAGGGTTAACGTGACCACCTGTTCCGCCTGCGGCTATTAATACTTTCATACACCCAGCCCTTTCTATAATGCTGTTATAAATCTAAAAAATTATTTAGTGTTAGGTTTCTTTTGAGGTTTAGCCGAAAATGAATATTTAGGTAAATTTGCCTGTCGCGAAACACCCAAAACAATACCCATTTCGCCCAAGGTTACAAGCGTTGAAGAGCCACCGTAGCTAAAGAACGGTAAGCTTATACCTGTATTAGGAAGAGTATCGGTTACAACGGCAACGTTTAAAACAACCTGCAAGCCAATCTGCATCATTATACCGAATACAAGAAGAGCACCGAAGCGGTCTTTTGCATGCATACCGATATATATGCCTCTTAAAATCAAAACACTAAAAAGAGCTAAAACAAGACAGCATCCTACAAAGCCCAATTCTTCACCGATAATAGAGAAGATAAAGTCTGTATGAGCTTCAGAAACGTAGAAATATTTTTGCTTTGAGTTACCTAAGCCTGCACCGAAAAATCCACCTGAACCTAAAGCAAAGAGAGAGTGATTGATCTGCCATCTCTTATCTGTATCGGTAAGGTCTTTTACAAGCCATGATGCAATACGTTCCTTCATATAATCCTTTATGGGTAAATCCTCATAAAAGTTAATTGCTATAAAGAGCACAACCGCAACGGCTACAACACCTATTGCAAACCATCTTGCTCTACCCTCACCTATCCAGAGCATTGCAACACCGAAAAGCATTATAAGAATTGCACCTGAAAGATGGCTTCCGAGGAAAACAAGACCTGCAGTAAAAACAACCCAGAAGAAATAGAAAAAAAGTGTAACTGTTCCCTCGGTTATGACAATTTTGTTGCTTGTAAAATCCGCAATTTTCTGAGCGACAATATTTTTTGAAGGCTTTGAGCTTATCATCTTTTTATGATTTTTATCAAGACCTGCCGCACAAAAAACAACAATTGCAAACTTTGCAATTTCTGAGGGCTGTATGTCAAAAAATCCAAAGCTTAACCAACGGTTAATTTCTCCGCCTTCTTTTTTACCAATCATAATAGTTATTGCAACGAGAACACAAGCAACAAGCAATGCAAAATTTGATAAATAAACATATTTCTTATAATCAATATGAGAAACAATTCCAACAACAACCGAGCCGCCACCCATAAATATCAGCTGTCGGAAGAAAAAGTGGAGGCTTGAGTCACCGTCGGTTTCGTAATATGAATAAGCGTAGCTTGCAGACAAAAGCATAATTAAGCCGAATGCCATAAGCACCAGCATTATACAAAGAAACGGAACATCCAAGCCGTCTTTTACCCACAAATTAGAAGTTAATTTATTATTCTTCTTTTCCATTGCTTACTCCCTGAAAATTTTATTTTAAATTGCCGAAATAAACAAGAAGCACTGCGATTATTCCGCCAATAAGATTAACGATAGAGAATATTTTTACTATTTTAACCTCTTTCCAACCGCACATTTCAAAATGATGATGAATAGGCGCCATTTTGAAAATACGTTTTCCGTGAGTCAACTTAAAATAACCTATCTGAAGTACGTCTGAACCGAATTCAGCAACGTAAATAATACCTGTAAGTAAAATTATAAAAGGACAGTCAACGGCATAAGAGAATGCAACTATCATACCGCCAAGGAACATTGAGCCCAAGTCACCCATCATAACCTTTGCAGGATGCCAGTTCCAAACAAGATAGCCTATAAGACCGCCTGCAAGAGCCGAAGCTAAAAGGCTTATACCGAAGCAATTGCGAAGAGCAGCTATTGCAATAAAGCTTAAAGCCGCAGTAAACGTAACAGAGCCACAAAGACCGTCAATACCGTCAGTAAAGTTTACTGCATTTGTCGTGCAGTAAATAACGCCGATACCGATAACCCAGAAAAAAATCTTTGTTTCCACCATACCAACAAAGGGTATAAACATACTCCCCGTCGGGTCATTCATATAAAGAGTAAGAAGATAGCCTACCATTAAAACTATCTGTAAAACTGTTTTTTGAATAATGCTTAAGCCTTTATTTCTCTTTTTTACAACCTTAATATAGTCATCAAGGAAGCCGATAAAGGCAAAGCCGAGAGCCATTATAAGACCGCCGTAAATTTTAACTCTCATTGAATCGGCAACAATATCATTCATTTCAATTATGTTACCGCCTAAAAGCTTATCTATTACAAGAACAACACCAAAAGCAACAACCGTACCTACTATAAAAAGTATACCGCCCATTGTTGGTGTGCCTTGCTTGTTTTTGTGCCATTTAGGTCCGATATCAAGAATAGTCTGACCGAATTTAATCTTATGTAAAAACGGTATAACTATGTAACCAAGACCAAAAGAAATGCCAAATGCGATTATCGCTGCAACTATGCAAGCAATTATAATTTTCATACTTCCCACTCCTTATAAAGTGTTATAAAAATTTCTTCCATTTTCATACCGCGACTACCCTTGAAAAGCACCGTATCGCCCTCACAAAGAATTGATTTAAGGTAATTTGTTAACGCTTCCTTGTCAGTAAACGAGATCGCTTTAACTCCGCCTTTTTCTGCGTTTTCGGCAATATATTTACTTTCTTCACCAAAGGTAAGAACGTAATCACAACCTACCTCTGCGGATTTTTCACCTACAAGAGAATGTGCCTTTTCGCTATAATCACCTAATTCAAGCATATCACCTAAAACGGCAATTATCCTTTCTTTTTTCAAGGTTTTTAAGGTTTCTAACGCAGCACACATACTGTCGGGGTTTGCGTTATAGCAATCCTCAATAAAGGTCATACCGTTTATCTCGGTTACTTTTTGCCTCATACCCTCAGGCTCAAAGGCTGCAACGCCTTTCGAGGCTTCATCTAAAGTATAGCCTAATTGAATACCAACGCATATAGCACAAAGTGCGTTATAGATGTTATGCATACCTACCGCAGGAACAAAGCATTTTGCTTTTTCGTTACCGTAAATAACGTCAAAGTGGCTTCCGTCTTGTTGGGGAATAATATTTTCTGCATATATGTCATTATCTTTTTCAAGACCGAATTTTATAATTTTATAATCCTCTGTTGCAACGGTTTTAAGCATATCATTATCACCGTTAATAATAAGCGGTGAGCCTTTTTTCATACCGTGAAGAATTTCACATTTAGCCTTGAGAATACCCTCTCTTGAGCCGAGGTTTTCAATATGAGCAGTTCCGACGTTTGTTATAACGCCGATATCGGGAAGAACAGTTTGCGATAATCTTGAAATCTCATCAAAATGATTCATTCCCATTTCTATAACCGCCGCCTGATGACTCTCATCAAGACAGAAAAGTGTTTTCGGTACGCCTATTTCATTATTAAGATTACCCGCAGTACGTAAAGTATTATATTTCTGACTGACTACCGAATAAACCATACCCTTGCTGGTAGTCTTACCTACGCTACCCGTTAAGGCAATAAATGGAATATTAAATTTTTTGCGGTAGCCGTTTGCTATTTTGAGAAGTGCCTCTCCCGTATCCTTTACGAGAAGAACTCTTTCATCGTCACCGTCATAACGACTGCAAACCACAGCTTTTGCACCCTTTGAAAGCACGTCAGAAACGAAATCGTTACCGTCAAAGCGTTCACCGATAAGGGCAACGAAAAGAGTGTTTTCATCTATATCACGGCTATCGGTTGATATTTTGTAAATATCGCCGTTCAAATTTGCTTCTATACCGCAAAAACCAGCGATTTCTTTTATTGAAAGCTTCATATTTTAACCACACTAAACACTACTTCGCGTTCATCATAATGAACTCGTTCTTTACCAATTACCTGATAAGTTTCGTGACCCTTACCTGCAAGAAGTATTGTGTCACCTTTTTTTGCAATGCTTATTGCCTTTGCAATAGCTTCGCTACGGTCAACAACCGTTATAATCTCGGCATTACCTTCTTTTGTACCCTCGAGAATATCGTTGATAATCATCTCGGGAATCTCTGTTCTCGGGTTATCGGTTGTAACTACAACGATATCTGAAAGCTCTGCGGCAATTCTGCCCATCTTGGGGCGTTTTGTTTTATCACGATCGCCACCGCAACCGAAAAGAGTAATTACTCTACCTTCAGTAAAGCCTCTTACAGCAGATATTGCTTTTTCGAGTCCGTCGGGGCTATGAGCATAGTCAATTATAACACTGAAATCGGTATTGGTTTTTAACACCTCAAGTCTACCACTTACGCTACCTGCATTAAAGATAGCCTTTACAACATCTTTTAAAGGAAAGCCCAATTGAACAACCGCACTGATTGCGGCTAAAGAGTTATAAACAGAAAAATCACCCGGGATATGGAAAACAACCTTTTCACCGTTTAAAGTATATTCTACCCTATCGAAGAAAAGCCCTACGTTTTCCGCTTTAAAATCTGAAGAATTATTTATTGAATAAAACTGTTTTGTACAAGGAACGTTTTCCGCCATATAGAAAGATGCTTCATCATCGGCATTGAAAACGCCCTTATCGCAATTCATAAAAAGTGTTTTTTTGCATTTTTTATATTCATCAATTGTGCCGTGATAATCAAGGTGGTCTTGTGTGAGGTTCGAAAATACACCCGTATCAAAATGAATACCTGCAAGACGCATCTGATGAAAAGCCTGAGAAGATGTTTCCATCACACAGTATTCTATGCCATCGTCAACCATCATTTTGAAAAGACCGTGCATATCGTAAGGGTCGGGAGTGGTAAGCTCTGTTTTAAATGATTTTTCACCGACCATATTTTTAACCGTACCGATAAGACCGCTTTCAATACCTAAAGCCTTAAGAATATCTTTTATTACAAAAGCGGTGGTGGTTTTACCGTTTGTGCCGGTGATACCTATCATTGTAAGGCTGTCGACTGCTCTGCCGAAAAGATTTTTACACATAATAGCATATGCTTCACGTGTATTCTCAACGAGAATCTGCTCCTTAAGACCTAAATCCTTTGAAACGATTACTGCAGCAGCACCTTTTGAAAGCACGTCTTCAGCAACGGAATGCCCGTCAAAGCGTGCTCCAACAACGCAAACAAAAGCACAACCCTCTTTTATATTACCGCTTTTATCGGTAACGTCAGAAATCTCTCTGTCTTCGTAAGAGTTGAGAACATTTATATCTTTTAAAAGTTGTGATAGTAACATAATAAACACCTTTTTTTAGTGGAAACTTAACCATCTGTGACACCGCTTGTTGTCTTGAAGTACACCGTAATTGTTGTACCGAGCTCGGCTTTTATACCCACTTCAACACTTTGTCGATAGGAAACAACCTCACTATCGAGAGTTGCACCTGAAATTTTTATATTATAACCGGAATTAACGGCTCGCTGATTTGCTTCGCTTATACTCAAGCCTGTTAAATCGGGCACTGTTGAAACAGTATCTGTATTCTCGGCACTTGTGTAGAGAATTACAACACCGCCCAAGGGGATGCTTGAGCCTTTAACGGGATACTGAGAAATAACTCTGTCACCGTCACCTACTACTCTTGCATTGAAATTCTGATTTGTAAGTGTAGTTTTTGCCGCTGATACGGTCATACCGCTAACGTCGGGAGCAGATGCATTAAGCTTTGCAAGCTCCTCATCGGTATACACAGGCTCAACGTTCATATATTTAAGAGTTTGCTCTATAACTGAACCGGCAACGGGAGCCGCTATAGCACCGCCACCGTGGTTTGCAACCTGAGGCTCATCAATAACAATAAGAACTGCTATCTGAGGGTCGTCTGCAGGTGCACAGCCTACGAAGGACGCAATATACTCACCGTCAACAGTAAGCTTTTCGGACGTACCCGTTTTACCTGCAACACGGTAACCGGGAATATAGGCATTTTTACCGGTACCTCTTTCAACAACAGATTCCATCATTGAAACAACCTTTTGAGCAGTACTTTCTGATATTACCTGCCTTTTGGTTGTAGGATTCTTTTCGTAAACCGTGTTACCCTCTTGGTCAATTTGCTTTGCAACAACGTAAGGCTCCATTAATTTACCACCGTTTGCGATAGCAGAAACTGCGGTAATCATCTGAATTGCACTTACCTGGAAGGTCTGACCGAAAGCACTTGATGACAGCTGAGAAATACCCATACCCTCTTTTGTATGGTAGGTTATACCGCCAACGGGCGATGCTTCTGCAGGAAGGTCAACTCCCGTATCCTCAGTAAATCCGAAGGCTTCGAAATATTTATAGAATTTATCGGTGCCTAATTTCTGACCCACCGTAATATAGAACGGGTTGCAGGAGTTCATAAGACCTTGCTCAAGAGTCTGAACGCCGTGACCCTCATGCTTATGACAGTTAATTCTGTTATCAGCAACTTGAATTGCGCCTACGCAATTATAGGTTGTATCAACTGTCACAACACCCTCTTCAAGACCTGCGGCCGCTGTGAACACCTTAAATACTGAGCCGGGCTCATACGTGTCGCTAACAGCTTTGTTTCGCCACATCATATAAACCTCTTCGTTATAAACTCTTGAATACTCTTCTTTATCTTTAATTTCAGCAAGCTTTTCAAGAGTTTTAACACTTGTGATTTCCCATGGTTTATTCAAATTGTAATCGGGCATTGTTGCCATTGCGAGAATAGCTCCCGTATCAACCTCCATAACAATTCCGTAAGCAGAGGTAGCTTCGGCGTCGATAACCGCCTGAGAAAGCCCTTTTTCAAGATAATGCTGAATAGTTTTATCAATTGTTAAGACAAGGCTTGTGCCCTGCTTTGCATCAAACTTTGTTTCGTAGTTAGTTGACATCAAATCGCTGTGACCGTCACGTGCTGTGATTATTCTGCCGGGTACGCCTGTAAGAATATCGTTATATTTCAACTCTAAACCAACTCTACCGTCACTATCAATATTCGTCATACCGATAATTGTTGATGCAAAATTGTCATAGGGGTAATATCTTTTTGTATCAGGGTCTATACAAACGATTGCGTACAAATCGTTTTCGTTAATAAAATTTTGAACTGCGGTTTTTGTTTCGTATTCTATTTTACCTTTAATACGAACATAACCGTATTTTTTATTGCCGATTTTATTGTAAATTGTTTTTTCATCAAGATCTTCATCCTTAAGAAGCTTGGAAAGTCCCTTTGAAATAACTTTTCTTTGCTTATCGTCTTTTATTTTTGAAGGATTTACGTAAACAAGCCAAGCAGAAGCACTTTCCGCAAGCACCTCCATATTTGAATCGTAAATCACACCTCTGTCAGCAGGAATCTGAGTATCGCTAAGCTGACCCGATTCAGCAAGAACTCTGTATTCATCCGCCTTCAAAACCTGAAAATAAAGAAGACGGCATATATCCATTCCGAAGCCGAGAACAAGCAAAATTGCTACTGCACTCAAGCATCTTTTCTTAATATTTTGATTTGCTCGTGCCATAACGCCTCCAAAAAACACTACCGATAAAATTACAAAATGAGAGTCGAGGATACTCAACTCCCATATAAAACTATATTTTTATTCAGAAAATATATGCAAACAACTCTTTAATTTTCTTCGTAATATTTCCATTTTCGTCTAAAGTTCTGTCGCCGGACACAACTATCTTATCGCCCTCGGATAAATCGATATAGCTTATCTGATAGCTTTCGGCTTTAACCATACCGAGAACGTTCTCTGCATAATTTTCTATTTTTTCAGTTGATATCATACCGTTCAGCTCTGCGTTAAGCCTTACTGACTCGCCCTGTGCAATACTTAATTCACTTTGTACACTTGAAATCTGTTTATCAAGAGCATTACATTTCGACTCCATAATCAAAAGTGCAACAACACAAAGACAAAACATAACACCCAACATAACAGCTTTAAAAAGAGCAGGGCTTAAAGCAACCTGATTACTATTTTTATTTTGCTGAGTATTTGTTTTTGCCGAAGCTTTATTAGCAGTTTTCTTTTGAGGATTGGTAACAGGCGCTGTATTATTTTTAGTTTTAGGTTTTTCTATTACCTGAGGCTCAAATAATGAAAGGTCATAAGCTGCTGAATTATTATAACCTGCCATATTACCACTCCTTTCAATTTCTTTATTTGCTAATTGTATTTATAGCTTTATTGCCGTGCGAAGCTTTGCACTACGGCTTCTATTGTTATCATCAAGCTCTTTGCCTGACGCGGTAACGCCTGAAGATTTCACCGTTGCTTTCGGAGTTTTACCGCAAACACAAACAGGAAAATCCTTCGGACAGGTACAACCCTCTTTAAGGGTTTTAAAATAATCTTTAACTATCCTATCTTCAAGAGAATGGAAGGTTATTATCGCCATTACACCGCCTGCATTCAACATTTCAAACATATCAGGAAGTGTATTTTCAAGAACGGTAAGCTCAGCATTAACTTCAATTCTTATAGCCTGAAACGTTTTTCTCGCAGGATGACCGTTTCTTCTGAACTTTGCAGGAATTGCAGAACTGACGATATCGGAAAGCTGAATAGTTGTTGTAATTCTTTCTTTCTCTCTCGCTCTTACAATCGCATTAGCTACTGAGCTTGCAAATTTTTCTTCGCCATATTTAGATATAACGTTAAACAGCTCTTTTTGAGAATAGGTATTAACAATATCCTCAGCGCTTGTCCCCTGCTGACTCATTCGCATATCAAGAGGGGCGTCTTTATGAAACGAAAAGCCTCTTTCGGCTGTATCAAGCTGATGACTGCTTACACCTAAATCGGCAATAATGCCATCAACTCCTGTGATAGCAAAATCAGTTAATACTTTCTTTATTTCGGAAAAGTTACTATGAACAACAGTAACTCTATTATCATCTTTAAATCTTTCGGTCACCGTTTTAATTGCATCCGGGTCACGGTCAAAAAGAATCATTCTTCCGTTCTCGTTCAGTTTTTCGAGAACTGCCGCTGAATGACCTCCACCGCCTGCAGTACAGTCAACGTATATTCCGTCGGGTTTGATATTTAAGGCTTGTACTGATTCTTCAAGAAGAACAGATATATGTTTAAAATCCATAGCCATCAGAAATCAATATTAAGAGAAGCGGTAGGAGTAACCTCCATAGCAGCCATTTCCTTCTCCCACTCTTCAGGAGACCAGAGCTCGATATGGTGTATATTACCTACGATACAAATATCAGACTCAATGCCTGCAAACTCTTTAAGCTGAGAATTAAGGGTAAGCCTTCCGCCTTTGTCTATTTCACCGTAAACAACGCCTGAAAGAATTTTTCTTGAAACTCTTCGTGTTGTTTCGTCGTGATGGTCACCCTTTGTAAACTGTTCGTAAAGCTCATTCCAGCCATCTTCAGAATACATATATATACATTTAGCACTTGGGTCGGGTGATTTTATAAGATATGTTTCAATGCCCATTTTTGAACGAAGAGATGCAGGAACTTTAAAACGGTTCTTTTCGTCAAGGGTATGAACAAACTGACCGCAAAACATTACCTACACTCCTTTCGTCAATTTCGTTCAAAAAATGCTCCAAAAACGAGACACTTCGACCCTTTTTAGAACACTTCGCTCCTCTATTATAATTTTACGACCCTTTATTGTCAATAGTTTTTACAAAAAAAATGACAGTTCCAACGAAAAAAATCGTTGAAACTGTCATAAAGCTTCGTTGTACTAAACGTTTAATTTTTCTGAAAATTTTTTTAAATCTGCAAGAATTTTTCCAGCATCTTCCCGAGTAATTAATTTATTACGGTATTTCAAAATAAATCTTGCACCGTTTTCATTGTAATCAAACTGTAAAAAGGTTGCCGTACGGGGCTTTAAAGGCTCGGTTGCTAAAACGTCGTTGAAGCATTTTAAGCCTTGGTAATACTCTTGCGAAAAGTTTACAAAAGCAAACTCACCTGCTTCACCCATACCGCACAAATGATTTGCAGAAAGCTTCTGAGATATCTTATTTTTATTAAGCCCACCCCTATTTATATACGCAGAATCGCAAAATGAGGGTGAAAGCTTCATCAAAAAGAAATCCTTTTCAAAATTATTACTAACGCTACAAAATGCTTTATAGGTCTTTTGATGAAAGGCTATCAGCCTTTCGTTAAACGAGCTTGTTTTTTTCTTTTTATCGGTAAAAAGCTCTAACAAGCCATTATGGGCACCTTGTAAATAATCCGCCGATTCATTTAAAAGGCAACGTCTGTTAGTTTGAAAATAAATCTTTTTATGTTTTTTATTACCTATGTTATTTTTACAGAGAGCCTCATAATAGCAAAAAGCAACAGCGGTAGATAAATCGGTTTTATTCTTCTCGCAAAAAGCTTTTAGTTTATTAACAAGCTCTTTATCAACCGACTGCTTTATACAAGCCTCTTCACCCTCGTCGGCATAATATTTTTCTCTGGCTGCTTTATAATCGTCAATGCCAAAGCACAAAGGCTTACTCAACCATTTCATTTCAAGCTCAGCTGAAAGCTTTTCTGTTACGGGAGAAAAGGCCTTTAAAGGCACTGTTGACAGCTCTGAAAAAAGGCACATAGGACTTTCTTCAACAGAAATTGTTTCTTTATTATAAAGCGTCAATAAATCTGATGCTAAGGTGAGCAAAAAGTAATTGTCAGCAACTGTTGTATGAGCAAATATGCAAAGCGTGTTGCCGTTCAAAATGTAAAATTCAAAGTTTTTTTCACTAAAATCAATACCACTGTTAATTTTCCCCGAAACAAAAGCTTCGCAGTCAGCATCAAGAAAACTGATTTCCGGATTTACAGAATCCAATACAACGTCAGCTTCGCTGTTATTATCAGTTAATTCAGTTTTACTGCTCAATATAGGGTATTTTGAAAAAAGCATTTTTAAAGCCTTCTCTAACTCTTCTTTATTGAAAGCTCTTTCAACCGTACCCACAAACGAAACACAGTTACAAAACTCAAAAAGTCTGTTTCTTGTAAGACCAAGTTTAATTCTACCGGACATCACTGTACCTCTTCACCGGCTTTTATTACCTTTTCAATCAAGGCTTGCTTAACCCCCCAAAGCTTACCTGAAAAATCAACGTAATATTTATGGGGATTTTCGAATCTCGTAACCTCTTCCCAAAGAGTTGAAACCTGCTCGGTACAATACTCGCGTATCTCCTCAAGTGACGGGTTGCTATAGACACATACTCCGTTATCGAAAATCTTAACAAGCATTTCTCTTGCAACGAAATTGTCAACCGTTTTTCTTTTCCATGTAAAATCAGGGTCGAAAAGAGAATAGGTTTTTTCGTTACTTAAATCCTCATCGTCAAGGGTAAGCACGTCGGCAACAGCCTTACCGCTTTCCATATCAAAAAGACGCCACACACGCTTTGAGCAAGGTGTTGTTATTTTATGAACGTTATCACTTACCATAATAGCAGGGCTTTTAACACCGTTTCTTTCGGTTTGGGCTAATTTATATACACCGTCAAAAACAGGTGAAGAAGACGAAGTTATAAGCTTTTCACCTATAATAAAGCCATCTATTTTTGCTCCTTGGTTAAGCATATCCTTTATAAGAGTTTCATCAAGAGAATTCGAAGCATAAATATCGCAATCAGGAAAGCCTGCTTCGTCAAGACAACGTCTTGCCCTTTTTGAAAGATATGTCATATCGCCACTGTCAATAATTATACCTGCAGGGCGAAGTCCCTTAGGCACAAGCACAGAATTAAAGGCTTCTACCGCATTTTTAACACCGCTGTCAAGTGTATCATAAGTATCAACAACAAGAGTACCCTCGTCACCGTGCTCTGAAAGATAAGCTTTAAATGCTTCAAGCTCACTGTCAAAAAGCTGTACCCAGCCGTGTCCCATCATTTCACAAACGGGAACTGAGTATTCTTTATTTGCCGAGTAAAGAGTGGTTGCATTCACTCCGCCGATATAAGCAGCTCTTGCACCGTCAATTGCTGCATCCTTACCGTGAGCACGACGAGCACCCATTTCAATAACTCTTCTGCCGGAAGCCGCTCTTACCACTCGGTTAGCTTTTGTTGCAATAAGGGTCTGGTGGTTTATTGTGTTAAGAAGAATGGTTTCGATTAATTGAGCTTGTATTGCAGGGCCTTTAACCTTTACTATGGGTTCATTAGGGAAGACCGGTGTACCCTCTGGCATTGCAAAAACATCGCAAGAAAATTTGAAATTACGTAAGTAATCTATCAGCTTTTCAGAAAAGCCGTCTTTTGTTAACATTTCAAGAGTATCTTCTGAAAATGAGATAGTTGAAAGTTGAGAAATAAGCTGTTCTAACCCTGCCATAATTGCAAAGCCACCGTTATCGGGTATTTCTCTGAAAAACATATCATACGTTACGGTAACATCAGCCATACCTGAAGAAAGCAACCCCTCTGCAGTTGTAAAGCAATTGTAATCAGCAAAAAAGCTCTTAACGAAATTCATTGTAAGCCTCCAAATAAATCTATTATGCTTTTATTTTAACACATCAAAACAACTATGGCAATTGATTTATACGCAAAATAAGTAACAAATTCACCGTTTTTGTTGCAAATCACACAATTAATTTAAAAAAGTATTGAAACTCGCGTTTTTTTGTGGTATATTTACTTTATTAAATTCAAGGAGGTCTTCTATTTATGCGAATCAGAAAGCAACCTATGGGCGACAGAAATATCTGTGGAGCAAGAGTTGAAGAACGAAGAAAAGAAATAGGCATGAAGCAAAAAGACCTGCTCACACAGCTTCAAATCAGAGGAATCGACCTTAATTCTTCAGGTCTTTCAAAGCTCGAGGGTCAAATCCGTTCAGTATGCGACACAGAGCTCGTTGCTTTATCAGAAGTTTTAGGAGTTTCTGTTAACTGGTTATTAGGTTTGGAATAAGCTTTTACCGTCTGTAGTTTACAGACGGTTTTTCTTTTATTTCGAGTAATTAATATACTGCCTCTTGATATAATAGATAAAGTATCAGTAACCCTTAAATTCACAAGCGAATTGCGTTTGTCGAAATTTGTTGCTTTTTGGGGAAAAGTATGCTACTATTTATAAAAATGAGAGAAATGAGGTGAAGACGTGTTAGGCAACAGATTAAAGCAATTTCGTGAATATAACAAAATCTCTTGTGAAATTCTCGCAAAGCTTCTCGGAATAACAGAAACTGACTATATTAATTTTGAAAACGACACTACTTCACCAAGCATTCTTCAAATAGAAAGACTCGCTTTTTTCTATAACGTAACCGTTGATGAGTTTTACGGTTTTACTCCCCGACTCACTCTTAACTCACAACCGGAAAGACCTGAAACAGATAATGATATTGTAGACGAAAGCATTTTGAAGCTTTCTCAATTATCTTGGGATGAAATTCAGGTTTTATTGCACTACCGAAATTCTGATAACAAAGAGGAAATAATAAAGAATATAATAAATGAACAGGATAAAAAATAAATCTTCGAAACACTTAAGGTGCTTCGAAGATTTTTTATGTATATCAAAAATTAGTTTTTGATAATTTCGCCCATCATACCGGGTGTTGCAAAAGCAGCATTGCTTTCGTCAGTATCGATATGCATTGCAGGTGCGAAGTTGGGGTTAACACGGCAAACAACGTCACCGAAGATAAGTGAACGGCCGTCAGATTCGATTTTTACGTTAACGATTTCTTTATCTTCAACGCCGAATTCAGCAGCTGCATCAGGTGTAAGGTGAATATGACGTTTTGCAACGATAACGCCTTCTTTAAGCTCAACCTCACCTTTAGGACCAACAAGCTTACAAGCACCGCTACCTGCGATGTCACCGCTTTCTCTTACGGGTGCTGCAACGCCGATTGAACGAGCATCGGATGCAGAAAGCTCAACCTGAGAAGAGGGTCTTGTAGGACCGAGAATTGAAACTGCTGCAAACTGACTTTTAGGACCTACAACAGCAACTCTCTCTTCGCAAGCGAACTGACCGGGCTGTGAAAGATCTTTTTTATTTGTAAGCTCGTAGCCTTCACCGAAAAGAATATCAAGGTCTTCTCTTGAAACGTGAACGTGACGGGCTGATGTTTCAACAAGTACTTTTGACATAATAACTTCCTTCTTTCAAAAAACCACAAGCCTGTCCGACGGACAGGCTCATTTAGTTTAATTATTTGTTCATTGCCTCTTCAATAGCAACTGCGCAAGCAACTGTCATACCAACCATGGGGTTGTTACCTGCACCGATAAGACCCATCATCTCAACGTGAGCGGGAACTGAAGAAGAACCTGCAAACTGAGCATCTGAGTGCATACGGCCCATAGTATCTGTCATACCGTAAGAAGCGGGACCTGCAGCCATATTATCGGGGTGAAGTGTACGTCCTGTACCGCCACCTGAAGCAACTGAGAAGTATTTTTTACCCTTTTCAACACATTCTTTTTTGTATGTGCCTGCAACGGGGTGCTGGAAACGAGTGGGGTTAGTTGAGTTACCTGTGATAGAAACGTCAACGCCTTCCTTCCACATGATAGCAACGCCTTCTGTAACGTCGTTTGCACCGTAGCAGTTAACCTTTGAACGAAGACCGTCAGAATATGCTTTACGGAAAACTTCTTTAACTTCGCCTGTGTAGTAATCCATTTCTGTTTCAACGTATGTGAAGCCGTTGATTCTTGCGATAATCTGAGCAGCGTCTTTACCAAGACCGTTAAGGATAACTCTTAAGGGATTCTTTCTAACCTTGTTTGCTTTTTCAGCAATACCGATAGCACCTTCAGCAGCTGCAAAAGATTCGTGACCTGCAAGGAAAGCAAAGCACTCTGTTTCTTCTTCAAGAAGCATTTTACCAAGGTTACCGTGGCCAAGACCAACTTTTCTCTGGTCAGCAACAGAACCGGGAATGCAGAAGGACTGAAGACCTTCACCGATTGCAGCAGCAGCATCAGCAGCTCTTGTGCAACCCTTTTTGATTGCGATAGCACAGCCTACTGTGTAAGCCCATTTTGCGTTTTCAAAGCAGATAGGCTGAATACCCTCAACGATTTTGTAGGGGTCAAAGCCTTTTGCTTTACAGATTTCAGCACATTCCTCAATTGAGTTGATGCCGTATTTATTGATAACTTCGAGAATCTGTTTTTCTCTTCTGTTATATGATTCAAATAAAGCCATTGTAAAATCCTCCTTATTCCTTTCTGGGATCTACGATTTTAACTGCATCAGCAACTCTGCCGTACTGGCCTTTTGCTTTTTCAAATGCAGTGTTAGCATCGTCGCCTGCTTTGATGAAATCCATCATTTTACCGAAGTTTACGAACTGGTAACCGATGATTTCATTATCTTCATTAAGAGCAAGACCTGTAACGTAACCGTCTGTCATTTCAAGGTAACGAGGACCTTTTGCAAGTGTACCGTACATTGTACCAACCTGTGAACGAAGGCCTTTACCGAGGTCTTCAAGACCTGCACCAACTACAAGACCGTCTTCAGAGAAAGCACTCTGTGTACGACCGTAAACGATCTGAAGGAAAAGCTCTCTCATAGCTGTATTAATAGCGTCACAAACAAGGTCTGTGTTAAGAGCTTCAAGGATTGTTCTGCCGGGGAGAATTTCAGATGCCATAGCAGCTGAATGAGTCATACCTGAACAACCGATTGTTTCAACGAGAGCTTCTTGAATAACACCCTCTTTAACGTTAAGAGTAAGTTTGCAAGTACCCTGCTGGGGAGCACACCAACCGATACCGTGAGTAAAGCCTGAAATATCTTTGATTTCTTTTGCCTTAACCCACTTTGCCTCCTCAGGAATAGGAGCAGCACCGTGAGCAGCACCCTGTGCGATAGGGCACATTGTTTCAACTTCATGTGAATACTTCATTAATTTTGACTCCTTTCGGAATGTTATTTTTACCGCATATTATTTTATTACATAATGAACGCTAAGTCAAGTAAAAGATTGACATCGAATTAACAAAATACACATACAAATATTGACAAATTTATTAATTTTATATAAAGCTCTTGCAATTTTCGACTTTGATTATATAATAATATATTGGTTATTTTTTGTTTATTTCTATATGTAATGAATATATTTTAATAAAATTACTTTCTGCGAGGGTTAAAATGGTCTTTTCCAATCTTTTGTTTATATACGCATTTTTACCGTTATGCATGCTTTTTTACATATTGCCTAAAAGCATAACTGCTAAAAACATTACACTTCTTGTTTTCTCTTTAATTTTTTATACTTGGGGCGAGCCCATATACGTTTTGCTTCTTCTACTGATGACGTTTTTTGATTGGTTTTTCGGTATTCTGATTGAAAAAGCCCAAACGAAAACAATCAAGAGATTATTTCTTTTCTTTGCCTGTCTTGTAAATATAGGGCTTATCGGTTATTTCAAGTACACAGGCTTCATCCTTACAAACGTTCAATCTCTCTTCGGTATTCCCGAGGTTATACCCCAAATAGCTCTTCCCATCGGTATTTCATTTTATACCTTCCAATTATTGTCATACGTTGTTGATGTTTACAGAAACGAAGTAAAGGCTCAAAAGAACTTCTTTTGGTTGTTGCTTTATTCAAGTCTGTTTTACCAATGCATAGCAGGTCCTATTGTAAGATACAGTGACGTTCAAAGAGAAATTACCGAAAGAAAATCGGGCTTCAATGACGTAAGTGAAGGTATTACACGTTTCACCGTAGGCCTCGGCAAAAAGGCCTTACTTGCTAATACCTGCGGTTCACTTTCGGATAATCTTCTTGTTGCCGATTCGCTTATTGCCTCTTCACCCGACGTTGCATTAGCAGAGCTTTCCTCACGCTCAGTTGCAGGTATATTCTTCGGCGTACTTTTCTATATGCTTCAGATATATCTCGATTTCTCTGCATATTCAGATATGGCTATAGGTATGGGGCGAATGGTTGGTTTCCATTTCAAAGAGAACTTCTTATATCCCTACACCGCAAAATCAGTTACTGATTTCTGGCGCAGATGGCATATTTCTTTAAGTACGTTCTTCAGAGATTACGTTTACATTCCCTTAGGCGGTAACCGCAAAGGTAAATTCAACACCTACAGAAATCTTCTTATCGTATGGTTTCTTACGGGTCTTTGGCACGGTGCGTCGTGGAACTTTATATTATGGGGATTGTTCTTCTTCATATTCCTTGTTATAGAAAAGCTTGGCTTCTCAAAGCTTCTTGACAAAATCCCTGCGTTTTTCAGTCACGCTTATCTTCTCGTAGTAGTTTATTTCGGTTGGATTCTTTTCCGTTTTTCAGACTTCAGATTTATCCCTGTTGTTATAAAAGGTCTTTTCGGTCTTAACGGAAACCCGATAATAGATTTCGAAACAAGAACACTTTTAATTTCAAACGTTATTTTTATAATCGTTGCTCTTTTCTCGGTTACTCCCCTTGTTAAAAGAATTGCAGCAAAAGCAAAAGACAGTGAAAGTATGTCCTTCGGCAGATTTATTTATGCCGTTACGAATATACTTGCGCCTATAGTCTTATTGTTACTTTCAACTCTTGCTCTTATAGGCGACAGCTATAATCCTTTCCTTTATTTCCAATTTTAACGGAGGCTTTTCTTTAAATGATTTATAACAAACCACGCGATATAAGCATCGCTCTTTTACCTTTCTCAAAAAAGAGAAAAGATAAAAAGATTAAAGAAAAAGTTAATAAAACAGTTCTTGTAAAAACCGTATCGTTTTTTATGCTCGTTTACTTAGGCACAATGGTTGCATTTATAATTCCCTTAAGACCTACGTATTCAGAAAGTGAAAAACGTGATTTACATAAATTCCCTGAATTCACGTTAAGTACTTTTGCTGACGGCAGTTATTTTTCTGACATTTCTCTTTGGTTTTCCGACACCTTCCCCTTCAGAGAAAAGCTCACTTTAGCAAACTCTTATATAAAAAAGCTTTCAGGCTTTGATTCAATTGCTATTCACGGTGACATTGAAAGCGGTGACGAAATTCCTGATTCACCCTTACAGGTTCCCGTAACGGAAGGAACTACCTTTCCCGCTGTTACAGATAATCAAGCCCCTGAAACAACAATTCCCGAGTCTACAGAAGCTATTTCGGATACTACCGCCACTTCAAGCCCTGATGCTCCCTCAACCCAATCGTTAGGTGCTATTCTCGTCGCAGGTAACAGTGCTTATGAATACTACCATTTCTCAAGCAAGCTTGCTCCTGAATTCATAAACGCAGTAAGCTCTATAAAGCCTGTTTCAGGTAATACTGCTAACGTTTATTCTTTACTTATACCAACAAGCATTGATATTACTCTTGCTGATAATTTGAGAAAAGACGTTTCTTCGGCAGACCAGAAAAAAGCTCTTGATTACTTCAATTCTTCAATTCAAAATGTTACTGCAGTAAGCGGAATTTATGATGCTCAAAGGCTTCACAGAAACGAGTACACATATTTCCGTACAGACCACCATTGGACCGCTTTGGGTGCTTACTACGCCTACGAGCAATTTGCATACACAAAGGGTATCAAACCCGTAGCTATAAATGAATATGCTACAGTTTCATTTGACGGATTTTTAGGAAGCTTTTATGCAAGCTCAAATAAAAGCGAGGCGTTGAGCAAAACGCCTGATACAGTTGTTGCTTACCTTCCTAAAAACAACATCAATTGCACAGTACTTGAAAAAGACGGTGCATATCACAAAAGACCAGTCATAACCGACGTTTCTTCCTATGCTCAAAACTTAAAGTATCTCACCTTTATAAGCGGTGACCAGCCTCTTGTTACTATTGAAAATTATGATATCGCAGAGGGTCAGAATTGCCTTGTAATAAAAGAAAGCTACGGTAATGCATTCGTACCCTTCCTTATTCCCCATTACAAAAACGTTTACGTAATCGACCCCCGTCACTATAATGGTACTTTAAGCGAATTTGTTGCAAGCCACCAAATAGATGATATTGTTTTTGTAGCTAACATTTCAACAACCCGAAATTCAATTTACATCGACAAATTAAAGAATTTTATAAGATAAGAAGTTTTGAATAAAAAATGTATACAATCAACAGTTTCAAAAAAGGATTAAAAGACGGTTTACCTATTTGCATCGGATATTTCCCCGTTTCCTTTGCATTCGGCATTTTCGCAGTTGAAAACGGTCTTACAATTTTACAAGCCTTTCTCATTTCCGTTACAAATTTAACCTCTGCAGGTCAGCTTGCCGCCGTACCTATTATTGCCGGTGGCGGTACTCTTATTGAGCTTGCAGTATCTCAGCTTGTTATAAATTCAAGATACTCTCTTATGTCTGTTTCCTTGGGGCAAAAGCTATCCTCTAAAGTAAAGCTTTTTGAAAGAATGGCAATTGCTTTCGGAAATACAGATGAGATTTTTGCAGTCAGCGTTTCCAATAACGGTGAATTAGGAAGTAAGTATATGTACGGCGTAATTGCTTTACCCGTACTCGGTTGGACAAGCGGTACGCTTTTAGGAGCAATAGCAGGTAACGTTTTACCGCCTATCATCTCCGCCGCTCTCGGCGTTGCTATTTACGGTATGTTTATCGCTATCGTTGTACCCGTGGCAAAAAAAGAAAAAGCAACGGCTCTTTGCGTGCTTCTTTCAATCGCATTAAGCTGTGCTTTTAAGTATGTTCCGTTTTTACAAAACGTGCCCTCGGGCTTTGTTGTTATAATCTGTGCGGTAGCTTCAAGTGTTATTTTTGCAATTCTGGCTCCCGTAAAAGCCGACGACAGCACTCCTGATAAGGAGGTAGAAAACAATGGATAACACAAAGTTTTGTATATACCTTGCGGTTATGGCAGGGGTTACCTACCTTGTAAGAATGATACCTTTAGTTGCAATAAAAGAAAAAATCAAAAATAAATTCGTTTTATCTTTTCTGCACTATATACCTTACACCGTCTTGAGTGCCATGACGGTCCCCGGTGTTTTTTATGCAACGGGCAATATGCTTTCTGCTTGCATAGGCTTTGTAATTGCAGTAATTGCCGCATTATTCAACCGTAGCCTTGTTCAGGTTGCAGCACTTTCCTGCTTGGGCGTTTTAGCTACGGAATTAGTAATAAATTACATTCTTTGAGGTAATGCCTATGAACTATAAAAAAACAAAATACACTTGCTATTACACAAATCTTGCTATGTCATCGGCATTCAGCCTTCCCCCTATTTTATTCTTAACCTTCCATAACACTTACGGTATTTCTTACACACTTTTAGGAACGCTTGTACTTACAAACTTTTGCACTCAGTTAATAATTGATTTAGTATTTACTTTCTTTGCAAAGCATTTCAACATTCACAAGACATTAAAATTAATGCCGTTACTCACATCAATCGGATTGGCTATTTATGCTCTCGCACCTACTTTTTTCCCCGAAAAAGCATTTTCAGGGCTATTTATCGGAACGGTTGTATTCTCTGTTTCAGCAGGTCTTTGTGAGGTACTTGTAAGTCCTACTATTGCGGCTTTACCCTCTGATAACCCCGAAAGAGATATGAGTAAATTACACTCGTTATACGCTTACGGCGTTGTTGGTGTCGTTTTATTAAGTTCGTTGTTTTTTAAGCTTTTCGGCACTGAAAACTGGATGTATTTAACGCTTTTTTTTGCATTTTTACCTATTATTGCTTGTATACTTTATTGCACTTCACCTTTGCCTGATTTGAATTTTTCTCACGATCACGCAAAAAGTGATGTTGGCAAGAAAAGCAAAGGCATTCTTTTATGCGTTGCTTGTATCTTTTTTGGAAGTGCCGCAGAAAACACAATGACAAACTGGATATCAAGCTATATGGAAAACGCTTTAGGTATTTCTAAAGCAATCGGTGATGTTTTAGGTCTTGCACTTTTCGGTATACTTTTAGGTTTAGGCAGAAGCTTGTATTCAAAATACGGAAAAAACATTGCAAACGTACTTCTTTCAGGTATGATTGGTGCTACTGCTTGTTATATCATTTCAGGCACGGTTTCCAATCCGCTCGTTTGTATGCTCGCTTGTATTTTCACGGGTCTTTGTACATCAATGCTCTGGCCCGGCACTTTAATTCTTATGGAAGAAAAATTCCCTAACCCCGGTGTTACCGCATATGCCTTAATGGCTGCAGGCGGTGATTTCGGTGGCTCTGTTTCACCACAGCTTTTAGGTATAGTAGTTGACAAGGTTTCAGTAAGTAGCTTTGCTTTAGAGTTAAGCAACTCTGTAAATCTTACACCTGAGCAAATAGGTCTGAAAACAGGTATGCTTATAGCATCAATATTCCCCATTTTAGGTATTATAGTGCTTCTTTATATGAAGAACTATTTCAGAAAACAAAAAAACAAATAAAAAGCAGACTGAAACCGATTTTCAAAAATCGCTTTCAGTCTGTTCTCTTATTATTCAAATATCACCACTTATAATTATGTAGCTGACCCTTGTTTGAAAGCTTGGGGTATCCCAATTGACGCAAAGCTTCATAAACACCAATTGCAACTGAATTTGAAAGATTAAGGCTTCTTGCATCATCTATCATAGGTATTCTTACACATTCGTCGGGGTGCTCCAAAAGGAGCTCCTCGGGAAGACCCTTTGTTTCTTTACCGAATATAAGATAGGCTTTGTCGGGATAATCAACGTCTGAATGGGCTTTTCTTGCTTTAGTTGTAAAAAAGAAGAATTTACCGCCTTTGTTTTTTTCAAAAAAATCATCAAGATTTTCATAATAGGTTAAATCGAGCAAATACCAATAATCAAGCCCTGCTCTTTTTAATTTTTTATCGTCAATTGAAAAGCCCATAGGCTTAACAATATGAAGCCTTGCCCCCGTTGCCGCACAGGTTCTTGCAATATTACCTGTATTTTGTGGTATTTCGGGCTCAACAAGAACAATATTTAATTCACTCATATTTTTCCTAATTCCTTTATGTAGTAAGGTATTCCTCTTTCGAAATCCACACCGTAGGTTATGGGGGTATCCATAGACTGTGTTCTCTTTATGCAATCACAAACGTAGCGAACTGCTATGCCCATTGAATCATAAAGAGAGAAGCCGTTAAGCACCGCACCGCAGAAGGATGACGCAAATACGTCACCTGTACCGTGATAGGTACCGGGAAGACGAGGCTGAAAATAATATTCTGCTTTTCTATCCTGCCCAATATAAGCTGCACCTAATTTATCCTCTTCAAAGGTAACCCCCGTTAAAACAACGTTTTTGGCACCCATATCAAGAAGCTTGTTAAGAAGATTATTAATATATTCCTCTGTTTGAACACCCTCTTCAAACTCAACGCCTGTCATAAAGCAAGCCTCGGTAATATTAGGTAAAATAATATCAGCCTTTGAGCAAAGCTCGGTCATTGCTTTTGCAAATTCCATATTGAAAACCGCATACATTTTTCCATGGTCAGCCATACAAGGATCGGCTATAAATAAATTATCATCGGTTTTAAAATCATCAGCAAATTTTTTAACCATATCAATCTGGTCAAAAGAGCCTAAAAACCCTGAATAAATAGCATCGGGGTTAAGATTTATTGATTTCCAATGAGCAGCAACGTCAGGGATATCGGATGTTAAATCTCTATAAGTATAGCCCGTAAAACCGCCTGTATGGGTAGAAAGAATCGCCGTAGGAAGACAAACTGTTTCTATACCTGCAGCGGAAATTATCGGGATTGCTACAGTAAGAGAGCATTTACCGAAGCCTGAAATATCGTTAATTGCTACAAGTCTTTTTTGATTTTCCATAAAATCACCTTGATTGGGATAGAATAATATAATATAATCATTCCAATAATATATCACACATTTTTGCAAGATTAAAGTATCTTAAAGAATTTTTTACAATTTTAATGGCATTTTTTTAAACATTATTTTCTGTTTACAGCTACACTTTCGGGAGAAAATATTAAAAATATTTCGGAGGTGTAAAAATGAATTCAAAAACTGAAAATGCCATGAAAATCGGCGGTGCTATGATGGCTGTTGGTGCTGCTGCGGCAATAGCGGCGGGTATCACAAAAGCAAACGTAAGTCCTAAAGCAAAAATGAAAAAAATAGCAAAGAAATCTGCCAAGGTTATGGATGGTATGCTTGACAACATTCAAGGTATGATGAAATAAAAAACAATTAATAAACAACAGACTGCAAAAAGCTCAAGACTCTTTGCAGTCTGTTAAAACCAAAGTCGAAAGGAAAATTATGAAAAAAGCAGTATCAATTTTACTTACATTAACATTAATAATTTGTTTTACCGCTTGCGGTAACGAAAGCGAAAGCTCAACTATCTCTACCGAAGCGACAACAACCGCACCCACTACTACCTCGCCCTCCACTTCAGAAGAAGCAGACGAATCAACTTCAGCCGAAAGCACGTCGGACGAAAGCAATAAAGAAACCCAAAGCACCGTGCAATCCACTCAACCGACCTCATCACCGATTACCGAAACAACACCCGTACCCGTGCCGATGGACAGAATTCAATTTACAGGCAATGCAGAATACGGACAACGGACAGGCACCTCAGCAACCTTTACAGGTCTTGAGCCTTTGCCCGAAAAAACCTTACCTATTATCGACCCCGATAATTTGCGTGGTCTTTCAACTACAGCCCATAACCATAGCTTTGGCGTTTCAAAGGGCGGTGTGCCACACGAAATATCTGTAAACAATCAGAAATTTTATGAAAAATACGGCGGTTTATGCCTTGATACAAGCGGTGAAAAGGTAATCTATCTGACCTTTGACTGCGGATACGAAAACGGTTGTACAGGCAGAATTTTAGACACTCTTAAAGAGAAAAACGTTCCTGCCGCATTTTTTGTTACTTTATCTCACGTAAAATCCAACCCCGATTTAATTGCACGAATGATTAACGAGGGCCATATTGTAGGAAATCATTCTGATACGCACCCTAATTTTTCAACTATTTCAAGAACAAGAATGGTCGAAGAAATTCAGAATCTTGATAATTATTTGAGAACAAAATTCGGTTATTCAGCACCTTACTTCAGATTTCCCGAGGGTGCTTGCTCAGAAAATTCACTTGAACTTGTACAAAGCATCGGCTTCAAATCTGTTTTCTGGTCAACCGCCTACGCCGACTGGGACGTTAATAACCCTAAAGGAAAGCAATATGCTTTTGATACGGTAACCTCAAGACTTCATCCCGGTTGCGTGCTTCTTTTACACGCCGTATCGTACGACAACGCAGACGCTTTAGGCGATATTATAGACTACGCAAGAGCACAAGGGTATGTGTTTAAAAGCTTATAAATTGCAAGTGGCAAATGGCAAATGGCAAATTAAGGGGCACTGCGTGCCGATTATAAAATAAAAAAATAAAGGATAGTATATTTCGTGTAAATATACTATCCTTTGCTTATATATATTATTTTTTGCGAAGCTCGTTGGCATCTTTATAATGCTAACGCAGTTCCGAAATTTGCCACTTACCATTTGCAATTTGCAATTTTTTATTCTACGTCCTTAAACTCAACTTCTCTATACCCATCTTCGTCTGTGCCGTCTGAAAGCAAGGGCTTATCCTTATTCATTATTTCAGAAATAACCTTAGCTATACCTACTACGGCAATAACGAAGCCTACCATAGAGGTTATTTTTGTTGCGCCGTTAAACGGGTTTATTATAAGAGATACACCCAACAAAACTGTTATTACTGCAAAAATCTTACCGAAAAGTCCGGGCTTTCCGAAGAAAGAGGCTATGCCGTAGCAAACTACCCCAAGACCAATTAAAAACGGAAAAACAGAAAGAAGAAACTTCGGATGCATTAAAAGAACAAATGCAATAATTAAAAAGAATATTCCTGAAAACAGTGTTTTAGAGGTTTCCTTGCTATCTTTTTTATCGTTAAAATATTTCACGAATCTTATTACTGATAAAACAAGCACTCCGGCCCCCAACACGGCACAAGCCGTTGTTAAGGATTCACCCGGGAAGAGAAGAAGAGCGACACCCATAACAGCAAGTAAAATGCCTACTGCTAAACCCATTCCCCTATCCGTTAGCTTATTTTTTATTTTTTTAATGATATCCTTCATTTTCATCACCAAATATAATTTAACCGAAAAAACTTAACATATATTAACAAAATTATTAATGAAATTTAAATATTCTCTTCCTGTTTTTTCGAAATCTGAGCTGTTATTTCTTCCATAAATTTACCGTGAAGCTTGAATTTTGTTGTATAAACGATAAGAGAAAGTATTATAAGAATTGCAGGAGCAACAAGCATCATAAAACTGATTGCCGTTTTTACTTCATCCGCATTTTCATAGTGAAGATTCTCATTATAATGAGAAATTTCAAGACCTGCAAAAAGAATAATCGTCTGAATTGTGTATGCCATTTTCTGCAAAAAGCCCTTCATTGAGAAGGTTATAGACTCTGAACGGAAGCCCTGCTTAACCTCGCCGTAGTCAACTATATCTGCAAGGAAAACTGTTTGCTGAACAAACATTGAAGCAACACCGATTGAGGCTACAAGATAGCATAAATTCATTAAAAGGAATGAGCCCGTTGTTTTAATTGCAACCGACATTCCTATAAAGCCGAAAATCGCAAGAAGTAAAGAAATCTGATAAGTTCTTCGTCTTGTTGTGATTTTTGTTAAAGCAGGAACAACCACAAGACCTAAAACAGAGCCTACCGCACCTAAAAGGTTAAAAGCACTTTGCTTAGAGGGGTCACCTATAACAACGTCGAAATAATAAACGCCAACACCCGAAACCATATACCATCCTGCATTTGAAAGCATAGCAAAGAGCATAAAAACTAAAAGCTGGTCGTTGTTTTTGGCTATTAAAAACATCTTTTTAAAGGTGAATTTTTCTTTAGGTGTTGTAATATGTCTTTCCTTTGTATTTGCAACAGAAAGTGCAGAAAAGCCTACAAGGCACACCGCACAAATTATTGCCCAAAGGCTATAGCTTCGCGCATCCGCAATTTTCTCTCCGTTCATAACCGTTTCACTTAAAATCGGTAAAACCATAGGTGTAAAAATCGAAATTATACCTTGACCGATACCCGAAAAGGCACGGGCAATAGTTGCAATTATACTTCTTTCGGCAGGGTCACTTGTAAAAGACGGCACCATCGACCAATAAGATATATCTGCCATTGTATTTGTCATACCCCAACCGACGTAAAGAAAAGCAACGTATATGTAAAGCGGAAGACCGCCCAACTCAAGCCCCGGATTTGTAAAAAGAAGTGATAAAACAACTGCATTACAGGTTGAACCTATAAGTATCCACGGGCGATATTTACCCATTTTTGTATTAGTATTATCAACAATAGTACCCATTAACGGGTCGTTGATACCGTCCCATATTCTTGCAACGGGAGTTAAAAACAAAAGGAATTTTTTGTTAAGATGAAGAATATCTGTAAGATATTTTGCAAGGAAGGAATAAAAAAGCCCGTAGCTTAAATCAAGCCCCACCGCACCTACACCGTAAGCCAATTTATCTTTCAATTTTTTCATACTAACACCTGCTTTCATATGGATTATATCAATTAAGTTCTTATAATGCAATATAATTATAGCTACGCCTTTTAAAATTACTGTTGTAAAAAGCTTTTATTTATATTATTATGTTATCATAGATTAAAACAAGCTTTAAAGGAGTTCAACTATGGCTAAAAACGTTCAATTTCCTGACGGTATTTTCCCCGGTGCAAAAAGCAAAATGCTTAAAGTTCCCGTTTTTCTTATAATTCCTATCGCATACGTTGCTTTCGGTATGCTTACTCATATCTGGCACCCTACCTGGATTGCATTTTTATTTATACCGATTTACTATCAGCTTTGCGGTGCCGTTGGCGCTAAAACTAAAAGAGGCTTTCTTTTAGCTTTACCTATTCCTCTTGTTATAGTTACCGCTTTTCTTACTATCGGTCTTACAATAGGTCTTTGGAAATACACGTGGATAATGTTTTTATTCATCCCCATCTACTATTGGTGGGCAGGAGTTATGAATAAGTAAGGTATAATGGTGCTGTCGCACCGCGATATAAATCCTGACGGATTTGCGATATGTACTTTGTACGCGATATACCTACGGTGCGATATGTGCCTGCGGCACGAGAACAGTAAGGATTTATATCATATCGCATTGAGCGTAGCGAAATATATCGCATTTTGTGTAACAAAATATATCGCACAAGCCCCGCTTGTATATCGCAATTATAAAGATGCAAGATTCCAAAAGCTTCGCAAGATAATAGATAAAAGATAATATAGAATAGATAATAAAACAAAAAGATTGCAAGCACGAAGCTTGCAATCTTTTTGTTTTTAAAGTGTATCAAGGGTTTGTTCGTAGGCGGGAAGGAATTCTTCCATAAAGGCCTTTGCTTCGGGGATATTGCATTCCTCTATGCGTTTTCTTGTAGCTGCTTCCGCCTCTTTGAATTCCGTATTGCCTGCTTTTCTTTCTTCTATGCATTTGATTAAGGCGCTGATTTTATCGGCAACCTTAATCAACGGCTGTAACTCGTCATCCTCACAATCGAGAAGATTTTTAAATTCATCCCTTAAATCCTCGGGAAGCTTATTTAAAAGCCTTTCGTTTGCATCATCCTCAACAGCTTTAAATGCAACTAAAATATCTTCATTCTGATATTTTACAGGGGTTGGCATATCGCCCGTTATAATTTCGTGAGTATCGTGATAAAGACCTAAAACCGCCGCTTTTTCGGGGTTATAATTTTTACCGAAACGCTTGTTACCAATAACGGCAAGGGCGTGGGCTATGACAGCCACCTCTTTTGAGTGACTGTCAAGGCTTTCCTTTTCGGTATTTCTCATAAGTGCCCAGCGGTCGATATATTTCATTCTCGACACCATAGCAAAAAAACTGTAGCTCATAATTTATAAACTCTCTTTTTAAAATTTAATTTTAAAGGTTTTTATTTCAAAGGGCTTGAAGGTTGCAGATACAGTGTTTTCTGTATATTCAACGCTTTCATCCTCTTCTTCAAGAAGGTTACATTCGGTAGCCTCTTTAATTTTACCTGCAAAGGTTAACGTTGCAGGTGTTTTGCAGTTCCATGTTTCGTAAGCACGAACGATAATGCAATCGCTATCCTCCGCAACCTTAACCGTTTCAATAACAACGTTATCCTTGTCACAGCTGACAAGTGAATAATCTGAGGGAAGTTCACCGTTATTAGCCTCTGAAACTACTGCGTAAAGAGGATAGTTTACGTTGTAAGCTTCTTTAACAACATTACTGTCGTTAACTCTGTTTTCATGAGGATAAATTGAAAAAGTAAAGGAATGGAATTCTCTGTCCTGAATTGTATTGGGATGGGTAGCACTCCTGAAGAGAGTAGGTCTTATGCGACCGTGCTTAACGTCGCAACCGTATTTACAATCGTTGAGAATTGAAAGGCCGAAGCTGTTATCGGAAAGGTCAACCCATTTATGCATTGATTCCTCAAACTGTGCAAATTCCCATGTTGTATTTGTAGTTGTTGAACGCTCAACGTTACCAAACTGAATATCAAAGGTTGCTTTAGTAGCGTTAACGTCAACGGGGTAATCCGCCTTAAGAACAACGTGGTCCTCATGCCAATCTGCCTCGTAGTCAACGTCGATTCTTTCAAGGTCATTATAAATGCAATAAAATTCAGTAAAGGTAGATTTTCTGAAGGTTCTTTCAACCTTATAAACTACTCTTACCGCACCCTGCTCAATAATTTCAGCATTTTTGAAATCAAGGTCCCATGATTTTTCATCAAAATAGCATTTGATATCCCAAGCCTCGTGGTTATGGGGTCTATCCTGATAAGCGATAACCTTACCAACAGTTTCACCGTCGGGAGCAACACTTCTGCCACTCTTTTTGTGAATAAGCTTTGCAATATTACCCTCGTTATTAAACTCAACTGAGAAGAAGGGTGTTTCAGCATTTTTGATTGTAGCATTTACGTTTTCAGCCTTTTTAGGTGCAACGGCTTTTACTGCAAAAGAAGAGTAGCCTTTTGCACAAACGTCAGCAATAAATACGATTTTTCCGTCATAGGTTTTCTGGTATGCTACCTCGTTGCCGTTTTTATCAAAAATTGCGAACTCACTTTCGCAGGGAGTATCGCAAATAACCGCATCCTTACGGTTAAAGCCCGTTGTATTGAAAACAACAATACTCTTTTCCTCAAGATTAATATTCGAAACAAGAGCACCCTGAGCATCCCCTGCCATTTCGCAGCCTGCGTTAAGAACGTTTTCGTAATCAATTTTGCTATCCTCATACACTTCTTTAATTGAAGAGCCGGGAAGAATATCGTGGAACTGATTAAGAAGAATAAGCTTCCAATTTTCTAAAAGCTTTTCTCTCGGGTAGCTTAATCCAATCTCTTTATTTGCGATAGCAGAAAGTGTTTCAACGTCGTGATAAAGGCATTCGCTCTTACGGTTATATTTCTTGTTTCTTGCCTGACTTGTGAGCGTGCCACGGTGGAATTCAAGATAAAGCTCACCGCACCAAACAGGAAGACGTTTATTATTTGAAACCTTTTTATCAAGGTCTTCAAAGAATTCTAATGAATGAGCCTGCTTAACAACGGGACAGCCTTCAATACCCTTAGCCATTCTTCTGCCGTATTGAAGCATTTCAACAGTAGGTCCGCCGCCACCGTCACCGAAGCCGTAGGAGCAAAGGAAATCCTTGCCTAAATCCTTTTGTGAATATCTCTTGTAACCGCCGAGAATATATAAAGGACGAAGCTTTGCGTTATAAGTGCTCTGCCAATTCTGACGTTCATCAACAGTAACGTGGCAAGAGGGCGGGAAATGAGAAAGCACTTCAGTACCGTCAATACCTCTCCATTTAAAAGTATCGTAAGGAAATTTATTGTACTCATTCCAGCTGATTTTCGTTGTCATAAAATACTTCATTCCGCACTTTTTGATAAGCTGAGGAATTGCAGCAGAATAACCGAATACGTCGGGCAACCACATAACCTTATTATCAACGCCGAATTCATCACGGAAGAAGCGTTTACCAACCATAAACTGTCTTACAAGAGCTTCACCTGATGCAACGTTTGTATCAGCTTCAACCCACATACTGCCCTCGGGCTCCCATTGACCGTCTTTGATTTTCTGCTTTATTCTTTCATAAACCTCGGGATAATCCTGCTTCACGTAGTCATAAAGCTGAGCTTGTGAAGACATAAATTTATACTCGGGGAATTCATCCATATATTTAAGCACGGTAGAGAATGAACGGCAGGCTTTATCTCTTGTCTGACGAAGACGCCATAACCAAGCAACGTCAATATGGGTATGACCTACGCACCAAGCAGTTGCCTCTTCAAACTTGCCGTAAAGATTTTCGTCAAGATATTTTGATGCTTCAATACAGGATTCGTGGAAAACCTCTCTATCGTTTGTATCGATATCAAGAATGTTGCAAGCTTCATTAAGTGCTTTAAGAATGTTAACTCTTGCATCACTGTCTTCACCCTTGTATTTTGCAACCTTTAAGGGTGTAATAATATCAAAATAAGTATCGTAAGCGATATCGTCAAAAACCTGAAGCTGAGCACCAAGCTGAATCTCGCCTCTCCACTCCCAATCATCAGAGTATGCACTAATGCAGATTTCAAGCTCTTCGCCACCCTCTGCACAAGGGGTAAGAGTTACGTATCTGTGGTTACTGTCTGCACCCTGAATAACCTTACCGTTAACGTAGATAATAAATTGGGGGTTCACCTCGTTATTCCAGCCTCTACCGCTATAAGGTGTTATATTATAAATAACGTGCTGACCCTTAAAGCTTTCAGGAATTTTGATGTTTTGTTTAAACCAGCAATAACACTCTTTGTAGCCCCAATAATCCTTATTAGCTTTAAAAGGAATCCACTCACCCGAATCCTTTTCTTCTATAGAAAACTGACCGTCGCGGAATAAAAAATCGCCCGTATCAACGCTGTCTGCAATAAGGAATTTTGCTTCCATATCCCTTAATATCTGGTTGATACGACCGCTAATCATAAATCTTTCACTGTTTTTGTCGTGAAAGTCAATTTCAAAATGTGCCATGAATTACCATCCTATCGGTTAAAAGTAAGAAGATGATACCATAGAATATGTTATTTTACAATAATTTAATCGAAAAAAGTCGGCTGATTATCGTTATTATTTATAGTTGACATTTCAGAAAAATAGCAGTACAATTTAATGTAATAATTTTGTTACAAGGAGCGATACGAATGGCACATTATTGCACAGAACCCTCAAGAACATTCAGCGAATACTTGCTTATTCCCGGTTACACCGGTCCTGACTGTATTCCTAACAACGTTGATTTAAGAACCCCCCTTTGCAAATATAAGAAAGGTGAGGAAGCCCCCATCACTCTTAACATTCCTCTTGTTTCTGCTATTATGCAGTCTGTATCAAATGATACTCTCGCTATTGCATTAGCAAAAGAAGGTGGTATGTCTTTCATTTACGGCTCACAGTCTATTGAAGACGAGGCTGCAATGGTAGCAAGGGTTAAAAGCTACAAGGCAGGCTTTGTTGTAAGTGATGCAAACCTTTGCCCCGATAACACATTAAACGACGTTATTGCTCTTTACGATAAATTAGGTCACTCAACAATGGCTGTTACTGAAGACGGTACTGCAACAGGTAAGCTTCTCGGCGTTGTTACTTCACGTGACTACAGAATCAGCCGTATGCCTATGGATTTAAAAGTAAGCGAGTTTATGACTCCCCTTGAAAAGCTTGTTACTGCTCCCGCAGCAACAACTCTTAAAGAGGCTAACGACATCATTTGGGAAAACAAGCTTAACTCTCTTCCCATCGTTGATGACAACGGAAATCTTATGTACTTCGTTTTCCGTAAAGACTATTCTCAGCACAAAGAGAATCCCCAGGAAATTCTTGACGACCAGAAGAGATATATGGTTGGCGCAGGTATCAACACAAGAGACTATGCCGAAAGAGTTCCTGCACTCGTTGAAGCAGGTGCAGACGTTCTTTGTATCGACTCTTCCGAGGGCTATACAGAATGGCAGAAACGTACAATCGCTTTTATAAGAGAAAAATACGGTGATACCGTAAAGGTTGGTGCCGGTAACGTTGTTGACCGTGACGGCTTCCGTTTCCTTGCAGAAGCAGGTGCAGACTTTATTAAAGTAGGTATCGGTGGCGGTTCTATTTGTATCACCCGTGAAACAAAGGGTATCGGTCGCGGACAGGCTACAGCTCTTATTGAGGTTGCAGCAGCTCGTGATGAATATTTTGAGGAAACAGGTGTTTACGTTCCGATTTGCTCTGACGGCGGTATCGTTCACGATTATCATATGACTCTCGCTCTTGCAATGGGTGCTGACTTCCTTATGCTCGGCAGATACTTCGCAAGATTTGACGAAAGCCCCACACCCAAGCTCAACATCAACGGCACATACGTTAAAGAGTATTGGGGCGAAGGCTCAAACAGAGCTCGTAACTGGCAGAGATATGACCTTGGCGGTCAGAGCAAGCTTTCATTCGAGGAAGGCGTTGACTCATACGTAACTTATGCAGGTTCACTTCACGATAACGTTACAAAGAGCCTTTACAAGGTTAAATCAACAATGTGCAACTGCGGTGTTGTTACTATCCCCGACCTTCAGAGAGATGCAAAGCTCACTCTCGTTAGTGCTACAAGTATTGTTGAGGGTGGCGCTCACGACGTTACACTTAAAACAAATACAGGGAATATAAGATAAATTTTAAAGACGGTCTTCGATAGACCGTCTTTTTTAATGGCAAATGGCAAGTGGCAAGTGGCAAATTAAGGGTCTGCGACAACTTAAAAGCCTCCAGTCATCAGTTGCCGGTCTCCAGCAGCTTCGCGGTGAGCAACAAATTGAGAAGTAGCGGTAGCCTTACCTCCCTGTCCGCTTTGGCGGATAGGGAGGGGGACCGTTCTTTAATAAACTAAAACTTAACAAATAGTATATTCCGTGCGATATACTGTCTGTTATTTGTTTATTGAATCGGAACGGTGGTGGGTAGTTCACTTCCCTCTTAAGTTTACTAAGATAAAATAACACTTTTCACTACTACCTATTACCTCAAATTGTGTGGGTAGTTCTCTTACTTTTTAGATTTATTACGATAAGACGGTAAAAAGAAAACGGATAGTATATTAAATCAAATATACTATCCGTTTATCATATCATTTAAAGCTTATTTCAACATCAATACATAATTCTTCAGCTCTGTTTATACAACTGTGATAAATTGTTGTTTCAGTATTTTTAAGACTTTTATTTATATCACTGTTATAAAATCTTAATAGCTTATAGCCTAAGCCTTGCAAATATTCTTCTCGACGTTTTTCGTATTCTTTATTTTCATCTAAGTAATGCTGTTCGCCATCTATTTCGATAATAAGTTTCAGTTTTGCACAATAAAAATCCACAATGTATAATCCGATTATTTTTTGTCGGGTAAATCGCGGATTAATTTTCTTCAAATATAAATGCCAAAGCTTACCTTCTTCTTGAGTTTGTTGCTTCCTTAATTTGTTTGCTTGGTCAACTATTTCGTGGGTTATATCTTTGTGTTTCATAGATATCTGCTTTCTGTGTTTATGTTCTGGTTTAGTAAACCTAAGAAGTAAGAGAACTACCCACCACCGTTCCGTTAGAATGTTTGGAATAAACATCTTTATCACTCGAAATAAATAAAAAGTAAACAACAGTTGCATCAAAGAACGGTCCCCCTCCCTATGCTTCGCACAGGGAGGTAAGGCTATCGCAAATTTTTAATTTATTAGTCATTGCCAAGCTTATAACAGGCGAAGCCCCGACACTCCTAACTCCTTATTAAACTGTGAGCGTAGCGAGCTCTGGTGACCGACGACTTGTGACTTCATTCCGCAATTCGCATTTATACAGTAACCTCTTCTTCTGCGAAGAGCTTTGCTAAAAAGTCTACTGATTTCTGCAAACATTCTTTTGCGTATTTATTGATTGTGGGTGTAAGGTGGAAGCAATGGTTGTTTGTAATTCCGCTTACATGATAATAATCATAATACGGCACAACCGCTTTTAATTTTTCCGCCATAGGCTCGCCCTGACCCTGACATACTGAATCGTCATCCGCCCAGCAAATAAAGGTTGAGCACCATTTTTCGTTAACAAATGCAGAGGGTGAAAGGCAGTCAAAATATTCGTAGTCTTTAAAATTAGACATATCTTTTTTCAACGGGAAATCGAAAAGAGTTTGTGCAGTTGTAGGAATAACGCCGAAAAGCTTACCGCCCTGTAAAAGCACGTCAAGGTCATAAATACCGCACATAAGCATAAGACCTTTAAAATCAACGCTGATAGCATCACAACCTACTCTTTCTTTTAAATGCTCATCATATTTAAGAGCAGCGGCATAAGCACACATATAGCCACCTGCAGAGTCACCCGTAAGAACGATATTATCTAAATCTATATTATATTTTTCAGCAAGCTTCGGTAAAAAGTTGAGTGCATCAACGCAGTCATAAACCATTTCGGGATACTTTCTTTCAGGGGGCATGCGGTAGTTAACACAAAAAACAAAGTATCCCTCTTTAGCATAATATTCACTGATGCTTTTGCGGTATTTCTTATCGCCCATAAGAAAACCGCCACCGTGGAAATAAACTATAACGGGGTGTTTTTTACCGTCGGTTAAGATTTCGGGTGTGTAATACAAATCGCCTTTTGTTAACTCGTGGTCACCGTAAGCTATATCAACTACCGTTTGCACGTTTTCATAATGGTAGTCATTCTGAATAAGGTAACCCACTACGTCAACAATTTTAAAAGCTATCTGAGCTTTATTCATTTTCTTCATAACATTTCCTCCCATAGAAAAATTTAGAAGAACTACTATTTTTTACCATTTTAATACAAAAAAAGAAAAAAGACAAGTATAAAAACAGATTTATACTTGTCTTTAATTTAAAAATTTTTAATTGCTCTCGTTTTATCACATAGCAAACCTCGCCTGAGCCGTCGCGGATATCAAGACCTACAAGCTTACCGTTTTGCCAAGCATAGTGACAAACGGTTTCTAAGCTACCGTTTTTATATTCTCTAATTTCCGTTCGCATACCGTTTGAATCGTAGCTGTATTCATATCTTTGAGTATTTCTTGTAACGGCGCTTAACTGCCTTCCGTTCCATTCAAGCTCAAGATTTTCCAAGCCACCGATTGCGTTTAGGCTTACCGCATTTAAGGGATTACCCATAGCATCGCTTGTGATAGCCGTTCCGTTATACGATACAAGCTTATCCTTCCAGACGTTGTCATAACCGTAATTGATTGTTGAAAGAGGCGTGCATAGGAAAGATAGGGCGATTTTGAAAGATTCACAGGCAAAACCGCCCTTGGTAGTTAGTTTTCAAGAAATTCTAACAAATCCTTTGGTGTGTTGTAAATATAGGTTTTTTTATTTGTATGTAGAAGAATATATTTTCCTGTTGCAGAAAATACAAAGCTATCGAAAACTTCACTTTTCATGAATTTGTAGTTTTGGGGAGCAAGATTTATATTTTTATCTTTTGTGTGGAAAGATAAAAGTTGGCTATCAATTGTAAAATCGCATATTTTTTTACAATTAGAAAAAGAATATATTCCCAAAGTTTTATTCTCATCACCAAAAAAAACACAAGAGAAAAAGCCATGTTTTTTTTCAACACCACAAAAATTTTTGGTGTCACCGAAAATCTGTTGTGGCTCGATTAATTTTTTCTTTAGCAGTGGTTTTTTTGTTAAAGAAATTATAGTTTCACTACTTATATCAAATTTGTAAACCAATTGACGTTTTATTGGACGAAGCAAGACATGAGTTAAACCTTTTTTATATGCAATAGCTAAAGAAATATTACTTGCGAATTGATCTTCCGTAGTAAAACGAAAATTATTCCCTAAATTTTTTGTTTTATATAATAATTTTGCATCCTTGTCCAAATCCGTACAATTCAAAGATTTAATATAACCCTTAAATCCTTTTGCAGAAAAATCAGAACACATAAAAATTATATTCATTTCATTACAAAAAAGATTCTCTATCACATAGTTGTGTAAATCTTTTGTATTAATCTTATAATTGTTATCAGTATCAACAACAACAATTACTGATTTTTTCTCTTTACTGCTATGAAAAGAAAGCACAACACGGTCTTTACACCAACAAATTTTTGTAATTGAAACAAAATCATCTGTAATGTATTCTTCTAAATCTATTTCTTTTAAAAAATTACCGCTTTTGGTGTCAATGATAATAATTTGGGTTAAGTTGTAATCCTTTTTGTTGTATGTAAGAATAGCTAATTTATTGTTGTCATTGGAAAAAGCAGAAGAAAATACTGGCTCTTCAAGCATGGTTAGTTCACATTTGTTTTTTGAAACCAAATCATATAAATAGTATTTTTTCTTTGAATTATTAGCAACAAAAACTATATTATCATCCTGCGAGAAATTTACCATACAATTTGTTGAGTCTATCAATTCAAAACTCATGCTGAACCTCCGTTGAACATTACGTATATGTAGTTAAATGTACCTAATGTTGCTTGCAATAAAACTAAAGACAAAAAAACGCCAACACTCTTCATACTTTCATAGCTTGTTTTAGTTATATTATAAACATAACTATAATACATATTTGTATTTAATGCACTATGAAAAGAAGCATTAAGCCAAATTGTATTTATAGGTGAATCTATATGTATTCCGGCCAGTTCTAAATACGTTGAACAATAAATTTCATTAGTAGTACCTTTATAAAAGAATACTTTGCGTGGTGCAATATGGTGCTTCTGCTTACCATTTCTGAATTTATAATCGGATATTCTGTCAGAAATATCCTTCATAAGTGAACGGAAATTAACATCTACCAACTGAAAAGCGTTAACTACAACTAAAGTTTTATAGTTATTCAAAGTTGTATTAATATCTATATTTCCAACCAAATCTGAGTATAAGTTAGGATTTAAATAATATATAACCAAAATTATAAGTATGCCAATTAAAGCGATAGCAAATGGTATAAATGTACTTAATCCGCCAACAAAAGCAAATAACAAAGAACTCTCTCCTGTACAATCCACATTCATAACCGGATTATTATTACAATAAGCAAACAGATTTGCACCGTGGGTTGTACCTTGGGAAGCTTCGAGAATGTCCGTATCGTCAACATTCAAAAACCTACCGTAAGCCGGGTTATAATATCTCGACTGAAGATAATACATACCAATATAAGGGTCGTACATATATCCTCGGTAAGTGATTGGCGTGAGAAGCAAAGCGATTTCGCCCCAATAAAGCATTGATAAGCCGCCGCCTGTAACCTGAGGAGTTATATTCCCCCAAGCATCGTATTTGTAGGTTAAAACCTCACTACCGTAGCTTTCGCAGAACACACCGGTTATATCTCCCTGCAAATTCTTCTGGAAATGCATAACGTCTTGCTTGGAGTTTTCTTCGTCGAAAATTATGTAGCCTGTTGATTCACCTGCATCATCGTAAATCATTTTAACAACGTAGCGAACCTCACCTGAGCCGTCACGGATATCAAGACCTACAAGCTTACCGTTTTGCCAAGCATAGTGACAAACGGTTTCTAAGCTACCGTTTTTATATTCTCTAATTTCCGTTCGCATACCGTTTGAACCGTAGCTGTATTCATATCTTTGAGTATTTCTTGTAACGGCACTTAACTGCCTGCCGCTCCATTCAAGCTCAAGTTCTTCTAAGCCACCGATTACGTTAAGGCTTACCGCATTTAAAGGATTACCCATAGCATCGCTTGTGATAGCCGTTCCGTTATATGATACAAGCTTATCCTTCCAGACGTTATCATAACCGTAATTTGTGGTTGAAAGAGGCGTGCCTAGAGTTTCCTCAGTAACAGCATATTCAATTTTCTGAACAATGTTTCCACCTATATCGTAAACGTAAACGTAGGTTTTACCTAACTCGAAATTGTTTTCTCTTACTATTTGCTCCGCTTCATCGTAAACGTAGCTGTAAAGAGTAGAAGTAACGCCGTTTTCAACCTTTCTTACTCTCGTTATGTTTTTAAGCAAATTATAGTCGTAAAGATATTCAATTTCTTTTATAACCGTAACGGTTTCTTCGGGTATTTCTTCCACAAGAGATTCGTCAACTATATCTGCCCTTGCACCTATTTCGGTTTTATATGAGTTGACAAGGGTTGAGGTCTGGTCTTCCGATAACGGTAAATATCCGTATTCGGTATTTTGATACATTTTTACGTCCCAGCCATCATCCTGAACAAATGAATCTTCTGAATAACGGGATTTTAGTCTTCCGTAATAATCGGTTGTTGTTTCGGAAGAGAAGGTTTTATACTGTGATGAATAAACAGATTTAGTTGTTGTTTCGCCTGTTTCCAAATTTTCAGATGGTATATCTCTACTTTGAGTATACACGCTTCCGCCGAAAAATTCAACTGTTTCTTCATTATCGTTAATTTCGGTTGAATATATAAGCTCGTCATCGGCTTCACCGCTACCGTTGAGAATATATATTTCTGTTTTACCGTTGGTATATCGAGTTTCGGTATTCTGTAAGACATCATATATTTTTGAAAGTATACCTGAAGAGTTATAAGTATACTGATATTCAGCATTTAACGTGTTATCAGAGGAATAACTCTTTATAACAGAAATGTTTCCGTCTGTAGAATACGAATAATCAGTATAATCACCGTTACCGTAGGTTATACGGTTAACTCTGCTTCTGTTTTGACCTGAGTCATAAGAGTAGCTTACAAGAGGTTGCTCGCCTACTTTAACTGCAGTTGGGTTTCCCCAGGCATCATACTCATAATTATATGAAAAGCCGTTATGAGTTACGCTTTTGATTCGGTCTTTTTCGTAAAGATACGATGTAGTCATCTCACTGCCGTTACTCAAGTTGCTTACAACGTTTTTAACTCCGTTCAAACGGCTCATTGCATCATAGGTATAATTTGTTGTTACTGAGTTGCCTTTCGTTGAAGAAACGAGCTGACCGTTACTCTGGTTATAGTTATTCCACGTATAAAGACCGTTAATATCCCAGTTATGACCGTAATAATTACCGTAGACCTCCTGACACATTGCTAAGTATTCGTCGCCGTTGTTCATTACGAACCACCAACCGTTTGAGTTCGTGCCGTAGTCGTAATTTTGGTTACAGCATACTCTTGTGCAGTTGTCCGAGCAATCTCTGCAGGGGCAGTCAGCCTTCTCACAACCGTTACAGGTACATCCTGTTTCGTCGGTTTCCGTATCGGAAGAGCTACCCTCGGAATCGGTACTGCTGTTGCTACTTAACGGAACTTTATATGTGTTATAAAGCTCAACATCGTCAAACATAACTGTTCCGTATTCTAAAAAACTTCCCAGAGTTATTTGAAGTTCATTGTAATCAAAATCAATATCAAAACGGTGGCTATAACCCTGCCATGTCATATTATACGGGCACATTTCAATAATTTTAACGGTTTTCCATTCTTCATTGCCGTTAATATTATTTCTTGCTTCAACGGTAGCAAATGAGAAATACAGTAAGCCATAACTTGGATTATAGCTTGAATTTGTATTAATCGTATAGGAATAAAAATCAAGTTGGAATTCATCACCGCTTTTGCCGTTAGCAAACGAAACAACCTGAGAAGCATAGTTAAACCAATCATTTCCGTTAAACACAGCCAAAGCACCCGGGTTACTGTTATTAACAAGTCTGTCCGAGCCACTTCCTATTGTTGCCCAATCACTTAAAACCCAGTCGCTTGTATTTTGATTAAAGCTACTGTTGCTTATGAGATTTGTTTCAGTATGAGTAGTTGGATATTCGTAAGAATTATACAATGAGTTTGAAATTTGACCTAAGGCATTATTTTCCTCGCTGTAGGTTCTCAAAGAACTGGTTCCGTCTGAGTTTATTGTGTTGGTAACTCTGCCGTATAAATCAAACTGCTTTGTAACGGTAACGTTATTTGAATCGGTAAAGGTTTTTTGATAAGCGTTGTCATTAACAACGGTCATTTTTGCACCCATTACGGTTTGTCCGTTAGAATCAACGGCTGTTTCGTAATATTCAAATGCTCCTGTTGACGTTCTGTTGCAAATGAACGAACGTCCGTCAACGTTGTGCATTGAGAAATAATAATCACCGTAGTTATAATATACTTTTTCGCCGTCAGGATAAGTTATTGAGCTTAATACAGAATAGTTGTTTCCACCAAATTCCTGAATAGGAACAAAAGTATAACCGTAGCTGATTTTGTAATTAACAGTATTACCGTTATTGTCGTTCACTGTAACAGGTGTACCGTCCGCATTATACACGTTGATAGAATCAAGACAATAATAATTGTTATAACTGAAACGGAATTCTCTGCCAACACCGTCTATAATCTTGTCAAGCATAACACATCGGTTATCCATATATGAAACCGTTATTGCACCGGGGAAGCTTTCATCACCTGAAACTATACGGGAAAGAAAGCCAAACTGATTAAATTCATATGTATTTTCGTCAGGTCCTTTTACTGTAACCGAAGCCCAATTTCCCGTTATATTTGACAAGTTTTGGGTCGGGATATACAGGGTATATCCTTTACTGCTTGAAAACTTATCTGCTTTTTCATTCCATACGGCTTTTCCGTCAGTTTCGGTACCCGAAGGCTGAAAATAAACAGCCTGACCGTCACCGCTCATATAGATAATTGTTTCTTCCCCGTCAATATCCGGGTAATATTCAAGACACTGGTTGAAGTTTGTTAACCAGCCTACGCCGAAATGAGGGTAATCTCGCGTTTCATATGCAGGTAAGAAGCTATAAGTTCCACCGTAACTGCTTTGAAGATAGCTTTTTATTGTTACGGGCATTACGTTGCCGGGAAGTCCGATATCTTCTCTTTCAACAAACAAAAGATTGCTGAAATCATTTATATATACAGTACCGGCTCTACCTAAATCTTGGGTGTGATAATCAAATTGCTCTTCAACACCTCTTGTTTCGTAGTATTCGACTATGAAATAAGACGGTTCGTAATATTCAGTTCCTTCTTTTGAACCTAAATAAGCTATAGCATCTCCTAAAGAGGGGTCGCTATGCTTTAAAGCAATTCCACAGTAATTGCTTCCCGGTGTATATGCCTTAGTCACGTCGAAGTATAAAGTCGGACTATTATCCCAAGAGTATATAGTTTTAACATCAATCTGATTACCCAGTGAGGGTTTATTAGTATATGTTAAGGTTGTTTCGCTCCACCAATCTATAATTGGAAATGCTCCTATTTCATAATTCCTTGACGGCTCAGAAACAGAGGTGTTGACAGGAACAACTAACGAAACGTTTTTAACATTTACACCATAACGCTCCATCAAAACATCGTAATCCATAGTAATATAAGAAACATATTCATAGCCGTCTGCAGTTCCTACTAATAAATACGGGTATGTACCTTGGTTGTCGTTAGGATATTCGTTTGTGGCGAACGTATCTGATATTGATACATTTGTTGGACTGTATTCGATAATCGGGTCAATTATAACGGGATATTTTGCAGTCTTCTTTAACCACTCATATGACGGAATATATTTCATTTCATATAAGCCGTTTTCACCCGAAAGAGTAACAGAAATATCTGTAGAAATTTGATTTTTATTATCATACATAACGGGTGCAGGTATATAAAAAATAGTTTCTCCGTCGTTATTTAAGAAACTAATGGAATTGTCATCATTTTTAACCGCTGTTAACCCATCTGCTTTTATTGCATAAATGTATTCGACTTCGCTTTTCGGCTTTTTGTTTAATACGATATTTTCTTTTATACCGGTTGAAGTAACCGTATACTCTATATCAGTATTTTCGCCGACTTCACTATAAGATACTGCAACATTTTTATCCAAAAAATCCGTATCAATTTTATTTTTAGATTTACTTTCGTTTTTGTTTGATTTCTCTTTTTTCTGCGCCGTAACCTTTTTGTTGTTTTCAAACAAATCCGTGCCTTGCAACGTGAAACTTATAGAATAATCACTGTTTTTTAATTCAATACTTTCGCTTACACCTAATTCGTCAGGCAATGCCACAGAAAAGCTATTGCTTTTATTTATCAAAGAATCTTTGGAAGAAACTAACGTGTTATCAATATCCACCCATTCTTTGTTTTTTTCATAATGAATAGGGGAAGTTGAAACAACTGCGGTTAATGCACCTGTTTCATCCGAAAAAACTTTTGTGAATCTGTCACGTTCACTTACAATTTCAGTATATTTTTGATTGTTGTTTTCTGAAATTTCACTTACAATGTTTTGCAAATTCTCTTGTGTTGCTTCTTTTTCCTGTATATCCGCCGCAACTACAGGTGTTGCTACGGAAAATAGTCCGAAAACAAGAAGCACCGTTAACATCATTGATATTACTTTTAACATTGTCTTCATCAGAATTCCTCCTATATATTTTATCGAAAACAAATTTTTTTGCTTTCATCTATATATGACAAAAATTCCGAAAAACTTCAAAAATATTTTGCCGTTTTTTAAAGTTTGTGAATTTTATCCAAAGGAAATTTCTATTGTTTGTACAAAACCACTACCGTTATTGAGGCAGTGGTTTAGGTTATTATTTCTGTTTTTGTTTATCTTTCCACCGTTTGACGTTCTATATCCCTTTTCAGTTTAACAATAATTCTTTTTTCAAGGCGGGATATATAGCTTTGAGATATGCCTAAAATATCGGCTACCTCTTTTTGAGTGTGCTCCTTTTGTCCGTCCATACCAAATCGCATATTCATTATGAGCCTTTCACGCTCAGATAAATCATTCATACACATATGAAGAATTCTTTTTTCATCCTCTTGCTCGATATTGTCGTTTATTTCGAGTCCGTCAGAACCTAAAACGTCGGATAATAAAAGCTCGTTACCGTCCCAATCAACGTTTAAGGGCTCATCAAGGGAAATATCTCCCCTCTGCTGATTAACCTTTCTCAAATACATTAAAATTTCATTTTCTATGCATCTTGAAGCGTAGGTTGCAAGCTTTATATTTTTATCGGGTCTGAAGGTATTTACAGCTTTTATAAGACCGATTGTGCCTATTGAAATCAAATCCTCAATATTAACCCCCGAGTTTTCAAATTTTTTCGCAATATAAACTACAAGCCTTAAATTATGCTCAACAAGAATATCTCTCGCCTTTTTATCGCCGTCGCATAATTTTTCTGTAAGCTCTTGTTCTCTTTCCTTTGAAAGCGGTGGCGGTAACGTTTGCGGACTATTTATATAATAGATTTTTTTAAGACCTAATTTTATGAAAAGCTTCAATTTTAATTTATTTATAAATTCAAAAAACATTGCTTTCAATACGTTTCTCCTCTCGGCTGTTTTGTAATATTTTTTCGTTTAATAAGGCTCTGTATTCTCCCTCTGAAAGCTGTTTATTTAAAACCGCTATAACGCAATAATCGTTTATGTAAACCCTTGTTTTTGTTTTAACCTCTACTTTTTCGGGGATAAAGCCTAACAAAATCCCCTCTCCCGTCACCGCACCGCAAGGCACCACTCTTATATATTTTTTTAGTGCTTCGGGAATGCTTTCGTAATTACCTTTTTTAAGAAAATCAAGTTCTTTAAAATCAAAAAGCGGTGCTACCTCCGAAAGCTCTGCAACGGCTACGGGTCGCCCCGTTAAGCCGTCTGTTAAATTGTTCCCGGTATCAATAACGGAAGGAAGCGAAACCGCAGTATTTCTAAAGAATATTTTCAATTCGCATAGATTTTCGTTACTTACTTTTTTATCTAAAAGGTACTGTACAAGAAGAAACAAACCGTAAATCACAAGCACACTGCCTACAAGATAAGCAAGACTCATATCAAAATAAACGGTGCCGTTGTAATACATAATTTTTTCGGGATTTATTGTAATTTCTAAAAAATACATAACACCGCCGAAGATTACACTTACAGTTAAAAAACCTGAATACAGCTTTATAAATCCCCGTATGCTACGAGGCAGAAATGATACCCCTACTATAACCGCCGCCGTTAATAGCTTAATAAGAATCGATAACGCCGGATATTTAATATCAAAAAATATTATAAGAGCACTGAAACCGCCAATAAAGCTCCCTACAGCTACAAGAAATCTATTGGTAGCCATTTTGCAAATCACACGGGTACACACAAGAAAAATATAAGTAATTAATATATTCAAGCTTACAAGCACGTCTGCATACACCGTCAACACACCACCCCCTGACAAATACATTTTAAATTATTAAGTTTAAAATACTTGTCATTTTAAGTCGGTAAAAAAACTTTTCATTGACAATGAGAGTGAATATATTTAAAATTAAAAGTGAGGTGTTTTTATGAATATTTATATTAACGCAAAGGTTATTTTTCCTGATAAAATAAGAGAATGCAACGTAATAGCCGACAACGGTAAAATTTTAGATATATGCGACAGATTTGAGATAAAGAACGGCGATACCGTTATAGATTGCTGTGGCAATTATCTCTCCCCCGGTTTTATTGACGGTCATGTTCACGGTGGCGGTAACAAAAGCGCTATGAGTGAGGATTACAATGATATTATCACAATGGCTGAAGCACATTTGAAATACGGCACAACCTCAATTGTTCCTACAACTCTTGCCGCACCTATAAATCAGCTTAAAAAAGCAGTTTTATCAATAAAGGAAGCAAGCGAAAAAAGCGAAAAGGCTAATATTTTAGGCGTGCATCTTGAAGGACCTTATCTCAATCTAAAATATAAAGGTGCTCAAAGCCCCGAGAACATTTTAAACCCAAACGAAAACCCACCCGAAGAATTGCTTGAAGCATGGGATAAAATTCTTATTATGGGTGCCGCACCCGAGGTTGAGGGTTGCCTTGAATTAGGTGACAAATTAAAAGCAAGAGGAATTGTTCCCTCTGTTGCTCATTCCGCCGCAAGCTTTGAGGAAGTTGAAGAAGCGGTAAAGCACGGATTTTGTGATGTTACTCATATTTACAACGCTTGTACCTCTTGCTTCAAAACGGGCGTTTTCAGAACTGCAGGAGTTGTTGAAGCAGGTCTTGTAATTGACGAAATCTCAACTCAGACTATTGCAGATTTAAGGCATTTACCAAAGGGTGTTTTACAGCTTATTTATAAGTGCAAGGGCGACAGTAAAATGTATCTTATTACTGACGGACTTGAGTTTTCCGCAAGTGATATAAAAGAAAACACCGTTTACACACAGGAAAACGGTATGAGCGTTATCTATGAAGATAAGGTTATGAAATTAAGCGACCGCTCCGCTTTAGCGGGTAGCGCCGCAGTGCTTTCCGACTGCGTAAGAAATATGTACAAGGAGGTTGGCGTACCTCTTTACAGTGCAGTAAAAATGGCATCGCTTACCCCCGCCGAGATTTTAGGCTTCGGTAAATCAAAGGGTAAAATTGAAAAAGGCTACGACGAGGACCTTTTGATTTTTGACGATAATATAAACATTAAATCAGTTTTCACAAACGGTGTAAAAAGAATATAATTAAATCAATACAAAGAAAAAAGCTTGTTGAACGGTTTGTTCAACAAGCTTTTTTTAATACCAACTGCAATATTCAACTATTCCGTTATAAATACCTCTTGCAATACTATTCTGCCCTGCAGGTGAATTTATAATTGCAAAATCCTGAGAATTAGATATAAATCCGCATTCAACTAAAACAGCAGGACAATTTTCAACTCTTGTTACCATAAACGGATAAAAATGTGCACCTTTATCAAACATAGCATAATTCAAATCTTTTTTTACAGCTGATGGTAAATTTCTCGAAATAGCAAAGGCTAAAGGCCCTGAATAGTTTTTATAATAATAAGCTGACGAGCCATTCACCGACGAATCAGCAGAAGAATCACAATGAACAGAAACAAACATATCAGGATTGTTTTTCAGAGTGTTGAACCTTCGTTCTTCAATTTCCGGTACAGATGCTGAATTATCTCTTGAAAAAACGACAGTTGCACCTGCTGATTCAAGATATGCTTTTAAATATGTAGCAATATTATATGTAACATCTCTTTCGTAAACACCGGTGCCGGAGCCTGCACCCGGCTCCTTACCGCCGTGACCGGGGTCAATCTCTATAACCTTACCCGAAAGAGTATTCATCTTTTCTTTTACCGAAATAACAAGATAGTTGTTACTGTCATAATAAGCGGTATAACCGAAAAAGCAACCGGCATTTTTCAAATAAACTCTCAAGGTTGCATTGTTACCGTCAGTAATCCATTGAGTATGGCTTATAACGTTGCTTTCAGGGAAGCTTAACTCCCCTTCCGTATGTGTAGTATAATTGAAAGTTATATCAATATAGTTACCGGTAAATACACCGTCTTTTATATTAAAAGAACGACTGTTAAAACCCGTAACGTATTCTTGAGGATTTACGGTTACATTAAACGGAACACGCCAATCAAGAGCGAGATAAAATTGCGTACTACCTGAATTTTTTGTTACAGTTTTCTTTAAAACAGCCTTATTATAAGGCATATTATAACCGTTAAAAACTTGAATTTCATTAGCGTACAAACGTCTGCCCGATGCTAAAACATAAAAATCGTTTCCACTCTCACTATGGTGAATAAGTTCAGACGTTACAATATCAAAGGTACCGTAAGGAATTGCAGAATATAACGGATTCGACTTGTTGTCAATAGGTGAAGCAGGAAGCACCTCACTATAATAACTATTAACAACACAAAATGTTGAAGTACCAAAACCGTGGTCGGTGTAAGGGGTTAACTGTTCGTGATAATCGTTTATATCTGTCAGATCCACACTTTGACTTAAGATACTACGCGCATCCTTTATAGTAACAACTTCATCAGAATCCATATCCGCTATCATTTTCTTATACCAATCTCCGGGAATTATTCCTGACGAAATTCTCAACACTTCAAGAGCATCGGCAACCTCTAATACTCCGTTGCCATTTAAATCCCCTTTTAAAAAAGCAAAACCTCTAACAGTAAAAGCAGATAAAGTAATCACCGAAACAAGCACAACTGCTATTATTCTGTTTTTCATATTATTATTTTCACACCAGAATTCTATTTATATTCCATAAGCGGTTTTCAGTGCAGCTCTTGTGCCACTACCGACAAGACCGTCAACATCAAGTCCTTTATCCGTTTGAAAACGGATTACTGCATTATTTGTAGTCGGACCGAAATCACCATCTATATCATTTTCGGTTAAATAACCCAATTTATAAAGATACCATTGAAGCCATTTAACAGAGGTAATTTCATTATTTCTTCCCTGCCCTAAGGTCGCCGTGGGCTCTGCATACGGACAGGCTTCAAGAGCAGGTGTTTCGGGAGTGGGAGGTGTTACAGTTGAATTATCTGTCACAATATAATCAGAATGACCGTAACCTACATACGTTACGCCATTATAGACAAACTGAACTTTATACCAAACACCTACGGTTTCAAGTATTATAACATTTTGATTATTATAAGCCTTTGCAACAATTGTAGCCGTAGAATCAGGCGACTGTCTTATATTAAGATAATCGGAAACCTTAACAACACCGGTAACAGGTGTTTGACCCGGAGTTGTCAATTGCAGATCGTTAGACCATGATGAATAAAATTTACCGTTTTCACCTAATCTGAATGCTCTTACATTATAGTGATAATAAACGCCTCCGAAAACAGAACTATCTGTATAGTAATTTGCGGTAACGGTTGTAAGATACGTTGATGTCTGACTAATGCCGTCGTAACGGTATATCTCGTAACCATCAGCCCCAACATTACCCCAAGCAAGATTTATATAATTCGTATCATAGCCCGTTGTCACTAAGCCTGAGGGCGCATTCGGAGCTTTAAGAATTTGAACACCGTTACTGAAAAGAGTATATTCAAGCTCATAATCAGTTTTCTGTTTGTAGCCTCTAACGCTAAGATATGCCCAGTCGGTATTGGTGTAGGCGGTATAAGATGTTGAGGTTACCTTATCAAGATAATAATACTCATTTGTCGTTTCGTCATATTTATATATCTCGTAGCCTTCGGCACCGTCTACAGCAGTCCATTGTACTGTAACTGTATCATTTGTATTTGAAACTATTGACATTTCAGGCACGGTATTTCTGAATATATCCTCTTTGCTATAATCGGCGTAAGACATATTTACAAATACGGGTATTGAAAATACTTTTCTGCTTTCAAGCGTACCGTTTGCTTTATACGCAGAATAAGTATAATAAGATTCAGACGCCGCAGCTCTTACGTTAGCCATATATTCGTATTCGTAAAGAGTATCGCTTTCAGGATTTACATTAAATTTTTGAAGATATCCTGTGTACTGAGTATCAACAAAGCTATTATAAATCCATCGAGCACCGTAATAAATTGATTGATACGGATTATTCCATGGTCTTCCGTATTCCGTTGAAACGCTGATATTGTCTTTAACAACGAAGCCTGCATACATAACTCCGCCTACCTCGGCTCTTACGCCATAAAAATCGCCCAAATCATATGCAAAATAAATTGTTGTTGAAGCGGGTATTGTTACAACCTGAGCAGACTCAATATTAGCTTCAGAATACATAACTGTACTTCTTACGGTTTTCATATAGCCGTTTGCCCATCTCAAACCGTCCGCAGCACCCGTATACGCGCCGATGTTGTAGTAATTGTAAATACCGTTATATGGATAGCTTGTACCGCAAGCTGTTGTTACGTTTGCAGAATTTTTTGAACCAACCTCTTGAACAATTTTTGAAGCGAGGTAATAAGCGCTTACGTTGCTGTCACGGGCAGCTCTTAATATTGCTTCAGAATATTTAATATTCTGACCGTTTTCAGAATAAGTAAGAAGATTACCAAAAGCATCGTAATAAGTAATATCAGCGTTATACATCCAGGTCCAGCTTAAAATTGATTCAATACCCTCTATAGTTTGAGCTTCGTCAAATCTGATGTTTTCAAACTGGAATATGTATTCCTCCGTCAAGAAATTACGGGGATCCATATAATATTTAACCGCATTCTCTGATGCACTTACCCAACCGCCACCTTCATAGGTTTTACCGTAGCATTGCGCACAAGAGCATTGCATTGAGGAATCAACTATTTTTTCGATAAGCTGCTGTGAATGAGGTGTTCTTTCACCATCTATTGATGCTTGCCAATCAAGACCTGTTAACATAGGTACAAAAACCCAGTCAGGATATTTATCATGAAGCTTTGATAAAGGCTCTATATATGATTTCGGAAAGCCTGCATTTAAAAGCTCATCTTCAAAGCCGTCAATACCGCACGCATAACGTAAAATTTGCCTTGCATCCTTCAACGTAAGAATTCCGTCACCGTCAGTATCGCAAAGGTATAAGTCACCTTCGTCATAAGGTACAATTCCCGAAGCAGCTCTTAAAACAAAAAGAGCATCCTCTATCATTACAACTCCGTCACCGTTTACGTCACCCATCAGACTACTCTTCGTATCAACGGCAGAAGCAAGTGGCAGCATATGTATAAATATAAAGCAAGTAAGTGTTATTGATATAATTTTAGAAACCGGTTTCATACACTACTCCTTAAAAAATTTTCATAATAATAAGATTTTAGACATAAATCCCTATTCTTTAACATTTTATCATAATAGAACAAGCTTTTATTTCTAAATAAGAAATAAAAGCTTGTTTCCAAATATTTAACAATTAGCATATCAGCCTTTAAGAATAAAATCGTCCTCAACAGTATCTATACCAAAACCAACCTCATTATAAATATCCTTCGTCGATTTTCTTAATGATAAAAGATTCTTTCTTTCCTCCTCTTCTTTAAAGGAAAGCTTATCATATTGCTTTGATACAACAATAAAAGCAATTATAAAAACGGTACAACAAGCAACACAGAAAATGCCCGAAAGAATTTGATTCGACAATAAATCCGTTAGCACTCTACCGAAAATTTTAATATCGTAAACGGTAACGGTGTGGTTGAAAACCTTAAAAATATTATATAAAACGCCAAAAGCTACCGCAACCGCTTCTAATCTGAACAGTTGCGAAATACCTTTATCACGTTTTATATACCATAACCATACAACAGTTACCATAAAGCTGAAGGATGCTAACGAAAAAAGAATACTTGATGAAAACTGTAAAATCATTTTCACCCAATCATTGCCCGTAAAATTTAAAGTTTTTCTTTCAATAAAGTTTTTCGAAAAATTAACTAGTACCGAAAAAAGTAAGTACCTTTTAAGATATACAATTTTCCGCAATTTTTCGGGAATATTATTTTTTCTGTACGCTATTCCCTCGCCATTTAAAGCAACGTAAGTAACGGCAATAATAAGATAAAAAGAAAGAGTCGTTATTCTACCTGTAAGAGAAGCCATCTGCTCAGAGCTACCTAATACAGAAAACAAATTAGGTAATAGAATCAAAGCTGAAACAACAGCAAAATATTTTGCAGCGCTTGATAAATAGTTTGATTTAGTCATTTTTTCACCTATCGTTTTTTGATATGAAAAAGTATATCATACCAATATAAACTTTTCAACTTTTAATATTAACGTAAAAGCACAAAAAAAGGGGCTGTAAAAAAACAGCCTAAAAAATCCGAGATTCACAGAAAGTAGTGGGTCTCGGATATTTTTGTGCGATGAGTTTTAAAAATTAGTAAAAAAAGAAGAAAAAAGTAGAGTTTTGAACAACACAACAAAGCCAATG
>JAGBCU010000017.1 GCA_017937865.1 Clostridia bacterium | reverse complement strand
TTGGTTCTTGCACTCGTTATGGCTTTCAGCTGCATGACTGTTATCGGTAACGCTGCTCTTGTTAAAAGCGACGTAAAGTACGATAACATCGACGATGCTGATTTAACAGCCGAACAGGTTGCTGACCTTGCACTCGACCTTAGCCACAATAATGTTGGTTGAGCAACTGTAAGGAACATCCCTTTGGGTGTTCCGGTAAACCAACTCACCCACATAATAAATTACGACGGTAAACGTTTTGCTCCCAAACCGGAACGGGCAGAGCCACGTTCCTTACAAATAGGGTTTACGCATATTTTTGTGTTGGCGTACTAAAAATATGGAACGAGTTAGTACGTTACCTACGAGTTAGATAAAATAACGATGCTTTGTGTATTTTTAACAATTATACATGTAAAGCCTTAAAACTTTACTATTCTTGAATACAGAAAAAAACTGTTTTTCGTTGGTTTTATTGATATTTTTTTACATTTATATTGAAAGCTACTTCTCACTCGAAACACTGTGTAAAGCTTTTTATCTTTACAATTCCACAGTGATAAACCTTTAACTTTGTTAGAAATTTCTTTTACATTCGTCATTTTGACCAACAACGTGTTTTTGGTTTTTTACAATTTCATTTTTTACATTTTGCATTATATTTTTTCACTCATTTGTACAAAGTAAACGAAAAGTTAAAAAACTGCATTTTTCGCAAAAATTCCTCTTGAAATGACTTCTTATAAAATGTATAATTTCCATATAAAAAATTTATAAATCCAAATTCCAGTGTGGGTGACAGTTATGAAACTGCTTGAAGAAAAAATAAAAAACGAAGGAACAGCCATAGGAACCGATATTCTTAAGGTTGATATGTTTTTAAATCATCAAATCGACCCTATACTTGTTGAAGAAATGGGCAAAGAGTTTTACCGACTCTTCAAGGATTGCGGTGCTACAAAGGTTGTGACAATTGAATCTTCAGGTATATCAATCGCCGTTGCAGCTGCCCGTTGCTTCGGTATCCCCGCCCTTTTCGCAAAGAAAGCGGCTCATAAAAATGTTGGCAATGAGGTTTACTCTGCTAAATGCTACTCCTTCACCCACGGCAACGAATACACAATGAACGTTTCAAAAAAATATCTTTCATCTGAAGATAAGGTTTTGATTATTGACGATTTTATGGCGGGCGGAAACGCTTGTAACGCTCTTATTGATATCATCGGACAAGCCGGTGCTCAGGTTGTAGGTATCGGTATTGCCATTGAAAAGGGCTTCCAGCCCGGTGGCAAGGCTCTTCGTGAAAAGGGCTATAAAGTTAGGTCATTAGCAATCGTTGAGAGTATGAATGACGGTGAAATCACATTCACACCCGAAATTGATAGCTGACAATAAAAAAATTCCATTTTGGAGGTAATGACAATGAAAAAGTTCGCAAAAGTCCTCGCTCTCTGCCTCGCTCTCGTAATGGTAGTTGGCTGCTTCACAGCTTGCGGCGACGACAAAACACCCGATGCATCCGAAACAGAAAACATTAAGGTTGCTCTTATTTGTTTGCACGGTGACTCTTCAACTTACGATAAGAACTTCATCGATGCTTTCAAGCTTGCTTGTGAAAACAAGGGCCTTACAGCTGACGATTACACAATCGTTACTGACATCCCTGAGGGCACCGCTTGCTACGATCAGGCAGCTGACTTAGCAGAATCTTATGACCTTATCTTCGCTGACTCATTCGGCCACGAGCCCTATATGATTCAGGCAGCTAAGGAATTCCCCGAGGTTGAATTCTGCCACGCTACAGGTACTCAGGCTCACACTGCAGGTCTTGCAAACTTCCACAATGCTTTTGCTTCTATCTACGAAGGCAGATATCTTGCAGGTGTTGCAGCAGGTATGAAGCTTGTTGAGCTCTACGGTGACAAAGACGGTAAGGTTTCTGACGAAAACGCAAAAATCGGTTACGTTGGTGCTTTCCCCTATGCTGAAGTTATTTCAGGTTACACATCATTCTATCTTGGTGCTAAATCAATCGTAGAAAACGCTACTATGGAAGTTCGCTATACAAACTCCTGGTATGATGAAGCAGCTGAAAAGACAACAGCTCTTGCTCTTATTGACAACGGTTGTAAGTTGATTTCTCAGCACGCTGACTCTTGGGGTGCTCCCACTGCTTGCGAAGAGAAAAACATTCCTAACGTTTCTTACAACGGTTCAACTGAAGAAAAATGCCCCAACACATTTATCATTGCTTCAAGAATCAACTGGGCACCTTACTTCGAGTACATCATTGATTGTGTACAGAACGACAAAGCTATTGATACAGACTGGACAGGTACAATCGCTACAGGCTCTGTTGAAATCACAGCTCTCGGTGGCGCTGCAGCAGCAGGCACACAGGAAAAGCTTGATGAAGTTAAGAAGGGCTTCCAGGATGGTACAATCAAGGTATTTGACTGCTCAACATTCACAGTTGAAGGTAAGCCCTTAACATCATTTATCGCTGACGTTGACGATGCAGGTGACTTTATACCCGAAACAGAAGTTGTAGAAACAGCAAACGGCATTACTTTCGTTAATGAAAGTGCTAAGCGTTCAGCTCCTTACTTCAACGTTATAATTGACGGTATCACAGCTATTACAGAATAATTTGATTTAATAGGTTATATTACCTAACTAAAAGGAAAGGCGAAGCTCAACAACTTCGCCTTTCTTAAATGACAAGCAAACAAAAATCCTTAAGCTTTTAGGAGTTTCTTATGGAGAAAACTGTTATTTTACAACTAAAAAATATTACTAAAAGATTTGGCTCTAAGGTCATTGCAAACAACAACGTGAGCTTAGATGTTTATAAAGGAGAAATACTCTCTATTCTCGGTGAAAACGGTTGTGGTAAAACAACCCTTATGAATATGATAGCCGGTATTTATTATCCTGATTCCGGTAAAATTCTTATTAACGGCGAGGAAGTTATTATTCGCTCCCCCCGTGATGCATTCGAGCATAAAATCGGTATGATTCATCAGCATTTCAAGTTGATTGACATTTTCACTGCGGCACAAAACGTTGCATTAGGTATTGAAAACGAAAAATATAATCTCAAAGAAGTAAATAACCGTATTAAAGAAATGGCTGAAAAATACGGATTCAATATAAATCTTGACAAAAAAATATATGAAATGTCAGTTTCCGAAAAACAGACTGTTGAAATCCTTAAGGTTTTATACAGAGGTGCTGATATTCTTATATTGGATGAACCCACGGCAGTTTTGACTCCCCAAGAAATCAGAAGCTTATTCAAGGTTTTAAAAGCAATGAGAGATGATGGAAAATCAATCATCATCATTACCCATAAATTAAATGAGGTTATGGAAATCTCAGATAGAGTCACCGTTTTACGTAAGGGTGAACGCATAGCAACAGTAAATACCACCGAAACCTCTGAAAAAGAGCTTACAGAGATGATGGTTGGTGAAAAAATTGACCTTAATATCAATCGTACAGAGCCTGTTGACACTAAATTAAGGCTTTCGGTTTCGGGCCTTACCGTAAAAAATTCTGACGGCTATAAGGTAGTTGACAACGTTTCCTTTGAAGCATTTGGTGGCGAGATTCTCGGTATTGCGGGTATTGCAGGTAGTGGTCAAAAAGAATTACTCGAAGCAATTGCAGGACTTAACAATTACGATTCAGGCACATTGATATATTATCACCCTAAAAAAGATAAGCCCGTTTCCTTCTATCACAAAACCTACAAGCGAGTTATGGAGCTCGCTAACGAAAATGCTTTCAAGGATAGCAACGGAAACGATATCAAATTCGATAAATTAACTAAAAAAGAAATCAAAAACCTTGTTAATGAGGAAAAAATACTCTTCAAGGAAGATGAGGTTATTGATTTAAAGAACAAAACACCGAGAGAAATTCGCGAGCTCGGTATCCGCCTTTCCTTTGTCCCCGAGGACAGACTGGGTATGGGGCTTGTCGGCAGTATGAGCATTATTGATAATATGATGCTTCGAAGCTATCGAAAAGGTAAATCATTATTCCTTGACAGAAAAACTCCCTCGGACCTTGCCGACAGAATTATCAGCGAGTTAGAGGTTAACACTCCCGATTCACATACAGCAGTAAGAAAGCTCTCGGGCGGTAACGTTCAAAAGGTTCTTGTCGGTCGAGAAATTGCCGCCGCACCTGCAATTTTAATGACCGCTTATCCTGTCCGCGGACTTGATATCAACTCATCCTACACTATTTACAATCTTCTTAACGAACAAAAGCAAAAAGGTGTTTCTGTTATTTTTGTAGGTGAAGATCTTGACGTTCTTATGGCTCTCAGCGACAGAATACTTGTTTTAAGTGGCGGTAAAATTTCAGGCATTGTTGATGCCAGAACAACCACTAAAGATGAAATTGGTCTTCTTATGGTAAAATCTGATAAAAATGAGGTGACGGAATGAAAAAGAATAAAAGCAATCTAAAAGAACCCTTTGTCAGAATTGTTAAACGGGATAATATTAAACTCCCCAAAATCATTCTGATTTATTCCATCGCTATTGTTGGAGGCTTACTTTTAAGCGGATTTATTTCTGTTTTGTTTTCTGAAAAAGGCATTGGAGATTTCTTTGAGTCGCTATTTACAGGGGCATTGGGAAGTGAACGTAAATTCTGGCTTTTACTTCAGGACACAGCTCTCCTGCTCGGTACCTCAATGGCTTTGCTCCCTGCATTTAAAATGAAATTCTGGAACCTTGGCGGAAACGGTCAGATTCTTGTAGGCTGTCTTTCTGCAATTGCTTGTATGTTCTACCTTGGCGGTAAGGTAAGTGATTCTGTTATTATACTGCTTATGCTTATCGCAAGTGTGGCTGCAGGTGCTGTATGGGCAGGTATTCCTGCTATTTTCAAAGCAAAATTCAACACAAACGAATCGTTGTTTACTCTTATGATGAACTATATTGCTCAAGGTCTGGTTTCCTTGTGTATCACAATCTGGGTAAAATCAGGTTCAGGTGTTCTCGCACCAATCGCTTACGGTAACGTTCCTGAAATAGGCAATAAATATTTATTACCTATCATTTTGTTTGTATTGATTACAGTTTTAATGCATATTTACCTTCGTTCAGCTAAACACGGTTATGAAATTTCCGTTGTGGGTGAAAGCATCAATACTGCAAAATATGTGGGCATTAAGGTCGATAAGGTTATTATCAGAACAATGCTTCTTTCAGGTGCTATTGCAGGTCTTGTAGGCTTTATTCTTGCAGGTTCAATTAACCATACCGTCAGCACAGCTTCAGCAAATAATATGGGCTTTACAGGTATTATGGCAACATGGCTTGCTTCATTTAATCCTTTACTAATTATGCTTACAAGCTTTTTCATCACCTTTATTTCCAAGGGTATGGTTGAGGTCAGAAAGACCTTTATGTTTACAAATGATTCAATATCAAATATAGTTGTAGGTATTGTTTATTTTGCAGTTATTATCTGCTCATTCTTTATTAACTATAAGCTCGTTTTCAGAAAAAAAGAAAAGGAGGAAATTAAGAAATGATTATAACATTCTTAATGAGTGCAATTGCTATTGGCACAGTTCTTCTTTTCGGCTGTATCGGTGAAACGATTACAGAAAAAGCAGGTCACTTAAACCTCGGTATTCCCGGAATTATGTGTACGGGTACTGTTGGCGGATGTCTTTTCGTCAGTCTTTATATGAACGGCCTTGAAAATCCTGAAAGTGCATCCTGGCTTTTACTGATACTTTCATCACTTTTCGGTGCTTTCCTCTTTGCTTCTCTCACAGCTGCAATTTATGCTGTTATTACAATTACATTCCGTTGTAATCAGAATATTACAGGTCTTGCAATTACAATTTTCGGTAACGGTCTTACTCAGTTTTTAATGCACTCGTACGTTGATAAAAGTAATTTTTCAACCGCTGGTAAAATCATCGCAAAAAGCTTACCTTTTGCCGAAAACGCCGGCGGTGTGGTTAAGGTATTGTTCGGTCACGGCTTTTACGTATATTTTGCAATACTTATTGCATTGATTGCCACCTTTATTTTTAATCGAACTAAAGTTGGTCTTAACCTTCGTGCAATCGGTGAAAACACTGCAACTGCAGATGCTATGGGTGTTAATATAACATTGTACAAATACGTTGCTATTTTAGTAGGTGGCGGTATTGCAGGATTTGGCGGAGTTTTCTATATTATGGACTATGTAAAAGGCAGTTGGGAAAATGCAGCAACTATTGAGGCATTCGGTTGGCTTGCTATAGCTCTTGTTATCTTCACATTGTGGAAGCCAAACATCTCAATAATAGGCTCATATCTTTTCGGTGCATTATATATTGCAGCCTTTGTTTTCGGAAACATTTCATTCTCAGGAAGAGAAATCTTGAAAATGTTACCCTATGTAATTACAATCATCGTTTTAATTGTTACCAGTATGATGAACAAAAAAGAAAATCAACCACCGCAAAACCTTGGACTAAACTATTTCAGAGAAGAAAGATAAACTCTAAAAACAAATAAAAGTTAAATAAAAACAGATGTGAATTTTCAAAAAACGAAATCACATCTGTTTTATTTTGTATTTAATTCAATTTTCAGGTAATAATACTCTCGGGTGATTATATGTTAGCTGTTATTACTGCTGTAGTTTCGGGAGCTTTGATGAGTATTCAGGGCGTTTTTAACGAGGGTGTTACAAAGCAGACTTCTGTTTGGGTATCCTCTTCCTTCGTTCAGTTTACCGCCCTTTTATTTTGCCTTGCCGCTTGGCTTTTCACAGGAAGAGAAGGCAATTTCTCCTCGCTTTTTAAAATTGACAACAAATATATGCTTTTAGGCGGTATTATAGGTGCTCTTATAACCTATACGGTAATAAAAAGTATGGCGGGTCTGGGCCCTGCTCAAGCGGTTATGATAATAGTAACCGCACAGCTTTTAGTTGCATATCTTATTGAGCTGTTCGGTCTTTTCGGTGTGGAAAAGGTAGATTTTCAATGGCAAAAGCTGATTGGCGTTATTATTTCAATCGGTGGTATTCTTCTTTTTAAATGGGAGTTTAAATAATATTTCAAGTAAAACAAAAGCAGTACAAATTGAGCGAACTCAATTCGTACTGCTTGATTTATCTTTTAAGCGTTTTTAGCATTATCTCTTTCTTTTTGAAGCATAGCTCTGATTTCATCGGGCATTTTAAAGAAATCATCTTTTGTAAGACCCTTTGTTTCAATTGGGTCAAGGAAGGTTACGTAAACCGTACCCGGTGTAACGTTTCCCGTTGCTTCAAGACGCTCTCTTGAGCCTTCAATAAGCACGGGAACAACCTTTGCACCTGTTTCCATTGCTATTTTCATTGCACCGCCCTTAAACTTACCTAACTGGCCGTTTTTACTTCTTGTACCCTCGGGGAAGATAACAAGACTTCTGCCGTTTTTAACCATTTCTATAGCATCGTGAAGTGATGAACGGGCACCGTTTTTATTTTTTCTGTCAACGAAAACGCAGTCAAGCACCCACATCCATTGTTTTAAAAAGGGAAATGCGCTAAGCTCTTTCTTCGCTATAAACATAGGCATTGTAGGAGCGTTAAGAAATACTGCGGGGATATCAAACATACCTGCGTGATTAGGTGTGTAAATTATGGGCTCGTTTGCAGGTACGTTTTCAACGCCCTTAACAACAAAATCAACACCTGCCAAATCAATCAAGGGTATAAGCCATTCACGAACCTTACTGTCAACCAAAGGCTTGTATTCTTCCCATTTACCCTCATTTTTTAACTTCATAGCAACCTTTAAGTCAGGAGTGTAGCTTAAAAGTGAGGTTAAAAATTTAGTGTACCATTTTACTGTAAAAGCATTCATAGTAAATCTCCGTTCAAATAATTAATTCAAAAAACTTACTTACATTTTACCATAGGCAATAAAAATTGCAAGCAAAAAACAAAATTAACCTACTTTTTATTGATTGAAGCCATAACCTGTGGTAAAATTTCAGTAAATAATATTTATTATCGGAGGAGCTTATGAAAATCTCTTTTACCGAATTTAACGTAAAAGCTACTACACCCGAAGAAATTTCGGCAGCAAAGCTTTTTATAGCAGAACTCAGCAAAAGAACGAAATCCCCTATTTTCCTCAATGAAAAAGAGGCGAATTTTATCTTTAATATTTCACCCGATTTGGACAGTAAAAACTGTTATAAAATCACGGTAAACGGTGAAACTATTGAGTTTTACGGCAAAACAATACGAGGACTTATTTTCGCCTTTTACCACTTTTTAAGAAAATCTGTTTTCAAAAACGGTGACAATATTCTCACAGAAAATATCGACGGCTTCTATAATCCGCAAAAGGAAATAATCGGTCATCAAATAGGCTACAGAACTACTCCTAACACTTATGATGCTTGGGATTACGACCAATATTTTCAATATTATCTTGATATTATGGCTTTCGGTGCAAACACCGTTGAACATAACGGCACAAAGCCTGATAAAAACTTCAGAAACCGTCTTATGAAATACGAGCAATACGAGTTTCTTATAGAGGCTACACGCCTTGCTGATACTATCGATTTAGACGTTTCCTTGTGGCACGCAAACGACGATAACGAAACAGAGGAAGAGGCACTCGCTCTTCGCGAAAAGCTTTACTCCTCACTCCCCCGTCTTGACTACGTTTTTCCTCCCGGAGGTGACCCCGGAAAGCTTAAAGCAGACATTTTTGTTGATCGTTGCAGAAAAATTGATAAAGTGCTAAAAAAATATCACCCGAAAGCAAAAATGCACCCCTCTGCTCAAGCTCCCCACGAATACAGAGATTGGGGTAATGTTCTTGTTGATAAATTATCAGCTTTACCCGATGAGATTGACGCAGTAATTATGGGTCCTAACCACGCTTTTCCTATTCACGAGTTAAGAAAAAGAATACCTGCAAAATATCCGATGAGGTTTTACCCAGATATAACTCATAATTTAAGATGCGAATACCCCGTAAACTTCCTTGAAGACGATTGGCATTTTTCATACGCCGCTACCCTTTCAAGAGAAAGCGTTAATCCCCGACCAACTGAATTACATACTCTTCACAGAATTTTTTCTCCCTACACAATAGGTAGCGTAAGCTATTCGGAGGGTGTTCACGATGACCTTAACAAAGCCGTATGGAGTGCTCTTGAATTTAATGCAAACACGCCTCTTCGTGAGATTCTTCTCGACTATGCAAGGTGCTTTATGTATGGCTCCGATGAAGAAAAAATTGCGGATTTAATTCTCCTTTTAGAGAAAAACTGGCAATCTGCCCCCGAGGAAAATCCTTGTATAGACCTTGCTTACAAGGGATTTTGTGAGCTTAAAAAAGATTATCCCCATCTTTCTGAAAACTGGCGTTTCACTCAGCTTTACTTCAGAGCTTGTTGCGATAAGCTTGTAAAAATGAGACGTGCTTTTGAGCTTCAACTCATAAAAAATGCAGAAAAATATCTTTCTGTTAACGATTTCAAAAATGCTTTAAATGAATTACAGAAGCCCTTTGACGAAACATATATTCAATTGAGAAATGAAATTGATTTTCTCGGGAAAAAGCTATTTGATTTAATCGGATTACAGCTTGACGTCGAAAACTACTGTGCTGATAGCTGGGAGCGAGGAGCAACCCTTGAAACTATTGACAACAACGTTACTGACAGAGCGTTTTTACTTAAAAAATGCGAAAAGCTTGAAGGGCTATCCGAAAGTGAAAAAGCAGATAAATTAAAGAAAATAATTGATGCAAGAAAATCAAAATCTGAAGAGGTTTATTATTCCGTAGCACTTCATAACCTTAATACCTTAGGCACTCGCCAAAAGGGTGAGTTTTATATGGATATTCAGGCAGACCGTCCGTATACAAAGGAAAAACCTATACCTATGGGTATGGCAAAAGTTTTTGACCACTTTAATTTTGAAGCATTTTTCGGTGGCTTCGCTTCAGATTGCGACTACACCTTAAAGGTGGTTTACAAGTCCGAAAATGCCGATGAAATCGAGCATCATACCGTCACCGTAAACGATACCGTTATTTACGACGGTAAACGCTACGGCGGTAAAAAAGATATAGAATTTGACGAAGCATTTCTTGTTGACGGCTTTGAAAGCTGTGAATATTTAATCCCGAAAAGCCTTATCATAAACGGTACAATCAACTTGAAAATCGAAGAGGCTACCGAAGGCTTTAAATTCTGCGAATTCTGGATAAAAAAGGTTTGAAGCAAAAACTCCCCTATTAAAACACCTATAAAATAACAAATTTGTTACTATTTTCGACCGTTTCTGCAATATTTTTGTAATAAAATATTGAAAAGAGCGGTCGATTTGTGTTATTATGGTGAAAGATATGATTGGAAATGACTGTCCTGAAAACTTAATTCAGACGAGCTTTCCAACTCTTAATTAAGCGAGGTTAATTTATGATTAGAATCGTTTGTACAAAATGTAAAAACGCCTATCTTCAGAATAAAGATGACAGTTTGGTTTGTCCTTCCTGCGAAGCTGTTTTCTCAAGCAATGAAGAAAATCTTCTTTTGGGTGTACAGTATTACAATGAGGGAAGCTTTAACGAGGCTGACAACTGTCTTATGAAATATATCGTAAAAAACGGTGCAGAGCCTAAAGCAATTATTTATAAGGCTCTTTGCGACGGTTATAGCTTTGATGAAGATACGGTTTCTTTAAAAGATACATACGAAAAAATTCTTGAAGCTCTCGGCGATATTTCCGATGACGAGCTTCCCGCATTTATCGCAATAGCAAACGACGAAGCTAAAAAGCTTGAAATAGCTCTTACCGAAGCTCATGTCAGACTTTTTGCTGATGCAGATGCAGAAAAAATAAAGAAACAGGTTGCTACTGTGCTTGATATCCAAAAGGAAGCACGTGCATTCCGTTCATCACTTATTGATGTTGTTAACGATTTTAACGGCAGAAATACAATTCAGCTTTCTGTTAAATTCTCAGATTGCTTCTTCGTAAGCGGTGATATTGCCACCGAAGTCGGTAATATCAAATACCAGAAAATTTGCGATAACATTGCTGCTCACACAGTATTTACAGGCATTCTTTCAAACGATATCAAAAACCTTGAAATTTATTATCGCTGTATTGTTATGTTCTTTGAAAAAAGCCATGACAAATACGAATTCCTTTTAAGAGAAGCTGCAAAGTTTACTGAGCTTGCGGAAATTCTTGAGCAGGGTCAATACAACACAATTAAGGGCACTGCCGCAATCGGTACAAAGCTTAAGAGCATTTCTTATGAATTCCTTGAGGAAAGCTATAAAGAGCATTTTGACGAAAACATCAATATGCAAACCGAAACGGTTGTTATTATTGAGCCTGAAATAGAGGTTGTTGAAGAAGTAGCCGAAAATATAGAGGATATTTCTTCTACTGATGTAGCTCCTGTAGCTGAAGAAAATACTGAATTTGCAGAAGCTGATGTTGATGAAGCTATTGAGCTTGCTGACGAAGAAGAAGCTTCCGTTATTGAAGTTGAAGAAGAAACGGCAGCTGAAGCCGATACAGCCGATACAGCCGATGCTATCGTTGAGGTTGAAGCTGTTGAAGAGACCGAGGCTGAAGCAGAAAGCAACGACGAAGCAGGAGAAGCTACCGAAGCCGTTATTGAAATTGATTCTGACGAAAAGCCTTCAGAAGAGGCAGAAGAAACAGTTGAGGTAGCAGAGGCTACTGAAGCAGTTGAAGAGGCTTCTATAGACGCTGAAGCTGTTGAAGCTACAGAAGAGGTTATTGCAGAAGAAGCTGCAGAAGAGATTTCCGAAGCCGTTGCAGAAGAAGCTATTGAAGAAGCCCTTCCTGAAAATACAGATGAAGAAGCAGAGGTTATAAACGAAGAAGAGATAACTGAAGCAGAAAAAACAGCAGAAACTAAAGAAGAATTTACTGTTGATGCTTCAAACGTTATTGAGTCCGATATAGATATAACAGAAGCTGAAAACGAAAAGCCTAAAAAGAAGAAAAAGAAGAGCAAAAAAGGTCTTGTAGTTGTTTTGTTGATTATTTTAGTAATCGGTGCAGTTGCAGGTTATAAATATATTCCCGGCTTTATAAATGACTACAAATACAACAATGCAGTTGCTCTATTTGAAAGCGGTAAATTTGATGCTGCTGCCGTTGCCTTCGCTGAGCTTAATGATTACAAGGATAGCGAGGATAAGCGTAACGAAAGCATTTACAGTAAAGCTTCAAAGCTTGAAGAAGAAAAGAAATTCAACGAAGCTATTACCGAATACAAGTCTTTAGGTGACTATAAGGACTGCGATATCCGTATACAGTCCTGCACATATTCTCAGGCAAAGGCTGAAATGGATGAGGGTAATTTTGACGAAGCTACAAAGCTTTTCAAAGCTATCGCAGAATACGGTGACAGTAGCACAATGATTACCGAATGCACCTATAGATCTGCACTCAAGCACATTGAAAATAAAGAAGTTTCTGAAGCTATCGAGCTTCTTAACACAATAGCTGATTATTCTGATGCCCAAGAGAAAATCAACGAGGCAAAATATGTATACGTTACAGAGAATTTCGATGCAGAAAACGAAACAACTGTAACCTATCTTAACGAGCTTACCTTGGCAAAATACAGAAACAGTGAAGAATTAAGAACTCAGCTTCTCGGCTCTGCGACTGTTACTTCAGATAAAATCAAGGCTTTTGTAAACTACTCTACAACAGATATGGAAACTGCGCTTACAGAGCTTGACAACGGAAAGACCTGTTATTTCCACGTTGTAGTTGAGGATGAAGCTCTTTACGGTCAGCGTTTATCTATAAAATACAGAACTGCTTTCGGTTATACTCAATCAAAATCAGTTTACTTCTCTGCAGAAGAGCCTTCAACCCACGTTTCATATCCACCTACGAAATTTAAAAATTACGAGGTTACCTTCCAGCTTGTTGATGCTAACGGAAATACTCTCGCAGAACAGGTTATAACCTTCTAAAAAATACAGACAAGAGATTTACAACCGTAAATTTCTTGTCTGTTTTCTTTGTTTTTTATCTTACTCTTCTTTGCATATCTTCAGAAACATCAGTCATCATATCAGATGCCATTTCTGACATATCAGTTACAATATCACCAATTACGCCGTTTTCCCCGCTGTTTGACTCATCTGTAACAATACCGGGGTTATCGGTAACAGGCTCTGTTGTAATTGTTGTGTTATTTGTAGTTGTGGTGGGTGTATCTTTATCTCCGCCGCAACCTGTCAAAACCATTGCAAGACAAATCACAAGAACAACAGCACTCATAATTGCAATTATTTTTTTCATAGCTTCACGCCCTTTCAGGAGATAATTATTAAAGCTCCTTTATGATTGTTTCCCAAAAATCTTTTTTTATTCTTATTTAGTAAGAACTCCGCCGTCTGAATATAAAAGAATAAGAATATCCTTTTCTTCGCCTGTTACGGGGTCAATATAAACAAGAATTTCTTGAGCATCCTCTGCTTTACATCTGTATTCATAAACGTAAACCTCTGTTTCCCACTCGGTAGGGATTACGGCTTTTTTAGCTGATAAGACCTGAAGATTAGAATTAAGAAGCATTGCTCCCGATTCTATAGTATAATTCACGTTTTCGGGAATACTTCTCTTCTTATGATTCATAAGATAGCCTGTAGAATCAAATGCTGTTACAGCACCGTCGTCAAGGGCAATACTTACCTTTATCAAATCGGTGTAGTAAATTATACCGTCTTCATAGTAGGCAAAATTTATAGTGCATATACCGTCGTTTGTAGAGTAATAGCTCTCTTTTATATTTTGGTAGCCTACTTTTTTCAAAAATTCCGTAGCTTTTTCTATTGCTTGCTCTGTAGTTAAACGGCTTTCTCCCGCAAAGGATGATGAAAGCATTGAAGAAATCAAACCACCCTTTTGCGTAACGGAAATTGTAGTTGTTGTATTGTAAAAGGTATAGGTGCTCATATTACTGCTTGTTTTACATAAAAAGTATAATTCTTCACTTTTTATACCTAAAAACGATGCTGCTCTCTCTTGTGCTTTTTGTTGGGATATTTCGTCTAAATCCTTTAAAACAGAGGATTCCTTACTGTCAATATGGTCTGAAAAGGGACCGTCATAAATAAGCGTAGGATAATCCTGAATGGCTTGATTAGTATCATTCAATTCGTCAGAAAGATAAAGCCTGTCACTACCTTCGCTTTGAAGCGTGGTTTTTACCTCTTCAAAATCCAGAAATCCGTTTTCCTCTTGCTCAATAAGGTAATTTACACTTTCGGAAATCTGTCGTGAATATTCCTTGAGCTTTTTAAGATTTTCAGTTTCTTCCTTTGAAACAGCTTTACCTGATGCTAATTTATTGTTGAGCGAAAGAGTGTACTCGCCAACTTGAGAAAGAAATTTATAAATGCCCGAAATCTCAGTATTTCCGTCGGTTATTTCTGACAAGCTTGCCTTAGCCGATGCGCTTGAACGCCACAAATCAGAAGCTATATCAGAAAGCATCGTTTTACCCGAAGAATACATACATTTTTGCAAATTCAAATCTATTTCGTCCATATACGTACCGAATTGAGTTAATGCCCTCTCCTGCGATGCCTTCACTTGTCTTTTAACTACACTAAGCTTATACGTGCTTACACCGCCCCATATTGCAAGTGTGACTACAAACGCAGTTAAAAAACTGACTATTCTTACAAATTTTCGTCTGTTTTTTCTCATAAAAAAACTCCTTTTTAAAGATTAAATCTTCAATTATCAATCCACAATGGATTTTTCCCGAGATTTAATAAAATATTCACTATTTTTACAATAAAAGTTCATCAAAAACCATTTACAAAAAGTACAATAATATTGTATAATTATTAAGATTATAAGATATAGTCGGGAAGTGTTGAGTTTTGCGCAAACTCAAGTCGACTTCTCTTAAAGTTTTCAGTAAAGGAGTAATGACGTTTGACTGCTTATTTTGATAACAGTGCCACAACAAAGCCGTGCAAAACTGCCATAGAAGCGGTCAACGATGCTTTAAACAATTGTTGGGGTAACCCTTCTTCTTTACATCAGGTAGGGCTCGATGCTTCAAATAAGCTGAAATTTGCAAGAAAGCAAGTTTCAAAGCTTTTGGGTGTTAATGAAAACACCTTTTATTTCACCTCATCAGGCACTACTGCAAACAACACCGCAATTTTCGGAGCTTTCGAAAAAATGAAGCGTCAGGGTAATAAAATTGTAACGACTGCAATTGAGCACCCAAGCGTTTGGGAGCCTATTAAATATCTTGAATCAAAAGGTGTTCAGGTTATCCGCATTTCACCTGACAAATCGGGAAAAATCAACGAGGATGAATTTTTCTCTGCAATTGATAAGGATACAATCCTCGTTTCTTGTATGGCAGTTAATAACGAGGTTGGCTCGATTCTTCCCGTTAACAGTATACGAGCAGCAATCAAGCGAAACGGTTCTCCTGCAATTATTCATTCCGATTGTATTCAGGCTCTTTCGAAAATTCCCGTTACGCCAAAGACCTTAGATGCTGATATTATCACCGTAAGCGGTCATAAAATTCACGCCCTTAAAGGTGTCGGCGGAATTTATATAAAAAACAAAGGCTCTGTTAAGCCGTATATACTCGGTGGCGGTCAGGAGCAAGGTCTTCACTCAGGCACGGAAGCAATCCCTGCAATACTCTCCTTCGGTGCCGCAGCAGAAGAGGCAATGAAGGTTTCTGAAAATTCACTTTACGTTTCAGGCTTAAAGAAAAAGCTTGTAGAGGCTATTTCTGATATACCCTGCGTTACGGTGAATTCCCCCGAGGATGCAATCCCTTACATCGTAAATATTTCAATTCTCGGTCTTCCGAGCCAACCTATTGTTAATTTTATGGATGAAAAGGGTATCTGCATTTCTGCAGGCTCTGCGTGTAAAATGGGTCATAGAAGCCCTGTTTTAACTGCTATGGGCTTATCCCCCGAAATAATCGACAGTGCAGTGAGAATAAGTCTTTCACGCTACAATACGGAAGAAGAAATTGATATTTTAATATCCGCCATAAAAGAAGCGGCTGAGAAATACGGTAAAAAACGTTAACCTTGAAAGGACAGTTATGAAAGAAATAATCCTTATAAAAGACGGCGAGCTTGCTCTCAAGGGCTTAAACAGATCATCATTTGAAGCAATGCTTATGAAAAATATTCGTTGGAGAATTAAGCCTTTCGGTTCATTTGAGCTCAAACAGTCTCAATCAACTATAACAGTAAATCCTCTTGACGATAACGCGGATTTAGATTCTGCAGCAGATGAAATTTCAAGAGTTTTCGGTATTGCAGGCTTCTCAAGAGCCGCAGTTGCCGAAAAGGATATAAACGATATTCTTGATATCGCACCCGTTTATTTAAAAGACCAGCTTAACGAAGCCAAAACCTTTAAGGTTGAAGCAAAACGCTCTGATAAGAAATTCCCTTTGACCTCACCCGAAATTTCTGCAATGGTTGGTGAAAGACTTCTTGAATGCTTCCCCCATTTATCAGTTCAGGTTAAAGACCCCGATATAAAGGTTGTTGTTGAAATTCGTGACAGAGCTTATATCCGCGGTAATCAGCAAAAGGGTGCGGGTGGTATGCCCGTAGGCTCTTCAGGTAGAGGTATGCTTCTTATTTCAGGCGGTATTGATAGCCCTGTTGCTGCTTATATGATGGCAAAACGAGGCGTTGAGCTTGTAGGTATTCACTTTGCTTCTCCCCCTTACACCTCTCTTCGCTCAGAAGAAAAGGTACACGACCTTTTAGCAAAGGTTGCCCGTTACAGCGGAAGAATCTGGCTCAATACTGTACCCTTCACTGAAATTCAGGAGGCAATAAGAGAGAATTGTCCCGAAGAATATTTCACAATCATAATGAGAAGATTCATGATGAGAATTTCCTGTATGTTAGCTGATAACTCTGACTGTCACGCACTTATCACAGGCGAAAGCGTAGCTCAGGTTGCAAGTCAGACAATGCTTGCTTTAGGCTGCACAGATGCAGTTGCAACCTATCCCGTTTTCCGTCCCTGTATCGGTATGGATAAGGAAGAAATAATCAAAATATCAAGGAATATTGAAACCTTTGATATTTCCATTCAACCCTTTGAGGACTGTTGCACTGTTTTCACTCCCAAGCACCCCAAAACACGTCCTCAGCTCAAAGACGTTGAAGAGGCTGAAAAGGCTCTCGATATTGATGCTCTTTGCCAAAGAGCCTTTGAAGGAATACAACGTATATGTATAACATCGGAAGGCGTTCAAGAATGACTGAAAACGATTTAATACTTCTTGCAGAAGAGGTTGTTGAAAAGCTAAAAAAATCCAACACAACCTTAGCCGTTGCAGAATCCTGCACAGGTGGTTGGTTAAGTAAAATTTTAACCGAAATCAGCGGTGTATCTGCAATATACCAAGGTGGCGTATGCTCTTACTCAAATAACGTTAAAATGAAGGTTTTGGGAGTACGGGAGGAAACCTTAAAAGCTTACGGTGCAGTCAGCACCCAAACCGCCGAGGAAATGGCAAACGGTGTGCGTAAAGCCTTAGAAAGCGATTTAGGGATAGGCATAACGGGAATTGCGGGTCCTTTATCCGATAACACTCAAAAGCCCGTTGGACTTATCTACGTAAGCCTTGCCGACGGCAACGTAACCAAAACAATAGAATTAAAAAATAATTTTTCTGACAACGTAAGACTTCAAAACAGATTATCTGCCGTAGAAACGGCTTTAAAGCTGTTAAAGTAAATCTTTAACAGCTACAAATATTTTAACAATCAATTGGCGAAAACCGCTTCGAAAATTTTTTAAACCGGTTTCGTCAACTTAGGTGGTATAAATGAAGAAAAAAAAGCAAACGAATGATTTCGATTATCGCTATTTCAGCGGATCGGAAGAAACCGTTTACCGAAATGATGAATCAAAAAAACTGGAAATCATCAAAAAACACAGAGCCAAAAAGATAAAGAAAATTTCCTTTAATGTTCTTAGCTTTGTTCTTGTTTTTGCAATTGTAATTTCCTCTTTATATATCGGAAAAAAAGGTATTGAAAAATTCCTCGTTTTAAAACAGGAAGAAAAGAATCACGGCTTAGCTATGATTCCCGACGACGTAAAAAAAGACCTTGAATCAATGACGGAAGAAGAGCGATGGGCATATCTTTATGAAATGTATCCCGAGCTTTTAGACAAAAAGCTACCTGCGGGTATTCTTTACGATTACGTGCTCTATTACGCGCATAACCCCGATACAATCGGTTATTTAAGAATCGACGGTACGAGAATCGATACTCCCGTAGTTCAGGCTGACAATGATAAGTATTATATGAAGCATGACTTTTACGGTAAGCCTACAAGCTACGGTGCTGTGTTTGCAACTCACATAGCAGACTTCAAGCCCTTTGACAGAAACACTCTTCTCTACGGTCACAATATGAACGACGGCTCAAGATTTGCCGCACTCTTAAACTACAAGAGTATGGATTATTTCAGAAAGCATCCCGTTATTCAATTTGATACTCTTTTTGAAAAGCACGATTGGAAAATATACGCAGTTATAATGACAAACGGTTCAACTGCAAGCAACAACGGTTATTTCTTTGATTTCACCTTTGATAACTGTTCAGACCTTTGCTTTGAAGAGTATATTAAAGAAATCGATAAAAGAAAGCTTTACACAACCGGTGTTGACCTGCTTCCCACAGATAAGCTTCTTACACTTTGCACGTGTACTTACGAGTTTAACGATGCAAGACTTATAGTTATAGCAAGAATGGTAAGAGACGGTGAATCGTCAGTAGTTGATACAGATTTAGCAGAGTATAAAAGCTCTCCTGTAAAATATCCCGATTCTTACTATGATAACGCGAGAAACAATCCTTACAAGGATGACCCTAAATTTTATTTATATTGATTAATCATAGGATTTTTATATAGAGGTGTGAACATGAAAATTAAAGCATTTTCTTTTGAAAAAGACAGTATTACACTCGCAGCTGTAAAAAATGACGTCATATCAAAAACCAGCGAAAACAGTGTGTATTTTGATTCTTTTTCTGACCCTAACAAGCTTTTCAAAGGCATTTCCGAGGCGCTTGAAAGTAGCGAGGTCTTACTTATAGGTGTTGAAACAGGCTATTACCTTAAGTTTAAACCCGTATTTATTAAAGCATTCAATCTTGCCCCCTCTTACAGCGAGAAAATTGATAATGCTATAGGAAGCGAGATTTTAGAAGAAAAGCTTCGAAAAGCTCATTCTCTTGTACCTGAAAATGCGGTTGAGCTTATTTCAGAAAACGGACTTTACAGCGGTTTCTATGTGAAATCAGCAGAGCAGTATATCGTTGTATTCCCTCTTAACGAAAATATTGTTCCCCATATTCTTGTAAATTCATCTTTACCCTTCTTCAAGGGTGAGGAAGCTAAGGAAGCTACCTTTGAGGATATTTCAAGCTCTGCAATCGCATCACCCAAGGCAAAAAATATTGTTGCAAAGCTTATTAAAAACAATTTAAGACTTGCTATCCCCTCTACTCCCGCTTCAAAGGTACTTAAAGAGGATATTAAAAATTGCGCACATAACGAAGGCACCGTTTTCTTTACTCCCTTTGTAAATGATGACGGCGTTGAAAATTTAAAAGAATATGCCGCACAGCTTGCAAAAGGTGCAATGGATTTAAGAAACGCAGAGTTAGGCGCATCTATTTCAAACATCTTCCGCGAAAAAAACGGCGATACAGTTATCAGCTATTACACCTTCATCAGCGTTGCCACTGACGAAAAGGTTATTGTTAAAAAGCTTTTTGCAAATCCCGGTGAGAGCATTGACAATTTAATCATCGAAGCCACAAACGAGCTTTACGTAATGATTGATAAATATATCGATGAGGTTGTATTCAAGCTTACAGCTACCGACGAAGAAAAAGCAAAATACGAGCAGGCTCTTATTGAGGCTGAAATACAGGCAAATGCAAGACCTGTTGCATCAGTTGGTAAAAAAGGTACAATAGCAGCTATCGCAGTATTTATCGTTGCAGTTGTAATCTGTGTTATTCTCGGCTTTAAATTCGGCGGATATTTTGTAACATCCTCAGATGCACCCGAGAAAAACTCTCTCCAGGCAGGTGACACAAATAACGTTCAGTCAGACGATACTACAAAGCCTGTTGTAACAGTTAATAACACACCCTCTGAATCAACATCTGAGGAATCATCAACATCTATTTTTGATGTAACTGCTACTCTTCCCAATGTAACACAACAGCCTCATATTAACTATCAACCTAATCCAAACAACACACAACCCCAGGTACAACAACCTCAAACCCAAGCACCACAGCCCGAAACTCAGGCACCACAGCCCGAAACCCAGGCTCCTCCTCCCGAAACTCAGGCTCCCGTTACTGAGCCTACAATTCCTCAAGACTCATTTTAATTAACCAATTTCACAAAAGGAGATAGATATTTATGGCAGTACTTATAACCGGCGGAGCAGGCTACATCGGCTCTCATACAGCAATAGAATTACTTAATGCAGGTAAGGAAATCGTTATTATAGATAATTTTTATAATAGCTGCCCCGTTGTTCTTGACAGAATCAAGGAGTTAACAGGTAAGGAATTTGCATTTGAAAAATGCGATATCCGCGATAAAGATGCTCTTAACGAGGTTTTTAACAAATACTCTATAGATTCAGTTATTCACTTTGCAGGTCTTAAAGCTGTGGGTGAATCTTGCCAAAAACCTTTATTATATTACGAGAACAACATCGGCGGTACAGTAACTCTTTGTCAAGTTATGGCAGCTCACGGCTGTAAAACAATGATTTTCAGTTCTTCTGCAACTGTTTACGGTCAGAATAACCAGTCACCTCTTACAGAGGATATGAAAATCGGCAGCACAACCAACCCTTACGGTACAACAAAGTACTTTATTGAGCAAATTCTCACCGACGTTTCTAAATCAGACGTTGAATGGAGCATTTGTCTTTTAAGATATTTTAATCCTATCGGCGCCCATGAAAGCGGAAGAATCGGTGAAGCTCCCAACGGAATTCCCAACAACCTTATGCCTTATATCACTCAGGTTGCAGAGGGTAAGCGTGAGCATTTATTCGTTTACGGTGACGATTATATGACACCTGACGGAACAGGTGTAAGAGATTACATACACGTAGTTGACCTCGCTAAAGGTCACCTTAAAGCATTGGAAAAATCCAAAACTCAAAAAGGTGTAGCTATTTACAACCTTGGTACAGGCAGAGGCTACAGTGTTCTTGAGGTTGTTGCCGCATTCGAAAAGGCTTCAGGTGTTAAAATTCCTTACGTAATTGCTCCTCGCCGTCCCGGTGACCTTGCAACCTGTTATTCTGACCCTTCTAAAGCAGAAAGAGAGCTTTTCTGGAAAGCAGAAAAAGGCATTGAAGAAATGTGTGCCGATGCTTACAGATGGCAGCACAATAATCCTAACGGCTACGAGGACTGAGTTTTTTGCAATTTGTTCCATACAATTCACGCGATTTAAAACATAAATCTATATTCGGCAGCATAGCCTCAAACGAAAGTTTGAGGCTTGCTGTTCTTATGCCCCGTTCCTTTGCTTGTCATAAGGTAACCTTAGTTTTTCATAAGGATGGCGAGCAAGAGCAATACAGAGATTTGTTTTGGTGCGGAATGAATGGCGACAACGAAGAGTGGTGGGATATCACTCTTACTTTCGGCATAGGTCTTTATTTTTATCATTTCACTTATGAAACCTCTTTCGGTAAAAGTAATATTTACCTTCGTTCAAGCGGTTGCGGTGAGTTTGCCCCTGCAGGAAAAGAATGGCAGCTTACTGTTCATAAATCTGACTACAAAACACCCGATTGGATAAAGGGCGGTATTATGTACCAGATTTTTCCCGACCGTTTTAACAAGGGTAAAGCTAAGGATTTACAATATCCGCAAGACAGAGTTATTCATCAAACCACAACCGAAACTCCCGTTTTTGAGCCTGATAAAAACGGTAAAATTTTAAACAACGACTATTATTGCGGTAACCTTAAAGGTATTGAAGAAAAATTACCTCATATAGCATCCTTAGGCGTAAACGTAATTTATCTTAACCCTATATTTGAGGCACATTCAAATCATCGTTACAACACCGCCGATTACAGCAAAATCGATTCAATGCTCGGCACAGAGGATGACTTTAAAGACCTTTGTAAAAAAGCAGAAGAATATAATATAAAAATAATCCTTGACGGAGTATTCAGCCACACAGGCTCTGACAGTATTTATTTTAATAAAGAAGAAAGATACGCTTCAAACGGCGCTTTCAATAGCAGTAACAGCCCTTACCGTGATTGGTTCACCTTTAACAACGACGGCACTTATAAAAGCTGGTGGGGTATTGATACTCTACCCGAAACTAACGAGGAAAACGAAAGCTTCATAAATTATATTGCGGGTGAAAACGGTATCGCTAAAAAATGGCTTGATTGCGGTGCTTACGGCTACCGTCTTGACGTTGCAGACGAATTACCCGATAAATTCTTAGATGCATTTACAAAATCCGTAAAATGCATTAATCCCGACTATATCGTTTTAGGTGAAGTATGGGAGGATGCCACAAACAAATTCAGCCACGGTGGCAGAAGACGTTATCTTTTAGGTGACCAATTAGACAGCGTTATGAATTACCCCTTTGCAAATGCAATTTTAACCTTTATAAGATACGGCGTTGCAGAAAGCTTTATGGAAGCAGTTGCAGGAATATGCGAAAACTATCCTAAGCAAGCTCTTAACTGTCTTATGAACCATATCGGTACTCACGATACCGCCCGTATTTTAACAAGCATTATTTACGATTCAATTGAGCATAAGCCACGTAGCATTCAGGTTAACTGCAAGCTTACAAACGAAGAATACAATAAAGCTAAAACTCTTTTAAAATGTGCAACCGTTATGCAATACACTCTCCCCGGCTTTCCCTCTGTATATTACGGTGACGAGGCTGGTATGCAAGGTGGCGGTGACCCATTCAACCGATGCTTCTATCCTTGGGAAAATGAGGACAAAGACCTTTTAAGCTGGTATCAGAAATTGGGCGGAATAAGAACTTCACTTTCTTGCTTAAAAGACGGTGATTTTGTACCTTACTCAGCTATGCTTTCCTGCGTTGCATATAAGCGAGTAGCTGATGATGAACAGATTTTTGTAATCGTTAACAGAAACCCACACGAAATAGACTATTATTTACCCGATGAATTCAAATATAAAACCGAGCTTATATCAAGCTCGCAGGTAAGTGATTTTGTGAAAATATCTGCTAACAGTGCAGTAATAATAAAATGATTCTGAGGATTTTAAAATGAGTAATAAAACTTATAAAAATTCTATCATTGGTTTATCCGTTACCGGTGTTATCGTTTTAATTCTGGGTATTGTGTTAAGCGTTATTCCGCTTATAAACTCATCCCCCGAAGCACCCGTTTCTTCTCAAGAGGCTGTGCTTAACAAAAACGAGGCTTTGCCGCCGTTAATAATAACATCTGAAGCAGAAAGCTATATTTCGCTCGCTAAGAATATGGACAAGCTGAAAAACCGTTTTCCAAAGCTTTTATCACTTTATTCAATTGGTACAAGCGAAGCAGGAAGACAGCAGCTTATGTTCTCTTTGGGTAACGGAGAAAAGAAGGCTCTTATTGTTGGGGCAATTCACGCAAGAGAGCATATCACTACAAAATACCTTCTTAAAGTAGTTGAGGATTATTGTGTTGCTTATACTACAACAGGCTTTCACGGAGAATATAATATTAAAAATCTTTTAGATACTTATACTCTTTACATCATCCCTTGTATAAATCCCGACGGGCTTGAAATTATTTATTCCCGCGATAAAGCCGAAGACTTTGTTAAAATATCAAAGCTTTCCGAATACAAAGCAAATAAAAACGGGGTTGATTTAAACAGAAACTTCCCGATTGCCTGGGAAAGCATCAACAACAACGTAACCGCCCCTGCAGACTTTTATTTTAAAGGCTACGAAAGCGGTGACGCTAAAGAAACAAAAAACCTCATAAACCTTTGTGAAGAAAATGAATTTGATTTTTTGATTTCAGTTCACATTAAAGGTAACTGTATTTTCTGGGGCGATACATATAACACCGCTTTAAACTCGGTTTATGAAGCATTTGCAAAAGATATCGGAAACGCAACGGGGCTTGTACCTGCATCAAGCCCAACCGAAAAGCCAAAGGATTACGGTGGCGGATTTGAAAACTGGTTCAGACACACCTACAACCGCCCCGGTATATGTATTGAGTTAAGCGAGAACGAAAACAAAATTCTTCCCTGCGGGAACGAAAACTATACCGACTTTTACAGCTTTGTTAACTACCCTCAGACTTCAAATGCAATTGCAGCGGCAATGATGTCCGAAAACAAATAAAAACCTTTACAACGGGGTGTTAAAATGAATGTTTTTGATTTTGATAATACGATTTACGACGGTGAAAGCGTTGTTGATTTCTTTCTTTATTACTGCAAGAAGGATAAATCACTTTTAAAATATCTCCCCTCGCTTTTTAAAGCTATTTTGAAATACAAGCAAGGGAAAATAACCGTTGAGCAGGCTCTCTCAAAATACGGAACTATTGTAAGTGATTATTTAAAATCTCACGGTGGCATCGACGAGGAAATGAAAACCTTCTGGGATACTCATATGCACAAAATAAAACCGTTTTATAAAGACGTGCAAAGTGACGATGACCTGATAATATCCTGCTCCCCCGAATTTTCATTGGAGATAATCTGTAAACGTCTTAATATAAGCCGTTATATAGGCTCTGTTATTGACCTTGATTCAGGCGAAATAAAAAGGCTTTGCTTCAGAGAAAATAAGGTAAAAGCATTTTTCGAATTATATCCGGATACACAAATAGAAAATTTTTACACAGATTCTCTTAACGACCAACCTCTTATTGATATAAGTAAAAACGCATATCTTGTAAAAGGTGACAAAATTACAAAGATTAAATGAGGTAATAAAATGAAGGCTCAAAAGCTCCCTTGTCCTGTTATAAATCAATATTTAGACTCATATTCCGAGCCACCGAAATTCGTCAGAATAGGTTGCCGAGGCTTAATTATAAAAGACGGAAAAATTCTTTTAACTCACGAATCAAGATTAGGTAGATATATGACTCCCGGTGGCGGTCTTGAAAACACGGAAACCTTTGAGGAATGTTGTGAAAGAGAGCTAAAGGAAGAAGCGGGGCTTGTAGTAAAAGCAATAAAGCCTTTTGTTACTATGAACGAATATTGGCACGATACTTTACATATAAATAATTACTTTATTTGTGAGATATTGGGTAGCTGTGAAGCATCACTTACAAGCACCGAAATCGACCACGGTGTAATGCCCAGATGGGTGCCGATTGATGAAGCCTTGAATATTTTCGGCGAATACAACTCTAAAACAGAAGACTGTATGAGCATGTATTACCGTGAATATACAGTTATTAACGAATATTTAAAAACAAAATAATTTCATATTGTTCTAACCTCTGTTTTTACCGCATAAAATCGGTATTATCGGAGGTGTTTTTATTATGACAGATGAAAAAAGAACGAGCCTTTTACCCCATAACTGTATTCTTGAAGACAGAAAAAAGTTATCAGTTTCGGGTGTAAATGACGTAGGAAGCTTTGATGAGGAAACAATAATTGCTTCTACGGAATACGGTGAATTAACCGTAAAGGGTGAAAAGCTTCATATAACAAAGCTTTCCCTTGAAATCGGGGAGCTTTGCATTGAGGGTAGAATTTCATCCCTTTCTTATGCTGACGTGCCCGATAAATCCGGTAGCTTCTTTTCGCGAGTATTCCGCTGATGTATAACGTTCATCAAAGCGAGCAAACCGTAATTTTTCTTACCTCTTTAGGTGTAGGCTTTCTTCTCGGTATTCTTTATGATGTATTCAGAGCAATCCGCCTTTCTTTAACAAAAAGTCGCACCGCAACTATTATTTTTGATATCCTTTATTTTTTCTCCTTCGGTTTTTTCAGCTATATATTTATCCTTGCCTTAAACAAGGGTGAAATACGCTCATACATAATTATTGGTGAAATTATAGGTGCCGTCTTTTATTATTTTTCTTTCGGTATTGTTGCAATAAGGCTAACCGACAAATTTGTTGCCATTATAAAAAGAATTAAAAAATTTATTTTTACCGTTATTTCTTTACCCTTTAAGCTTTTGCACAGACTTTTTTATAAATCTTTTTTGAAAATAAAAGAATTATTTAAAAAAACTGAAAAAAAGTCTTCAAAAATGCAAAAAAGGGTATTGCCAAAACTACGTTTATATGTGTATAATTTATTGTGTATATTAGGTGTGGGAAAAGCATCATCAAAGAAAGGCGGTAGTAACTTTGGCAACGAACAAAAATAAGAAACAGTTCAAACCATACAGCGTTATTGTTATAGTCGGCTGTCTTATTCTTTTGTTGTATTTCGGTGTAAGCTTTTTAAAAGCTCAAAGCGAAATCAATGCTAAAGAAGCCGAACTTAACAAGCTTGAAAGCGTTTACGAAAGTCAGGTCAGCGAAAATGACCAGCTTAAAGACGCCATCAAAAACGGTGATGAAGCTGCTCTTGCAGAAGAATATGCAAGGAAAAAGGGTTACGTTATGCCCGACGAAAGAGTTTACGTTGACATAACACCGGGTTCCGCAGAATAATTCATTTAGGGGTACAATATGGCAGCAGAAATCGGTTCGATTCTCGAAGGAAAAGTTACAGGTATTACAAATTTCGGAGCATTTGTAGAGCTTCCCGACAAATCTACAGGTATGGTACATATTTCAGAGGTATCATCAACTTTTATTAAAGATATTCATGAAAAAGTATCTGAAGGTGATATCGTAAAGGTTAAGGTTATCGATATCAACGAAAAAGGCAAAATTGCCCTTTCAATCAAAAAGGCTCTTCCTCAGGAAGAAGAACAGCCTAAACCCAAGCGTCCCGCAGGTGACAGACCAAAAAAATCTCAGCCTCCCGTTTGGACAGGTACACAACGTTCAGAGCCCGAAAATATGTCTTTTGAAGATATGATGGCAAAATTCAAAAGCATTAGTGACGACAAAATGAGTGACCTTAAGAAGAGCAATGTTGCAAAACGCGGTGCTTCAACTCCTCGTCGTGGCGGTAACCAAAGAGGCTAAATACATAAAACCGTGTCGTATCTGCGACACGGTTTAAATATTTTTTATATCTTAAATATTTAAAAGTATTAATTATGAGTGAGAATTTATGAGAGAAATAAACGTAAGTGTAATTGAAAAAACAGTTGAAGAAATTTTTTTAAAGGCTAATTCAGTTTTACCCGAAAGCCTTGAAGAATGTATAAATAAAAGTAAAGATAAAGAAAGCTTACCTATTGCAAAAAACATTTTTTGCGATATGTGTAAAAATCTTTCCGTTGCAAAGGAATTAAATATCCCCATTTGTCAGGATACGGGAATGGCAGTTTTATTTTGCGAATTAGGTCAGGACGTGCATATTACAGGCGGTGATTTTAATACCGCAGTTAACAACGGTGTCAGGAAAGCATATCTTGACGGCAAAATGCGTTGTTCAATCGTTAGCGACCCTTTAAAAAGAGTTAATACAACCGATAATACCCCTGCCCTTATCCACCTTTCACTTGTTGAGGGTGATAAAATTAAACTCACCGCCGCACCAAAAGGATTCGGCAGTGAGAATATGAGCAGAATTAAAATGTTTACACCCTCTGCTACTATTGACGATATTGTAAGCTTTGTTGTTGAAACGGTAAAGGTTGCTGATGCTAACCCCTGCCCACCCGTTGTTCTGGGTGTTGGTATCGGTAGCGACTTTGAGGGCGTTGCTCTTCTTTCCAAAAAAGCTCTCTGCAGAGATATTTCTTTAAGAAATACCGATGAGTTTTATAAGGCTTTAGAAGAAAGAATGCTTACTGAAGTCAACAAATTAAATATAGGTGCTCAAGGCTTCGGCGGTGATATAACCGCCCTTGCAGTTAATATTGAAGCAGCTCCCACTCACATAGCAGGCTTACCCGTTGCCGTTAACGTGGGTTGCCACGTTACAAGGCATTGTGAAGCGATTATTTAATTCTTGATTTACATCATTTCAGCAATTCATTTCTTAACTCTTCGTAAATTTCCAATAGCTTAAATTTAATAACATACTTATTACCGCCGTTTACTATTTTTTCTCCGCCGTGAGTGAGGTAAGTGGCGGTCTTACTTTCATCTGCTTCTACGTCATCTGCCGCAGGAACGCAAAGAGGCGGAAACATAACGCACCACCAGTTATGCCCCTTTCCCTCACCTAAAACAATTTTGAGCGATGTGTATTCCCCGGCAGGAAAAGTTAAATCACCGTAACGTCTTGTTTCAAAATATTCTTTACCTAATGAGATTGAAGCATCATAATTAAAATTATTTTTTTCGAGAGTTTCTTTAGCCGTTTCTAAAAGCTTCTCTTTATTTTCTAAAAAGTATTCTTCTGCATTTTCTGTGTTAACGCCACCTGATAAAAGCCTTGTATTTTCGTTTAAAAGAGCATCTCTTACAAGTAGCTTTACCTCTTGGTCTTCTTCAGAATCGCTGTTTGCAAGAATATGAAGCCTTACAACATCACCCCTTACGCTTTCAGAAGAGGCAGTAAAATAAGTAAAAGAAAAAGCTATATACAATATAATTATTATAGCAGTTACAGATAGCAGAATTTTATCTTTTCTTTCGTTAAATGCTTTATATTTAAAAATAGTCATAATAAAACCGTCCTCTGTTTTGTTTTCACAAAGATTTTGGACGGTTTCTTTTTAATTTATTCAGTTTTATATTTTTATTTTGAAATTATTTCCACACCTGTTTTTTCAGGACGGCAAATATAAACGTTTTTAAAGTCAGTTTTTAAGTTTTCCGCACTTTTCACGGCACTTTCTTCATCGGAGAATATTCCGTATATGGCAGAGCCTGAGCCGGTCATACAAGCGGCTAAAGCACCGTTTTTATTAAAAGTATCTTTAATATCAACTCTACCGGGGATATCAAATGCTTGTTCAAATACGTTTGCACAGTATTTTAAGGCTTCGTCACATTCAGCATCCGCCAATAACTCTAACATAGTATTGTTTTTAGGATGCTTCATATTTTCTACCGCATCAACCGCCGTATACGCCTCTTTAGTTGAAACGCTTGCATCAGGCTTTACTATTACAATGTAGTAATCTTTTATGTCAGGAAGAGGAGCAACTACTGCACCCGTGTCGAGAGCAAGGGCTGTACCGCCTACGATACAAAAAGGAATATCCGCCCCAACCTTTACACCGATTCGGCAAAGAACTTTATCAGAATAATCTGTTTCAAAAAGCTTATTTAAAGCAACCAACACAGCGGCGCCGTCACCGCTACCGCCACCCATACCTGCACCAAAGGGGACGTTTTTTTCAATATGGATATGAATACCCTTGTCTTTTTTTATATCTGCATATTCAAAAAACTTTTCAGCGCATTTATATACAATATTACTTTTATCTGTAGGCACACCTGAAGTATCACAAGAAACGGTAATTTCATTTGAGCCGTTTTTTTCAACTGTTATTACGTCATAAAGGCTTACCGATTGCATAACCGTAAAAAGACTGTGATATCCGTTTTTCTTTATACCCGTTATATCAAGAAGAAGATTAATTTTAGAAAAAGCTTTTAATTTCATCTATTATGCCCTCCCTTTGCTTGTATTTTATCACAAACTGTTAGCATTTAAAAGAATTATTTTATTTTTTATGATTTTTATAATTAGGGGTGTTATTTTATGTCGATTTATGATATTATCTTCAAAGTGAGTGCAATTTGAAAGAAGGTTTAACTAATGAACGATATTAAAATTATTGATTTACATACTCACACAGACAATTCACCCGACGGCAATCATTCCGCTATGTATATGGCAGAAATTGCTGAGGCTAACGGTATTGAATGTGTTGCTTTCACAGACCATTGTGAAGTAGACTATTTTTATAAGGATGAATATGACCGCAGAACTCTTCAAAGTTATTTTGAAATTTCAAAGGCTAAAGTTGCTTTTGAGGGCAGAATGGATATTTTAAGAGGTATCGAGCTTGCTCAGCCTCATTATATACCCGAGCTTGCAGAGAAAATTATTACTGCTCAAAATTATGACGTTGTTATAGGCTCCATTCACAATCTCAGAGAGCGTGAGGATTTTTACTATATGAAATCCTTTGACGGAATAAATATTGAGGATATGATGAACGAGTATTTTGACGAGCTTATCAATATGCTTCAGTGGGGTAATTTTGATATTCTCGCTCACATAACTTATCCCTTCAGATACATCTTTAACATCTGCGGTTATATTGAGGATATCAATAAATACTCTAAAAAGGTTGACGAAATTTTAAAGCTTTGCGCAGAAAAAGGTAAGGCACTTGAAATAAATATGGGTGGTCTTAAATACCCAATAAACAAACCTTCACCTGATATCGATACTATAAAAAGATACAAAGAATTAGGCGGTCAGTTAATAAGCGTAGGCTCGGATTCTCACTATGCAGAAAGAATAGGCTTCGGTATTCCCCTTGCTTATGAAATAGCAAGAGAAGCAGGCTTCAAATCTGTAGTTCGTTTTAAAGAAAGAAAACTACTTGAATTCCCTATTGTATAATTCTTATTTTAATGCATATTTAAAGACAAAAAACAAAATTTATGCATTTCCGGTTTATGTAAATGTATGATAAAACTGTAAAGTAATAAGCTTGTCAATGTTCAAAACCCTGTTGAAAATGTCAACAACTTGCTATAATTTCATCTTTATTTTTCTTATAAAGAAAATATTCGTAAAGCAACTGACTTTACATTGACAAATTTATAAACATTCGTCTTTTTTCGACCGTTGTATATACATTTGCATATACAACGGCGATTTTTATACTAATTGAAAATTACAGTTCATTTAACACAACAATTTTAAAGAAAGGATAGGTGGATATTTTGCGCACAATTGAATATACGGTTACAGAAGAACACCACCAATATCCCCTTCTTCACTTTCTTAAAGGGCATGTAAAATTATCGACAAGAATTGTACAGACCCTACGTCACACGAAAGGCTCTGTTCTTGTAAATGGTGAATACGCCCGACTGATTGATAAGGTATCCTGCGGTGATAAGGTTAAAATAACCTTGCCCGAAACTACCGTCCCGCCTCTTTTATGGGATATGAAGTTAGATGTGATTTTTGAAGATGACGATTTACTTGTCATAAATAAACCCTCCGGTATTTCAGTTCACCCGACCTTTAATCATCCCAACGGCACTTTATGTAATGCAGTTGCTTCTTATCTTACAAATAAAAACAATTCCCCGTCTGTCGCAAGGGCAGTAGGCAGACTTGACAAGGTAACCTCGGGTGTTATGATTTTTGCAAAAAATGCCTACGCCGCTTCAAAGCTTAACGGGAATTTAGATAAAACCTATCTTGCGGTTGTAAACGGCATTACCGACGAAGGCGGTTTTATAGAGGCACCAATTTTCAGACCTGACTTAAATAAAACAATAAGGTCTGTTGACAGCAGGGGCGATTATGCTCTTACAACCTATAAAACACTTTTTCATTATAATAATATATCAGCTGTTGAGGTTAAAACGGAAACAGGACGTACCCATCAGATACGAGTTCATTTTTCTCATATAGGTCACGCTTTAGTAGGTGACGAAATGTACTGTGGAAAAGATACCGAAAATATAATCCGTGCGGCATTACATTGTTTAAGGGTTTCTATTATTCACCCCGTTACAAATGAAGCCCTTACATTTAAAGCCCCCCTTCCCGAGGATATAAAAAAAGAATTCGAAAAAAACGGAATAAGTGTTGACAAACTGAACTTATTCTGTTAGAATAGCAAAGCCGCATATTAAGGGCGGGTATATTGTTATGCCCATAAATACCGATTTTAAATGGTATGCCTTGTTAGCGAGACTGAAAGAAAGCAGGTAAAAATCTATGTACGCAATCATCGAAACAGGCGGAAAACAGTACAAAGTTGAGAATGGCGATGTTATTTTCATCGAAAAGCTCGAAGTTGAAGCTGATTCCACAATAACCTTCGATAAGGTTATCGCTGTTGGTGCAGACGACGGTATCAAAGTTGGTGCTCCTTACGTTGACGGTGCTTCTGTTAGCGCTAAAGTTCTTAAGAACGGTAAGGGCAAGAAAATCGTTGTTGCTACCTACAAACCTAAGAAAAATGAAAAACGTAAAATGGGTCACAGACAGCCCTATACAAAGGTTGAGATTTCAGCCATCAACGCTTAATCAATGATTAAGGTTACGTTTTTTCGTTCAGAAAACGGTATGCCTGTAGGCTTTAGCTTTAAGGGTCATTCGGGTTATGCTTCAAGCGGTAGCGATATCGTTTGTTCAGCAGTTTCTTCAGTAGCTTATATGACTGCCAATACCATTATAGAAATAATGAAGATTGATGCAGATGTTACTGTTAACGATAACGGCGAAATGACGTTAAAGGTTTCTTCCCACAGTGCAGACAAAGTAAAAGACATCTTGCTCGGGCTTGAGTTGCATATTAATCAGCTCCAAGAGCAATATCCTAAAAATGTTACGATAACTACGGAGGTGTAACGAATGCTTAAAATCAATATCCAGTTATTTGCTCATAAAAAAGGTATGGGTTCTACCCGTAACGGCCGTGACTCAGAATCAAAGAGACTCGGTGCTAAGAGAGCAGACGGCCAGCATGTTCTTGCAGGTAACATCCTCGTAAGACAGAGAGGCACAAAGATCCACCCCGGCACAAACGTAGGCAAGGGTAAAGACGATACACTCTTTGCACTTGTTGACGGTCAGGTTCGTTTCGAGCGTCTCGGTAAAGACCGTAAGAAAGTCAGCGTTTATCCCGTTGAGCAATAATTAACTACGATTATTAAAGATTCACCCTATCCAATCGGATAGGGTGTTTTTTTATTTATTTTTTATTTCGCTGAATATCCTTAACCATTTTTTAACAAACTATTCATAAAAATATTTTGCAAAACAGTTGACAAATCGCAACAATCGGGGTATATTATTAACAGAGTTAGCACTCACCTACCGAGAGTGCTAACGGGTGCTAAAAACGAAACGAGGTGAACCTGATGGCAGAGCTTACACCGCGTAAGCAACAAATATTAGCAACCATAATAGAGCTTTACGTTGCCACAGGCGAGCCTGTCGGTTCAAAAGCAATCTGTTCCGAAATGGGAAATTCGGTTTCTTCCGCAACAATAAGAAACGATATGTCAGACTTAGTTGAGATTGGTCTTCTTGAGCAGCCTCATACCTCAGCCGGCAGAATTCCCTCTCAAGCAGGCTACAGATATTACGTTGATAATCTTATGACTACCTACGAGTTAGGTATTGAAGAGCAGGAACGAATCAAAATTTGGCTTCAATCCTTTTCAGGTGAGCCTGATAAGCTTTTAGAAAAAGCCGGTGCAATTCTTGCAGAGCTTACTGACTGCGTTGCGGTATCATCTTCCCCATCTGACAGCGAAGCTTTTATAAAACGAATCGAGCTTGTTCCGTTAAGCAACCATACCGCTATGATAGTTTTACTTGCAACCTCAGGTATTCTGAAAAGCGCGGTTGTAAGAAGCGATACGGAAATCAACGTTGATATAGCGGAGGTTTTTTACAACATAACTCAAAGCTATTTCGTAGGTAAAAACGTTTCGGATATCACTTTAACCTTTATTCAAACCCTTGTTGCTTCATTGGGTGACAGAGTTTTCATTATGTCCCCCTTCCTATGTGCGATTTCCGACCTTTGCGAAGCAGTTAAAACAACCGAATTACATCTGAAGGGTCAGTCAAATATATTAAATCACCCCGAGCTTTCAGACGATGCTTTCAGATTAATGGATTTTCTTCACAGAGGTACACCCTTAGAAAGTCTGTTAACCTCGCAAAAAGCCCCGCTTAACGTTGCAATAGGTACTGAAAACTCGTATAGAGAATTAAAAAATTCAACCACAATTTTTTCAAAATACGCAGTTGGTGATAAGGATGCCGGTTCAATCGGTATAATCGGCCCTACAAGGCTTGATTACGCAAAGCTTATACCAAGCATTAAATATTTAGCAGGAATCATCGGAAGCTTTCTTTCGGAAACCTTAGATGAGGAATAAGGAGATAATTATGGCAGAAGAAAACAAAAACATAAATCCCGAGGCTGTGGAAGATACAGCTACCGAAGCAAAAGGGAAAAAATCTAAAAAAAGCGACAAAAAAAGCGAAATTGAAGCCTTAAAAACAGAGGTTGAAAAGCTTCAAACAGAGCTTATGGCGTCAAAGGACGCATATTTGAGAATTCTTGCAGAGTACGACAACTACCGCAAACGCTCTCAAAAAGAAAAAGAAGCATCCTACGGCGATGCTAAAGCAAATACGTTAAAACAGTTGCTCCCTGTTATTGATAATTTCGGTAGAGTAACAGAAAATAAAACTGATGATATCGATGTTTACAGAAAAGGCGTTGAGATGACAATTAATCAGTTGAATGAAATTCTCAAAAACCTTGAGGTTGAGGCATTCGGTGAAGTCGGTGAAGAATTTGACCCCAACATTCACAACGCAGTAATGACTGTTGAAAACAGTGAGCTCCCCGAAAACTCTATTGCAGCAGTTTTTGAAAAGGGCTACAAAATGGGCGACAGAATATTGCGTTTTGCAACTGTTCAGGTCACAAATTAAATCAGTGTAAAAATCAAAAAATATATTCGGAGGTAATTAATTATGGCAAAAACAATTGGTATTGACTTAGGTACAACTAACTCTTGTGTAGCAGTAATTGAAGGCGGTGAGCCCGTAGTTATCGCTAACGTTGAAGGCAACAGAACAACTCCCTCAGTTGTAGGTTTCAGCAAATCAGGTGAAAGACTTGTTGGTCAGGTAGCAAAACGTCAGGCAGTTCAGAACCCTGACAGAACTATCGCATCTATCAAAAGACAGATGGGTACAGATTATAAGGTTACTATTGACGATAAAACATACACACCTCAGCAGATTTCAGCAATGATTCTTTCCAAGCTTAAAGCTGATGCAGAAAGCTACCTTGGTGACAAGGTTACTGAAGCTGTTATCACAGTTCCCGCATATTTCACAGACTCACAGCGTCAGGCAACTAAAGACGCAGGTAAAATCGCAGGTCTTGAAGTAAAGCGAATCATCAACGAGCCTACAGCAGCTGCTCTTGCTTACGGTATTGATAAAGAAAATGACCAGAAGGTTATCGTTTACGACCTTGGTGGTGGTACTTTCGACGTTTCAATTATCGAAATGGGTGAAGGTGTTCAGGAGGTTCTTGCTACTGCAGGTAACAACCGTCTTGGCGGTGACGACTTCGACCAGAGAATTATCGATTGGCTCGTTGCTGAATTCAAGAAGGAAACAGGTACAGACCTTTCAAAAGACAAAATGGCTATGCAGAGACTTAAAGAGGCTGCAGAAAAAGCAAAAATTGAGCTTTCAGGCGTAACCTCATCTGCTATCAACCTTCCCTTCATCACAATGACAGAAGCAGGCGGTCCTCTTCACCTTGATACAACTCTTACAAGAGCAAAATTCAACGAGCTTACAGCAGACCTTGTTGAAGCAACAATGACTCCTCTTCGTCAGGCAATTTCTGACTCAGGTCTTAAGGTTTCAGAGATTGACAAGGTTCTTATGGTTGGCGGTTCTTCAAGAATCCCCGCTGTTCAGGATGCAGTTAAAGCATATACAGGCAAAGAGCCCTTCAAGGGTATCAACCCCGACGAATGTGTAGCTATCGGTGCCGCTCTTCAGGCAGGTGTTCTTGGTGGCGACGTTGAAGGTCTTCTTCTTCTCGACGTTACTCCCCTTTCACTCGGTATTGAAACTCTCGGTGGCGTTTGCACAAAGATTATTGAAAGAAACACAACTATCCCCACAAAGAAGAGCCAGGTATTCTCAACTGCTGCCGATAACCAGACATCTGTTGAAATCCACGTTCTTCAGGGTGAAAGAGAATTCGCAAGAGATAACAAAACTCTCGGTATGTTCCACCTTGACGGTATTCTTCCCGCACGTCGCGGTACTCCTCAGATTGAAGTTACTTTCGATATAGATGCTAACGGTATCGTTCACGTTTCTGCAAAAGACCTTGGCACAGGTAAAGAACAGTCAATTTCTATCACAGCTTCAACAAATATGAGCAAGGACGATATTGACCGTGCAGTTAAAGAGGCTGAACAGTTTGCTGAAGAAGATAAGAAGCGTAAAGAAGCAGTTGATATCCGCAACGGTGCAGACCAGATGGTATTCCAGTGCGAAAAGATGCTTGCTGACAACGGCGACAAGTTTGAAGAAGCAGACAAAACAGATATCAATGCAAAAATTGATGAGCTTAAAGAAGCTCTCAAGGGTGAAGATATAGAGCTTATCAAAGCAAAGCAGGAAGCTCTTACAGCAAAATTCTATGAGATTTCCGAAAAGCTTTACAAGGCAGCAGGCGGTGCTCAGGGCTTCGACCCCAATATGGCAGGCGCAGGCTTTGACCCCAACGCAGCAGGTGCACAGGGTGACAACTACACAGAAGCACCCTTCACAGACGTTGACTGATAAATAAACTTAAACCTGAAGGACGGTTCCTTTTCGGAGCCGTCTTTCGAGGGTATTTCCCTACCGACAAAATCGGTAAGAGAGGATAACTTATGGCAGACAAAAGAGATTATTACGAGGTGTTAGGTCTTCAAAAATCTGCAACACCCGACGAAATAAAAAAGGCTTACCGTCAGCTTGCAAAAAAATATCACCCTGACCTTAACCCCGATAATAAAGAGGCAGAGGCAAAGTTTAAAGAGGTGAACGAGGCTTACGAAATCCTTTCTGATGCAGATAAAAAGGATAAATATGACCGTTTCGGCTTCGCAGGCGTTGACCCAAGCTACGGCGCAGGTCAAGGCGGCGGCTTCGGCGGTTTTGGCGGCTTCGGTGGTGGCTTTGACGGCGGAATGGATTTTGATTTAGGCGATATTTTCGGCTCATTCTTTGGTGGCTTCGGTGGCGGTAATTCCCGTTCAAACCCCAACGCACCAAGACGAGGCAGTGATATTCAAACAAGCCTTTATCTTACCTTTGAAGAGGCTGCAAAGGGTTGCAAAAAGACCGTTGAATTCCAAAGAATTGAAATTTGTGACGAATGTAACGGCAGCGGTGCCGCAAAGGGTCATTCACCCCAGACCTGTCCCGACTGTAACGGTAAAGGTCAAATCAACGTTCAGCAAAGAACACCCTTCGGCACAATCAGTACATCAAAGCCTTGCCAACGTTGTGGCGGTAAAGGCACGTTTAATCCTAATCCTTGCCAACGTTGTAAGGGTGCAGGAAGAATCAGAAGAACAGTTAAGCAGGAAATCAATATCCCCGCAGGTATTGACGACGGTCAAGTATTTACAGTCCGCAACGAAGGTAACCGTGGCGTAAACGGTGGCCCTGCAGGTGATTTAAGAGTTGGTGTAGCAATTAAGCCTCACCCATTCTTTGAGCGTGACGGCTACAACGTTTGGTATGATATGCGAGTTTCATTCGTTCAAGCGGCTTTAGGTGACAAATTAAGAGTCCCCACTCTTGACGGTCAGGTTGAATACGAGCTTCCCGCAGGCACACAGTCAGGCGATATTTTCAAGCTCAAATCACGTGGTATTCCCGTACTTAACTCAACCCGTCGAGGTGACCAGCTTATAAGAATAACAGTTGACGTTCCGAAAAACCTTAACGCTAAGCAAAAAGAATTGCTTATGAAATTCAACGAGGAAATGGGCGGAAATCCCGTTCAACCCGAAGAGAAAAAAGGCTTTTTCGGAGGCAAGAAAAAGAAATAAAATTCACAAAGTATAGCAAAAGAGTTGTCTATCGGCAACTCTTTTGCTATACTTTACTTTAAGGTGGTGAGAAAATGGCAGACGAAATAAGCATTTTAAAGAAGCGCTTTAAAGAATTAAACGAGCGTTCAAGAAATAAAGGGATTTATTTTTACAGCGATTTTCTCAATCCTTACGAGCAAACCGTGCTTTTCGATGAATTAAAATACGGCTACACGCTTTACGGTGGTTATTCAGATGCTGAAAGAAAAATAGCAATATTCGGAAGCGAAGATGAATTCGGCTACCCACCACAGCCACCCGTAAAAATTATAAAGGTATCCCCTCTTTCGCAGAAATTTGCAGATGACCTTACCCACCGCGATTTTTTAGGTTCTCTAATGGGGTTAGGTATAAAAAGAGAAACTCTGGGTGATATAATAATATCCGACAATTGCGGCTACATTTTCTGCCTTGAAAATATGGCAAAATTTATAACAGATAATCTTACATCTGTACGTCGCACAAGTGTTTTCTGTGAAGATTGCGAAGCTCTTCCCAAAAACGCACTACCCTCACCCGAGGAAAAGCTTATAATCGTTTCTTCGCTAAGACTTGATGCTTTAATTTCCGCCATTTATAACATTTCAAGAAGCAAAAGCTCATCACTTATCGAGGGCGAAAAGGTTTTTATAAACGGCAGACTTGTACATAGCATTTCAAAGCTAGTTGACGTTGACGAAACAATATCCGTAAGAGGTTATGGCAGATTTAAGATAACAGAAATTCTTGGTGATACGAGAAAAGGTAGAATCAGAGTGACGTGTGAGGTATATTAAATTAGATGCCAGTTCCCAGATGCCAGATACCAGAGTTCGCTACGTCCACAATTAAAAGTTGAAGTTTAAACATAGAGGCTAAGATGGTATTTAAAAAATAACGGATTCCGGTTTTGTACCACCACACATTTCTTTCCTAATCAAAAGGTGATTTTATGAGTAGTTATAAAGAATTAATAGTATGGCAAAAATCCATTGAACTTGTTACAGATGTTTATAAACTTACAAAAACATTTCCGTGAGAAGAGCTTTATGGTTTAGCTTCACAAATGCAAAGAGCATCTGTCTCAATACCAAGCAATATCGCAGAAGGCAACGACCGAAACTCAAGCAAAGAGTTTTCTCAATTTTTACGTATAGCACGGGGCTCTTTAGCAGAATTGGAAACGCAAGTTATCATTTCAGAAAAAATAGGATATGCCAACAAAGAACAAATTATCCCCATTTTAAACAATTGCTATGAAATAGGCAGAATGATAAATGGACTATTAACAAAATTTAATTAGTTACCGGTTGTCAGCTACCCTTACCAGACTTGAAATAGCAACTATATTTTGAAATGTAGCTACTGTTATAAACTCTGGCATCTGGAAACTGGCATCTGGCATCTAAATATCCAAAAGGAGATATTACTATGAAAACAATGCATCTCGGTAAAAGCGGTGTTGAAGTGCCTGTTATCGCTGTTGGTTGTATGCGAATGGCAGATAAAACCGTTGACGAAGCAAAAGAGGTTATTGATACAGCTCTTAATGCGGGACTCAATTTTTTTGACCACGCAGACCTTTACGGTGGCGGTAAAAGTGAAGAGGTTTTCGCAAAGGCTATCGGTATGAATGACGACGTCAGAGAAAAGATTTTCTTACAGTCAAAATGCGGTATTTGCCCCGGCAAAACTATGTTTGATTTTTCAAAGGAGCATATTATCGAATCAACCGAGGGTTGTCTTAAAAGATTAAACACAGACTACCTTGATTTTCTTCTTTTACACCGTCCCGATACACTTTACGAGCCCGAGGAGGTTGCAGAAGCATTTGCATTTCTTAAAGAAAGCGGAAAGGTTAAAAACTTCGGTGTTTCTAATCAGAACCCTATGCAAATCCGTCTTTTACAAAAATATTTAGGTGATGAGCCTATTTGCGTAGACCAGCTTCAATTCAGCATTACCGACTGTCACATTGTAAAGCAAGGTCTTTACGTTAATATGAGAGAGGATAATGCTATTGACCGTGACGGCGGAATTCTTGAATATTGCCGTTATGAAGATATTACAATTCAGGCTTGGTCACCCTTCCAATACGGCTTCTTTGAAGGCGTTTACGTTGATAACCCCGATTTCCCCGAAATTAATGCAAAGCTTCAGGAATTAGCAGATAAATACGGAGTTACAAAATCTACTATTGTTATTGCCTGGATTCTTCGTCACCCTGCAAAAATGCAGCCCTTAACAGGAACAATGAATCCTAAAAGACTTTTAGAGTGTGCCGCCGCAAGCGATATAACCCTCACCCGTCAGGAATGGTACGATATCTTTTCAAGTGCAGGTAACGTTATTCCGTAATAGCAAAGATACTCTTTGCCGCGATATAAATCCTAACGGATTTGCGATATATACTTCGTATGCGATATACCTTCGGTGCGATATGTGCCTTCGGCACAAGAAAAGTAAGGATTTATATCATATCGCATTGAGCATAGCGAGATATATCGCATTTTGTATAACAAAATATATCGCACAAGCTTGCTTGTATATCGCAAAAGCATCGTTTCCATCCCGCTATATTAGGAGGTTCTAATAATGAAAAACACTAATAGCATTAAAAGAAAATTTTTTATTTATCAAGTATTTGCCATCAGTTTTTTTGCTTTAGGAATTCTTGGAAGGATATTCCAAAACAGTGATTACGACATACTTTTGTTCAGAAAACCGATAATATATTCTTTATATATGATATGTTTTTTACTTTTCTATATAACAGAGGTACTAAGCATAGTTTTTTTATTCAAAAAAACTCGAAATAAATTAGTTCTGCTCACATATTTAATTTTGATACCCTTACTTATATTACATTTTTTCACTTGGTTTATCTCTTCTTCTACAACCATTTCAACAAAATTATATAAATATCCGGAAATTGAAACAGCTATACTAATAGAAAATGGCCATGACCTTTTGGGTAATCATTCTCGTGTTTTTGAAACACAAAATAATTTTGTAATCAAAAAAGTTGCCTTGGTTACCGGTGTTGAGCCACCACTGGAAGATGACTCATCGTTTGATGTTAAAATATATAAAGACAAAATTATTTATACTTACGATGACGGTTTTGATAAACAGCAACTTGTTCTCAAATACGATAACGGACATTTCAAAGAAGAACTAAGTGAATAAATACAATCATAAAACACAAAAAAACTAAAAAGCGGTATACCTTTCTAAGAAAGGTATACCGCTTTTGACATCTTTTAAACCGACACGTAGCACCACTTAATTTGCCACTGTATATTACCCAATTATATTTTTCTTACCTTTATAATATCGTCATTACCTTTAAGCGCATTGATTACTGCATCGGGAATGCTGTCGGCAGCAACGAGTGTGTATGCATAGTCGCCCTTTGCTTTTGAGTTAAAGCCTTTAGTTTCAATGCCTGCACTCATAAATGCACCGAGCACGTCATTCATAACGTTAAGAGCATTGTGATGAATAACAGCAACTCTTTCGCCTTCAACGTCAAGCTCAATGTTGGGGAAGTTTACAGAGTTTTTGATATTACCTTTTTCAAGGTATTCTCTTATTTCAACTGCTGCCATATATGCACAGTTCTCTTCGCTTTCGGGAGTTGAAGCGCCAAGGTGAGGAAGTGCTGTAACGTTTTCAACGCCGATAACCTCGTCTGAGGGGAAGTCTGTTACGTAAGCACCGATTTTACCGCTTGTAACTGCTTCAGCCATATCAGCACCCTTAACAAGCTCACCACGGGCAAAGTTAAGAATTCTTGCACCGTCCTTCATCTTTGCGATTGTTTCGGCATTTATCATACCCTTTGTTTCGCTTGTGCAAGGAAGATGAAGAGTGATGTAATCTGATTTTTCATATATAGCATCAAGAGAATCAACGTATTCTGTATCTGCAGGAAGCTCACCCTTTAATGCATCGTTAAAATAGGGGTCGTAGCCAACTATTTTCATACCGAGGTTATTTGCAGCAACTGCTACAAGTCTACCGATAGCACCAAGACCTACAACACCTAAGGTTTTACCGAGAATTTCGGGGCCTGCAAACTGAGATTTACCTTTCTCAACGAGCTTTCCTACGTTTTCGCCCTCGCCCTTGAGAGTTTTGCACCAATCGTAAGCGGCTGCAACTCTTCTTGAGGAAAGCATAAGACCTGCAATAACAAGCTCTTTAACTGCGTTAGCATTAGCACCGGGAGTGTTGAAAACAACGATACCCTTTTCTGTGCATTTATCAACGGGGATGTTATTAACGCCTGCACCGGCACGTGCTACTGCAAGAGTTTTTTCAGAAAAATCAAACTCATGCATTGCTGCAGAACGAACTATGATACCGTCGGGATTTTCACAAGCATCGCTTACTGTGTACTTACTGTCAAGCTCTTTAAGACCAATCTGAGAAATCTTGTTTAATGTAAGAATATCGTACATTTTAAAATCCCCCTTATGAATTTGCTTTTTCAAAGTCAGCCATAAACTGAACTAACTTTTCAACACCCTCAACGGGCATAGCATTGTAACTAGAAGCTCTCATAACGACATCAGTTATGTGACCCTTAAGGTTAACAAAGCCTGCTTCTGTTGCTTCTTTGATGAATTTAGCGTTAAGCTCTTCGCTGTCTGTAACGAAGGGAACGTTCATAAGAGAACGGTCCTCAGGAACAACTGTACCCTTGAACATCTTGCTGTTATCAAGGAAATCGTAAAGAATTTTTGCTTTCTTTCTGTTACGCTCTGCCATTGCTTCAAGTCCGCCGATAGATTTAATCCATTCAAGAACGAGCTTGCAGATATAAATTGTGTAGCAAGGGGGTGTGTTGTAAAGAGAAGCGTTATCAGCATGAATCTGATAGTTAAGCATTGTAGGTGTAATATCTCTTGCCTTGCCTAAAAGGTCTTCACGGATAATGCAGATAGTAAGACCTGCAGGTGCAACGTTTTTCTGAGCACCGCCGTAAACCATAGCGAATTTTGTAACGTCAAGAGGCTCTGAAAGGAAGCAGCTTGAAATATCAGCAATAAGAGGAATATCGCCTGTATCGGGAAGCTGATGATGAATTGTTCCGTAAATTGTGTTGTTAAGGCAGATATAAACGTAGTCTGCATCCTTACGGAAATCGTCTTTTGTTGTTTTGGGGATGTAAGAGAAGGTTTTATCTGCAGAAGAAGCAACTGCTACACAGTCACCGTATTTCTGTGCTTCAGAAAATGCCTTCTTTGCCCACTGACCTGTGATGATGAAATCAGCTTTTCCTGAACCGTTCATAAAGTTTAAGGGAATTGCTGCAAACTGAGTTGAAGCACCGCCCTGAAGGAAAAGAACCTTGTAGTTTTCGGGAATGTTCATAAGCTCTCTCAAAAGTGATTCTGCACCTTTAATGATGCTTTCGTACACCTTTGAACGATGTGACATTTCCATTACGGACTGACCGCTGCCTTCGTAATCAAGCATTTCAGCCGCCGCTTTTTTTAATACCTCCTCAGGAAGCATTGAGGGACCCGCAGAAAAATTATAAACTCTGCTCATATCTAAAATCTCCTTTAAGAAATATTTTACTTTGTTAATTTTTTCCCTATCTATACAATATTAATATTATATTATTTTAATAACATTTACAATGCTCATAAAAAACGAATTTCAAGTGATTTACATTGATTTTTTTGAGTAAAAAGACAACAAATCGTAGCTTTATTGTAAAAAAATGAAAGTCAGCCGTAAAAACGGCTGACCCTTTGGAATATATTTTAAATAATTTTTATCAATTATTTTCAGGAATTATAAGACCGTAGCCCGTTTCGTTTCTTTTATAAACAACGTTTATAGTATCCGTTTCCGAATTAAGAAACATATAAAATTTATGACCTAAAAGATTCATTTGAAGGATTGCTTCCTCTACGCTTTCGGGCTTAAGAAAAACTGTTTTTTCTCTTATAACGTCATACTCTGTTTCCTCTTCGGTAAAGCCATCCATAAAATCGTCAAGCACTGCAGAATGAAGCTTTTTATCAAGCTTCGTTTTATTTTTTCTAACCTGACGGATAAGAGAGTCAACACATTCATCAAGAGCATCAAGCATATTATCTGCTCTTTCCTCCGCTCTGAATATCATACCGCCTTTAAGGACGGTTATTTCAACAATATGGCAATTTTTTTCAACCGTTGCCGTTACTTTAGCAGAAGCCTCTTCACCGAAAAGCTTTTCAACCTTTGAAAGACGTTTCTCTGCACGTAAGCGAAAATCATCACGAGGGTTACATTTACGACCGATAATAGTAATATTCATAATAACACCCTTTCTGTCAGAGTATAAAACATTTGTTTTATTTTATACTCAGAAAATGAAAGGAGAGCAATCTGACCTTTCGCCCAAACCGTTCTCCTTTCATCTAAATCATATCATTATTATATGTAATTGTCAACATCTTTTATGCACTTACAATATATTTTTATACAAATAAAGTAAGTTTATTGGCAACTTTTTACAACCAATCATTTGACCAAAAAATGAATATTTTTTATTTGACATAAATTAACTTTAATGTTAAAATTTTTATATATACTATTATATGAGGTAGGAAACGTTATGAAGAAGTTAATTGCTATTCTTTTGACCTTATCAATGCTTTTTTCTTTGTGTGCGGTTTCAGTAAGTGCATCTGATGACGCTGCAGACCTTTCTTATGCAGTTGCATCTGACCTTCACTACAAGCCCCACGAGGAAACTCTTGAATGGTACTCCGAAGACCCAATTTTCGGCTACGCTAACAGACGTGCCGCAATGGAAAACGAAAGCACACTCATTATTGATGAATTTTTAAAGCAGTGTGCAGAGGATGACAAAATCCAGTTTGTTCTCGTTCCCGGTGACTTAACAAACGACGGTAAGGTTTTCATTGACGACCACAAGGTTGTTGCTGAAAAATTCCGCAAATTTGAAGCCGAAACAGGCAAACAGATTTACGTTATCGACGGTAACCACGACGTAGGTATGGTTGGTGAATATTGCGAAACAGGTCTTGCTGAATTCAAACAGGTTTACTATGAATTCGGTTATAAAGAGGCTCTCTCTGTTATGGAAGATAACTGCTCTTATACCGCTGACCTCAGCGATAAATACCGCCTTATTGCTCTCGATAGCTGTGACCCCGATAAATCTACCGAAGACGGTATGAATAACGAAAAGGTTGAATGGGTTATTGAGCAGGCTAAATTGGCTTATGAAGACGGCAAATATCCTATTCTTATGATGCACCATAACCTTCTTGACCATCTTCCCATGCAAAGACTTTTAAGTCATGATTTCATTATCAGAAATCATACTATTACCGCTGAAAAATGGGCAAATGCAGGGATTAAGCTTGTATTTACAGGTCACGAGCATTGCAGTGATGCTACTTCTTACACTTCAACTAAGGGTAACGTTATTTCTGACTTTGCAACAACCTCTCTTACAATGTATCCTCTTCAGTACAGATATATTGAAATGCGTGAAGACAGCATCATTTACGAGGCAAAAACAATTGATAAAATTGATACTGCTGCTTTAAAAGCAATGGTGCCCGATTATTCAGACGAGCAATTAGCAGAAATGGACAAGGGTCTTAACGCTTTTGCTAAGCAATTCCTTAAAAACGGTGTCGAATACAGACTTGAAAGAGGCTTCAACGACGAGCAGTTAGGCATCAAGCCCGGTGACATTTACTACGGCGTAGTAAGAGATGTTATAGACGGTCTTAATGACGTTCTTAATATGCCTCTTTACGGCGAAGGCAGTGCTCAGGAGCTTGCAAGAGAATACGGAATTGAAATTCCCGACAGCGACTATAAAGACGGTTGGGATGTTGCAACAGAGCTTGTTTCAGCTCACTATGCAGGTAGCGAAAACTACCCCTTAAGCAGTAGAGACGTTAAAATTCTTCTCCTTATGGTTTCCCTCGTTTTAAGAAATGAATATTCTGTTTTGAGTGATATGGAAATTATGCAGATGGCAGAGGCTATCATTCTCGCTCAGGGCACAGGTCATTTCATGGACGTTGTTTTTGATTTCCTTGATATGGATTTAAATTCAGTTACACCTATTGAATACTTTGCAGTAGCTCTTCTTTCCCCTCTTCTTATATCATTTGCTACTGACGACGGTGTTGATGATAACAACGGTGCTATCGACGGCTACGGCAACAACGATACAACAGGTAACATTACAAGCAACTTAAGCACAACCTTCACAGAGATTCTCAAATATCTTTTGAATATGGTTATTTATATGCTTAAAGCATTAGGCTATACAGGTGCTTGATTAATTAATGTAAGATATAATTAACAACCCGAAAAGAGAAAGCTCTTTTCGGGTTGTTGTTTGTTTACAATAATGAAATCGTGCTATGCACGATGAAATCCAAAACAAGTTTGGATGAAATATTTTTCTTGCGAAAAATATGAAATAAAATTCGCATAACATTTGCGAAGCAAATATTTCACACGCGATAGCGTATTTCATCACAAAGTGATTTCACTCGCCAAAAGGCGAATTTCATTGAAAAAAGCACCGTCTACGCGATGCTTTTTTCTGGCGTGCCGGAAGGGACTCGATGGGCTCTGCCCGTCATTCGCTTCGCGAACACCCGATTGTGTTCGCCTTCGGCGAGGGGGTTCGAGTCCCTTGTCTTCAAAGCAACAAAAAAAGAAGAGCAACCACGAAAACGTGATTTCTCTTCTTTTGGCGCGCCGGAAGGGACTCGAACCCCTGACCTTCTGGTTCGTAGCCAGACACTCTATCCAACTGAGCTACCGGCGCATATGGAGCGGATGACGAGGCTCGAACTCGCTACCTCCACCTTGGCAAGGTGGCGCTCTACCAGATGAGCTACATCCGCAAATGCAAAAAGTATTATACATATAAAAACACAAGTTGTCAAGTGATTTTTTGCATTAATTAAAATAATAATATAAAATTTGTTTAAAATATTTTTTAAAATGGTATTGACAAAACTTTATCTGCATATT
>JAGBCU010000016.1 GCA_017937865.1 Clostridia bacterium | reverse complement strand
CCATTAGAACTCGGCAAAATCGGAGAAGACTTTTAGACTCTGATTTTCACTGTGTTTTTTGATATAAAAACCGAAAGAACCCTGAAATCATCGGGGTTTTCGGGGTTCTCTTGGTTGCCGTTATCTTCCGTTAAATTCCGTGAAGTTCGTTTTTTGACACTTGACTCGAAATGCGGTAGGTCGTGAATAACGGCGCAAGAGTTCAAATCTCTTCATCTCCGCCAGAAAAAGACTCTGATTGTGATACAATCAGAGTCTTTTTCAACTAAATCTACCCTTGCGGGTGGGTGAAATCGTCTTCGACGATGAAATCCAACTTCGTTGGGTGAAATCCGCCTCGACGGCGGATGGGGGGATTTAATTTCATCTGAGGCAAAGCCGAAGATTTCATCAGCGTTAGCTGATTTCATCCTTGCATCAGCCAGGATTTCATTATTTTATGTATGAGTTCGAATTCATACGCAAAAACAGCAAAAATATCTTTTTTGTTGCCCATAGACATAAAGAGACTTTAATGTAAATTAGAGTCTTTTTATTTTTTTCGTGTTATGCTATTTATTACATTTCGTTTTTGTTAGTTGCTTTATGCTTTACTTTAACAAAATTTGCGTTATAATTAGTTTGGTGATAAAAAAATGAAAAAGATTATTGTTTCATTAAAAAACAAAAGCACAACTAACAACGGTGTTTTTCAAGGTTGGGGTTCCAGCCTTTGTTGGTGGGCTCACCGAATCGGTTATTCACCGGTTCTAACGAAAAAATCGGCCGAAATTTTTTATTCTGACAACGGTCTTAATCTAAACATAATGAGGTACAACATCGGTGGCGGTGATGACCCAACTCACAAGCATATAACAAGAACAGATTCGGAAGTCCCCGGCTGGTTGTATTTCGATAACAATAGTAATACCTACTCATATAAATATGATGCTGACAGCAATCAGTTAAACGTTTTGAAAGAGTGCTACAAGGCTTCGGGTGATGACGCATACGTTGAAGTATTCTCAAACTCACCACCCTATTTTATGACGAAAAGCGGTTGCTCATCAGGTGGCAAGAACCCGTCGAGAGATAATCTTCGTGAGGATTCATACGAAGCCTTTGCTGAATATTTAGCACACGTTACTGAATATATTAACAACAAACTTAATATTAAAGTTTCATCAATCTCCCCTATGAATGAGCCGGCCTCATCGTATTGGCACTACTTAAGCGATAAACAGGAAGGTTGCCATTTTTCAAGTGGTAAAAGTCAAAACAAAATAATTTTTGAAACCGCTAAAGCTATTAGAGCGAAAGGTTTAAAAGACGTTGAAATTGTTGCAAGTGACGAAACCTCAACCTCTCACCAAATCACATCCTACAACAAATATACAGATGAAGTTAAAGAAATAATTGACAGAATAAGCACTCACACTTATATTACTCGCAGAAGCAAGCAATTAGGTCAATTAGCAAAAGAAAAAGGCTTTAACCTTTGGATGAGCGAAACCGATTGGAGTAACACATTAGGGAAAAACTCAGGTGAAATGGGTGCGGGTCTTTGGTTAGCTTCTAAAATCATTACTGATATTAACGACCTTTCCCCTTCCGCTTGGGTTATTTGGCTTGTAATTGATTTCCATATCAGCAAAAACGGTTTTAACGGTAACAAGGATTTCGGTATGCCTGATATGAGCAAGGGCTTCTGGGGTGTTGCTGTTGCCGACCATGATAACGAAGAGATTATTCTCTCACAAAAATACTATGCTTTCGGTCAGTTTTCGAGGTACATAAGACCGGGAGACAGTATTATTCACTGTGACAAAAACACTCTCGCTTCATTTAATAATGCAAGTAAAAAGCTGACTATTGTTACTTTTAACAGTTCAGAAAAGGATATAGAAAAGGATTTTATTTTAGACGGTTTTGACATTGAGTTTTCTGAATATAAAACAATAAGAACAAGCGGCTCATTGAAAGACGGTGAGCTTTGGAAAGACCTTGGCAAAACAAGCCTTGAAAACAATACCTTTAAAACAAAAATAAAAGGTTATTCTGTCACAACCTATGTTATTGAATAAGAAAAAACTCTGTTTGTTTTTAATAGCAAACAGAGTTTTCTTTTTTAGTTGAGTAAATTTTCCAACAAATCGGTTTCTGTGATGCTTCCATTAGAATATCGGAAGGTTTTAATTTCGAAGGCACCGAACCTAATATCTATTTTTGCATCTTCAACTTTTAATGTTGCTTTTTGTTCAGCTTTAACGGGGTTAAATAAACGAATAATATACCCCTCACCTATTTCGGCTTTTTTAAATGCAGTTATATTGATGATATCATTACCAATAATTGAAACAGGAGCTTGAGGCTTGTTGCCTATACCGCTCGGATAGAATGAAAGTGCCATGGGTTTAACGTTAAAATGCTGAGCAAATCTGGAAGCAGAATTAAGAATTGAAGCTCTATCCCCAAAATCAAGCTTAAAACTATAATCTCTTTCTCCTTGCTCGATATGAGGTGAAAACTTATCTTGCGGAAGAACGATTCTATCATCAACAGGATGAGCACAGTAAGACGGTGAACGAAGAAGCGTAAGCTTTAATGTGTTTTTGTTACCGTCAAATGATGAGCCGTAAATACCGTTATTAGCTACGGTAATGCCTTTATCTGTTCCACAAAGAGAAATATATTTCTGAGAAACGTTTTCCGTAAGGTCTGTTTTAAGGTTTTCTCTACCGTATGCATGTTCACCTATACAATCACAAACGTTAAAGGAAGCAGGGATATTAAGCTTTACAAGCTCTTGCTTTTCGTTCCAATTAATTCTTACATCAACGTTAAAATCACCGTTATGAGAAATTATGTACTTAACAACGGCTCTTGAAGATTTATAGCCAAAGGCAGCCTCAATTACACATCTTACGTCACCCGATTCAATAACTCTGACAGGCTCAATAGCTTCTTTAACGCAGTAATAAGCTTTAACCTCTTGAGGAGTTAAAAGGATAAAGTTTGAAATCACATCACGCCAACCGATATCCTCCATATACCAAGGGTCGTGGTTGTCTTTATAAACTTCAAGTGAAAAAGCAGGGGTATTTACGTATTCAACGCCATTTTTTTCTATCAATTCAATAAGACCTGTTGTTTTATTAATTTTAACCTTTAAGCCATTGTTGTCATAAACGAAACAATTGCCGTCAGTTTCTAATTCGTATTTAGGCTTCTTATCAAGCACTGTAAAGCCACAATCAAAGCGGTTTAGCTTCATAGGCTCAAGGGTTGCATTAAACACAACGCGTTTACGCCATTCCATTGGCAAAGAACTATATTCTTTTTCACATTGTGATTTTAAAAGTCTACCATTCTCATCAAAAATATTTGGTGACATATAAATTAAATCACGAACCTGGTCCCACAGCATAAATTCCGCAGTGAAATCACCTTTTATTTCGTAAGGATACGGGTTATAAACAAATACCGGTATTTTATCTTCATCAGGCTTTCTTTGACCGCCTGATAAAGCGAAAAAGGCTTTTGTTTTAACTCTTGATAAAATCTCAAGTGCGTGGTCTAACATTCTTAAAGCCATTTCTTCGGCAGGTTGAATTGAAGAGCCGGGAAGAATATCGTGAAATTGAACGGTAATTATATCGTAAATCGCTTCGGCAAGCTCTTTATCCGGATATTCCATTAGACCTGACATAGAAGCATGGGAACAAATGCTTTCAGCAAAGAAATATTCGTTTTCTGCCTGACGGTATCTTTGTTTAATTCTTACCTGACTTGTATAGCAGCCGGGTGCCCAAAGATTAAGACTTTTTTCGACTTTCGGTAAATCTACATTCTTTAATTCATCAAAATAGCTTTCTAGGGTTGAATGAATGATTTCTATCCCCTTTTCTTTTTCTGTTTTAATGATTTCTGAAATATCAACTAAATCTTTTTTTGAGGGACCACCGCCGTGGTTACCGATACCCCAAAGGCAAAGATAAAATTCTTCGTCATCAACCTCATTGAGAATTCTTGAAATTTTTTCCCCTGCTTTGCCCTTACCCGAGTTATAGCCGTAGCAAATTTTTGATGCCATTATTTCGGATCCGTCATACCCCACCCATTTAAAATTATGGTGAGGCAAAGACATAAAGTTGTCGGAAGGTCTCATAAAAAGATAACCTTCATAGCCCGTCTTTTTCATAATCTGAACGAGTCCTCTTGTATGTCCAAAGGGGTCGGCATTAAAAGCAATCTTCGGCACAACACCGAATTTTTCTTTAAAATATTTACGTCCTGAGAAAATCTGTCGCACAAAGAACTCACCTGAGGGCATATTACAGTCAGGCTGAAGATGCCAACCACCCATAATATGCCATTTTCCGCGTTTTACTAAATCACGGATTTTTTCGAAAAGCATAGGGTCATATTCTTCAATCCATTTATATAACAATGATTCATTGTGACAGAAAACAAAGCTATCAAACTCCTCGCAAAAGCTAGCAGCGATTCTAAAGGTTGATAGAGCTTCTGCTGCCCCCTCTTCCCATTCCCATTGCCACACTGGGTCAAGATGAGCATTACAAACTAAATGTAGTTTTTTTATCATTATAATCACACCTTAAAGCTAATAAATAAATTTTATCATAGTAAAAACATACAGTCAACATACTTTTAATTGACTTTTAAGGTTGTTTTTAATATAATTTTCACGTCAAGAAAAGAGGTCGTTATATGCTTGAAAATTTCATTTCTGATTTAAATGATGCGCTCTATAGCTACATTTTAATAATTCTGCTTATATTAGGTGGTTTGTTTTTCACTATAAAAACAAAATTTGTTCAGTTCAGGCTTTTTAAAGAGCAGATAAAAGCTGTAACCGAAAAACCTTCTGACGGAAAAGGTGTTTCATCATTTCAGGCTTTAATGGTATCAACAGCGTCAAGAGTCGGCACAGGCAATATTATCGGTGTTTCTACTGCACTTTGTCTTGGTGGTTTCGGCTCAGTTTTTTGGATGTGGATAATCGCAATTATAGGTAGTGCATCCGCGTTTGTTGAAAGCACTTTAGCTCAGATTTACAAGAAAAAAGGCCCTGACGGTTGTTATGGCGGTCCCGCTTATTACATTCAAACTGCATTAAAAAACAAGCCCTTAGCAATTATTTTCACAATATTCTTAATTTTAACTTATGGTTTCGGCTTTAATATGCTCGCTTCATACAATTTACAATCAACTTTTTCTGAATATTCCTTTTACAATGGTGAAACGACACCTTGGATAATCGGTCTTATCATTGCAATAATTGTCGGATATTGTTTGCTTGGCGGTGGCTCAAGAGTTATAAAGGTTACTACATTACTTGTACCCGTTATGGGAGTTGCGTATATTGCAGTTTCAGCAATAACTGTATTAATAAATATAAAAATGCTACCATCTGTTTTTCAACAGATTTTTTCTCAAGCCTTTGATTTTAATGCAATATTCGGCGGTTTTTCCGGCTCCTGCATAATGTACGGCATCAAACGCGGACTTTTCAGTAACGAAGCCGGTGTCGGCTCTGCTCCTAACGCATCAGCTTCTGCTGAGATTGACCATCCCGCAAAACAAGGTCTTGTTCAGGTTTTATCTGTTTTCATTGATACACTTCTTGTTTGCAGTGCAACTGCTTTTATGTGTATGTGTTCGGGAATTGAGCCTACAAAGGAGCTTTCGGGTGCACCTTACGTTCAAGCTGCTTTAAGCAGCACTCTTGGTGCTTTCGGTCCTGTTTTTATCACGGTTGCAATGATTTTATTTGCGTTTACAACACTTCTCGGAAATTTATACTACGTTGACCAATGCGTAAATTTTATTTTGGGAAAAGTTCCTTCGAAAAAGATTCAGCATTTTTACCATATTATTGCGGCAATAGTTATTTTTATAGGTTCAGGTCTTAGTGCTGACTTATTATGGAATATAGCAGACGTTACTATGGGTGGTATGACGTTAATCAATATGCCTGTGATTTTCATACTTAGTAAATACGCTTTCAGAGCCTTAAAGGATTATGAAAAGAAAATTAAAAATGGCGAAAAAGCCACGTTTAAAGCAACAGATATCAACTTGCCTCATAGCGTAGATTGTTGGAAATAAGTTAAAACTAAAAGAAGTCTTGAAGTTTAAATTCTTCAAGACTTCTTTTTTATAACTCAATCATTATTGGTTTATTAATACATACAGACTCATTAGTAACAACACTGTCATATGCTAAAATACTAACGCCTGCTTTTTCAGCTTGTCGCAAAGCATCTCCAAAAGCTTTATGTGTAGCATCATTAGGCTTAAACAAATTAATACCCGACATTTGAATTACGAAAATAATATAGGCTGAATAACCCTTTTCAACGCAAGAGCAGAGCTCTTTAATATGCTTTACTCCTCTTTCTGTTGGCGCATCAGGAAAAAGAGCTACACCATTGTTTTCAAGTGTAACACCTTTTACTTCAATAAATGCTTTATTATTTGAATCTTCAACGTAAAAATCAAATCTTGATTTACCAAAGGTAACCTCTCGTTTGATAATAGCATTTTTTGAGAATAACTCACCTTTTTTGAGCCACTCGGCAACCATATCGTTAGGGACTTGCGAGTCCATATTAATTAATACAGTACCATTTTCGGTTTGCTTTTCAACTGCTATAAGGTCATATTTTGTTTTTCTTAAAGGATTATCAGAAACAGAAAGATAAACTACTGAATTTTCAAGTAACAACTCTTTACATCTACCCGTATTTTTAACGTGAACGGTTTCTTCGCAACCGTCAATTTCAACCTTTGCTATAAAACGGTTAGGTCTTTCCTTAAAAACACCTTTTACAACTTCTTTGTATTTCATATCAACCTAAAACAACGTCGAAAACAAGCATTAAGCAAAAGCCGAAAAGAAGAGAATATGTTGCGCCCCTTTCACTACCGTGAGCATGTGTTTCAAGAATCATTTCATCACTTACAACGTAAAGCATTGTACCGCCTGCAAAAGCAAGTGCAAACGGAAGAATAGCAGATGCGAGGTTTACTGCAAAATAACCTAAAAGTGTACCAACAACCTCAACAAGCCCCGTTGTTAAAGCAATCAAAAAGGTTTTACGCGGTTTAATACCTGCGGTAAGCATAGGTGTAATGATAACCATTCCCTCGGGAATATTCTGTAAAGCAATGCCTAAGGCTATCATTATAGCATCTGAAACGTTACCCGAGCCAAAACCAACACCGGCAGCAATACCCTCGGGTAAATTATGGATAGCGATTGCTAACACAAACAAAATAACTTTATTAATATCTTTGTTATGCTTATGAAGCTCCTCTTCACCGCCTGAAAGCTTATGCAAATGAGGAACAAGCTTGTCAATAATATTCAGGCAAACAGCACCCGTAAAAATACCGACAACGGTCACTATAATACCGTATTTACCACCGTATTCTATCGAGGGTAAAATCAATCCCAAAACTGATGCAGCAAGCATAACGCCAGCGGCGAACGAAAGCACGATATCACTTATTTTGTGAGATATATTTTTAAAAATAAAACCTATAATTGCACCGAAAACGGTAGCACCGCCCACACCCAATGCGGTTATAATTACCATTTGCATAATATTTACTTCCCTTTTCTTAAAATATAATCTAAAAGACCTTTACATCCACTGTAAACATCATTGTAGGTAGTTTCAAAATCACCGCTATACCAAGGGTCAGCAACATCCTTGGAATTATCGGTAAAAGACATTAATTTATAAATCTTGCCGTCTTTATCATTAAGAATTCTGTTCATATTACGGATATTCATACTATCCATACCGACAAAATAATCGTAATCTTCATAATCGGAGGCTTTTAACTGTACAGCTCGTTTACCCTCACAACTTATCCCGTGCCTCGCTAACTCTCGTTTAGCAGGCGGATAAACGGGATTACCGACACCGTTCCATATTTCTTCTGTGCTCGTAGCACTTGAAGAAACAACAAAATCTACATCAAGATTTTTTTCTTTTATTATTTCCTTAAAAACAAATTCCGCCATTGGACTCCGGCAAATATTGCCGTGGCAGACAAACATAATTCTAACCGTTTTCATAGTTACGCCCATAAAAAAGTATCGTCACCGACACCTAACTCAAAATGTAGTTTTGCAATACCTAAATCCATTTTTGAATACGGACCTAGTAACGATTTCGCTTTTACTTTATTATCGTCATTAAGCTCAAAATAAAACTTTTGCTGATTCATTGCAGTTGGTGCGGTAAGAGCACCTTTCATACCGGCTAAAAACCATTCCGGTAAATTTTCATCATATTTGCAAAGCTTTGATAACGGTTTATTATTATGAGGTTTACCTTGGTGAACTCCGTAGCCCAAGGAAATCACGATATAGAACTTTTCGCCTTTTTTCAAACTATATACGACGTTACTCTTATTAAACGTTAAAGCAACCCAGCAAGAATTCACACCGATACTTTGAGCATATAAAACAAGCTTTTCGCCGAAATAACCAATCTCTTCATCCATACCCTTCGGTCCGATTGCAACGATATAATCAGTACAACCGCTGAAATGACCGTAGCTTGCCATTTTACCCGTAAAAGCAGAAGGTTCATTTGTAATCAATTCAAACCTTAACCCGCTTTCAGAATTAATTTTTTTGATTTCACTTTTCAAAAGCTCAACGTCTTCAATTTTCAAAGGCTCTTCAGTATAACGTCTGACAGAATGCCTTGTAAACATTGCGTCTTTTAAGGTCATAACAACAATCCTTTTTATCAAATTCAAATACATTATAAAATATAATTTCGTATTGTACAACATTTTTTTGTATGTTATACTGTTAAAAGGTGATAATTTATGAAAAAAATCAGATTTGGTATTGTAGGAACAGGAAATATTGCTCACAGATTCGCTGAAGCGATCAAAAACGTAAGCGATGCAGAGCTTACCTCTATTGCTTCAAGGACAAGCGAAAATGCCGAAATTTTCGGTAATGAATTTAATATACAACATAGATTTGGTTCCTACGAAAGTATGGCAAAATCTGATAAAATAGACGTTGCATATATTGCAGTCCCTCATTCAAGTCATAAAGACTGCTCAATGCTTATGATGGAAAACGGCAAAAGTGTAATTTGCGAAAAGCCGTTAGCAGTTAATTCTAAAGAAGTTGAAGCAATGTTTGACTGTGCTCAAAAGAATAACGTTTTTCTTATGGAGGCGATGTGGGCAAGATTAGTACCCGGTACTGTTAAGATGCTTGAGCTTATAGAAAACGGCGTTTTAGGCGAAATACGCGGTGTTGAAGGCAAATTTTGCTACACCTTCGACGAAGACGAAATGGACCACCATGCTCTTAAGGTTGAAAACGGTGGAGGTGCCCTCCTTGACGTCGGAGTTTACGGATTAAACTTTGCGAGCTGGTATTTAGGTAAAAATATTGTAGATATTAAATCATTTGCCGATAAATATAACGGTACTGACTCTCACACCTGCACTCTAATTAAATACGAAAACGGTGCAATTGCCGACCTATCTTGTGCTACGCTGTTAAGAAAGCCTAACGAGGGTTATATTTACGGTACAAAAGGCTTTGTTCATTTAAACAGATTTTATGCACCTCAAGAGATTGAGCTACATTTACTTGACGGTACAAATGAAAAGCTTGAAGCAAGATACTGTGGTAATGGCTTTGAGGAGCAAATTCAACACGTTTGCGACTGTTTATACAAGGGATTAAAAGAAAGTCCTATAAATACGAAAGAGCAAACGGTCTTTATCACAAAGCAAATGGACGAAATCAGAAAAGATATCGAGGTTATATATCCTCAGGATAATTGAGGTTTAATTTATGATTAGTATTTTAGTTGTTATTTACGTCGTCTTTATTTCATTAGGGCTTCCTGATTCTCTTTTTGGTGTTACTTGGCCCGTTGTTCATAAAGACTTTATGATACCCGAAAGCTTTGCTTCACTTTACAGCATTATAACAGGTCTTTGCTCGGGCGGTGCAAGCTTTATTGCAGGTTCTCTTATTAGAAAATTCGGTACGCCAAGGGTTACTTATTTTTCTATTCTTCTGACTGCTATCGGTTTGGTTGGCATAAGTTTTTCACCTAACATTGTCGTAATGATGCTATTTACAGTTATTATGGGTTACGGTGCGGGTGCAATTGATACCGGTCTGAACAACTATATCTCGCTTAATTATAAAGCCCGTCATATGAGCTGGTTGCATTGTTTTTGGGGCGTTGGTGTTACATTGAGCCCACTCATAATGTCAAACTTTTTAAGCGGTAACAGCGAATGGCGTATTGGCT
>JAGBCU010000015.1 GCA_017937865.1 Clostridia bacterium | reverse complement strand
GTGCGAATATACTATCCTTTATTTGTTACTGAGTCGGGGCGGTGGGTGGTACCCTACGCGACAAGGTCGCGTAGTTGAATCGTTAGATTCAAAAGTAATAACCTTACCGTTATGAGATACCAAAAAAGAACAACCGTAAGGAACACCCTCAGGGTGTTCCGTGTAAATAACCTCACCCATACAATAACGTATAACGGCAAACGAATTGCTCCCAAACGGAACGGGCAAAAGCCACGTTCCCTACGGTGTACTAACTGACTTTATTTTAAAAGGTAAGTTTATGTCAATGAAACCTACGGTTTCACGACGTTCGGGGGCTCACGTCGAGTACCACCCACCAAAAGACAAGCTTTTGGTCCCCCCTCCTTTTTCGTTTCACGAAAAAAGAGGGATAGGCCTCGCATCAATTTACTTTAACAATAAAAACAGGTCTGCGATAGCAAATTGTATTGCCGTCGCAGACCCTTAATTATTCATTATTCACTATTCATCATTCATTAGCGAACAAAGTGAGCATTACAATCGGCACGAAGTGCCCCTTTACTCCTAACTCCTAACTCCACACTCCTCACTAAATTGTGTGCGAAGCCTCTGGTATCTGGGAACCGGCAACTGGCATCTACACTTTGCATTTCGCATTTCGCACTGCGAGCGAAGTGAGTATCACTTGCTCATAGCCTCACGCTTTGCGATAACCTGATTATGAATATCCTCTTTAGTTTTGCCTGTTAGCTTATAGAAGAAGAAGGGCACGCCTGCGAGGAACATCATAAGACCGTGGAAAATTGTGTAGAAGAAGAGCATCATAATCTTTGTGTTAAGGCTCTGCTCGGGGTCGGGGTTAGCTTCTGTAGGCTGAATATACTGAATAATTGAGTTTTCGCCGTAAAGAATTTTCGGTGAAAGAGCTGTTGCAACAGTACCGCTTATCATAGTACCGATACCAATAACAAAGGGAAGAGTAGCGTCAAGACGTTTGCTTGTTTTAAGCTCGATAACCTCAAGCACATCAGCCTGGAACATTGAGGGGAGAAGGTTTGAAGCACCAAACTGAAGACCGATAAGGAAAAGACAAGCGATAAATATAATCTGCAAAACAGATGAGGGATATTTAAAGTATGTATAACCGATTGCAAATGCAATTGTGTTTGCGATAATTGAATAAATACCTGATGCAATATAAAGCTGTTTTGCATTGAATTTCTTGAGGAGCGAGTTTATAACGAGCATACCAACTGCAGTACCGATACCCGTAGGAAGACCGAAAAGAAGGAATTTATCAGTACCGCCTAAAAGGGCTGCTGCAAGGAAAACGCCCATATAGTTAGCGATGCCTCGGAAGTTTTTAAGAGTTTCGCTGATGATGATTACCCAGGCGTATTTATTTTTGAGAATATCAATTATACCAACAAGGGGATTTTTCTTTTCTTCGCTGTAAGCCATACGCTCTTTCATAAAGCGCATACCAACAAGGGTAATAATTGTACCTACAACGCTTATAAGAGATGCACCGAAGATATACTGTAAATATTCTTTCTGAGGGTTGTTGGGTGATACTGCATCAATAATAGCCGCAATAACAAGCACAACAACGAGGGGTGCGGAGTTACCTACCGCACTTGAAATACTACGGAAGGAAATAATCTTATCGCGTTCCTTATTGTTAGGCGTAAGAACGTATGAAACAAGGTTGATTGCGTTACCGAAGCTTGTTGTAGCACCGTGAAGCATACCGATAGTAAGAAGGTAAATCATAAGAATTGTACCTGAAAGACCTGACGGTGTGTAGAATAAAAGCACGGTAACAATACCTAAGGGTATAGCAACCTTATTAACGATAGGTATAAATTTACCTCGTTTACCGATTTTACGGTTGTCGATTATAAGAGCGTAAACGAAGCTCATTACAAAACCTGCAATGCTTAAAAAAGCATTGTAAAAAGAAACCTCGTTTTCACCCATTCTTAATACGTTAACAAGGTATGCCTGACGGTAAGAGCCAACGATACCTGTCATCATTGTATAAAAGAATATTGCCGCAAGGTAAAACACCATTTCTTTTGTTTTGACGTGATTTTCCTGTAACGGGTTTTTCACTTGATTACTCAAAATATCACCTCATATATCAAATATACTACAAGTATATCAAAAATTGTTGTTTTTGTATATATTTAATATTAAACAATAAAAGCCTTGTTTTTTCTACATATATCACATAAAAAAGAGTACCACAGAATTTTTCTGTGGCACTCTTTTAATGGTTATTTCAATCTCTCGTATTCCTCTTCGGTTATTTCTATAACCTTACCGTGCTTAAAGCCGTAGGGGAAGGAAAAGCTTTCGGGGCATTTAGTAAAATTCATATCTCCGGGAGCTGATGAAACAAAGGGTACGTAGCCCATTTTTTCTTTTTCGCAACCGAAAAAGTCAAGCATCAAGCACCATTTTCCGTCGGGAAGGGTGTAGGTTGTAGGTCCTTCGTATGAGCCCGGGTGATAAATTTCTTTATCCATATACTCCTCGAATTTCTCATCGTGCTCAAATGGTCCGTAAAGATTTTTCGAGGTTGCGTGCATATTCATCGGCGGATTTGATGAGTTTTTATAGAATAAATGATAAGTATCGCCCACCTTTGTTATGTGGGAGTCTAAAATCTCATTTTCCTTTGTGAAGTAAAGCTTCGGCTCTGAAAAGCTTTCAAAATCCTTTGTTACAGAGCAGTAAATTGACATATGGTTATGGTCATCCTCAGCAACTGTTGAGCCCCAATGAATAAGATATTCTTCGTTTTCCTCGTCAAAGAATACCTCGGGTGCCCACATACAGCCGAAATTATCTCTGCCGAAATGAACGAGTCTTTGCTCTGAGAAATTTACAAGGTCATCCGTTTTCCACATACAAAGGCTTTTGCTTCCGTAGTGGTTTAACTGCTTCCAGTCAACGTTATAATTCTCGTCCATATGGCGAACAATGCAGAGGTCGGTTGTTATTATCATAAAACCGCCTGTGTGAAGCCTTACGATTTCTATATCACGGCAACCTTTGTCACCAAGCTTGCTCATAAGTACAGGGTTTCCGTCGTTTACCTTTTCCCAATTATAGCCGTCCTTGCTTTTACCGAAGTAAACTGCCTCACCGTCGGGAACAACCTTTTCTTTAAAATGAACGAATAAATATGGCATAGTATCACCCTTTAATTTATTTTATTTCTTCAATAAGCACAAGCTCTGAATACATTGCACCCTTAATCTGAAGCTTCAAGCCGTTGTTTTTAAGCTCATATCCTGAAGCTTCAAAGGCTTCACCGCTGTTATCAAGGGTAACCTTGTACTTTTTACCCGAATCAATACCCTTCGGTGTTATGACGGTGTAATCGCTTTCAATATCCAATAAAGCGAAAATGCCTATAGCACTCTTATCCTTTTCGGGCGATGCGATTTCTAAAATGCAAACGCCGTTATCCTCTTCGGGGGTATGGTGATAAATCTTTGATTTATAAAGGAAAGGTCTTATAAAGGTTTTGTAAATATCCGTGCAATGCTTTACGAAAGCAAGATTTTTTTCGTTTACTTCAACTGCGGTAGGTGAAATTATATTTAATGACATATGGGAAAGCATAGTGTTTCTCAAATGCCATTCGAATGAGCCTACCGTGTGACAGCTCATACCTGCAAAAAGCCTGTCAACTCTTTCAGGGGGTAAAGCCATTGTCATACCGTTTGTTATGATAACTGATTTCGGTGCTACCTGATTATCGGAAACCCAGGTATGATTAAAGGCTTTCATATGACCTAAATCGGTGCGACCGCCACCGCCGGCACAATTTTCGAAAATAACGTTGGGAAAGCGTTTTTTAAGATTTTCATACATTTTATAAACGTTATTAAAATGGCGAAGAGAAACACATTCTCTTATACCCGTGCCTGTATCACGAATGTTGAAATAATCTTTAAAATCGGTGTTATAATCAACTCTTAAAAGGTCTAATTTATAGCTCTCTATAATTCTTGCAAGCTCATCCTCAGCCCATTTTGCAGCCTCGGGCACAGTAAAGTCTAAAAACCTTTCAGTTTTTCTGCCTAAGGGGTCGCAACCACGCCACAGGGGTTTTTCTGCGTATTCCTTACAGAATTTCCCTAAGCTTTCGATATCAACCCAAAGACCGAATTTCATACCGTTTTCGTGGCAGTAATCAGCAATTTCAGTTATTCCGTCAGGATATCTTTCAGGGTCGGGGATGTTAAGCCCATTGTAGTTACCCCATTCGGTTTCTTCATTCGGGGGGCATTCCCAACCGGCATCAACTATAAACACCTCACCGCCCATAGCCTTGAACTGATTAATAAACGCCTTGCTTGTTTCAACGCTCATATCGTGCTCGGCACCCATACCGCAACCTATAAGAGCTTCCTTGCCGTCTGCTTCGGGGAGGTTAAGCACAGATTTTCTTATATGGTCGTGCATTTCGTTTATTGCATCGTCAAGGTCACCGAAAACAAGACCCATATGCACCTTTGGGGAAACGAAGGTTTCCTTCGGTGCGATTACGTACATCGGGTTATGAGAGGTAACCTGAGCTTTAAAGGAAAGATAAGTATCTTCTCTGTTTTCGCGTGCATTATAATCAAGGGTGAAACGGCAGCCGCCACTCCAACCGATTTGAGAAAAGAAGATTTTACCTGAAACGTTATTTTTTATAAATATGAGGGGATGACGGAAGCGGTCACGGTTAAAACGTGTATCAATTGAAGTTGTTTCTCTTAAAAGAGGCTTCCATTTAAAGTGACCCTCGTGACCCCAGGTATCATTATCAAAATATCCGATAGAATAAATTTCATCAAGCTTTTTGTTTGAATAGTATCTTCCTAAGTCTACGTCCTCAAGGGCACCGCTTATAAGAGAAAGCCTGCTTAAATTGAGATAATTATCAGAAAGGTTTTCAATTTCTAAATATCTTGTAAACATCTGCGAGCCGTCAACGATAGTATTGACCCTTATAAGTACAGGCTTGATAGTGCTTTTAAGAGTAAGCACGGATTTTACAAAGCTTTCTGATTCTTCAGTCTTGAAATCAACAAATTCAAGACCGAAATCTACGCTTTGACCGTCAATTTCAACGTTAAAGGCAAAGGGCTCTGTGTAATCCCTCGTATTAGTGCGGGTGGGGAAGTTCGAAAGCACGTTTAAGGGGTATCCTGCACCGTTATAGCCTGCTGAAATCAAAGCACCGCCGGTAAACTCTTCTTCATAAACAAGGCTTTTACTTCTGTAGCAGATAACTGAAGAGCTTTCGCTTTTTTCTAAAGATACATCGTAAATTTTAGTGTTATTATTCATATTACCACCGTTTAAAAATCCATATTGTTTATAAAGCTTTCTGAAAAATCGGGGTTTGCCGATAAATCAACGTATTCTATAATTTTAAATTCATCTAACGGGTTTTTGCCGTCAAGGGCGAATTTAACCGTACCCGCAAGAGAGGTGTTGTTAAGAGTTTTGATTTTCTCTTCCGCCTCTTTGGGTAAAAGCCCCGTAAATATTGCATTATTAATATTCAGCTCTTGGGAAAAGCCACCAGAAATATAAAGAGCTTCGATATCGTCAAAGGATATATTTTCAAGCTTCATAAGAGTTGTAAGTGCCGAACGTACTGCAGACTTTGCAAGCTGAAACTGTCTGACGTCTTTTTGAGAGAAGGATACGTTTTCGGTAATTATAAATTCTTCCTCACTCATATATCCCGTTTCGTCAATAATGTTTTCTTTTAAAAGCTCTGCAACGATATCAAAAAGACCCGTACCGCAAATTCCTTCAGGTGAAGAATTGCAGATGGTTTTATATTTTTTATTACCGTTTTCATCAATAGAAAAGCTGTAAATTGCACCGTCCGAGGCACTCATACCGCAAGAGATGTTACCACCCTCGAAGCAAGGCCCTGCAGCTGCCGAGGTGCAGAGAAGCTTGTCTTTAGAAAAAAGAAGTATTTCTGCATTTGTGCCTAAATCAACAAGAACGTTATATTTATTATCCTTCGGCTTTTCAATAAAGCTAAGCCCTGCCGTAAGGTCTGCCCCTACAAAAGCTGAAATGCAAGGAAGAGAAATAACGTCCGTTACGTTTTTTAACCCTAAAGCTTCACCCGAAACGGTTTGCGATTCAAGGAAAACGGGAGTATAAGGGTAAGCTCCTAAAGAGGATGCATCCTTCCCAAAGAAAAAATGAAGCATACAGGTATTACCCGAAACGAAAAGGGGACAGGGCTTTGAAGCATCAATTCCTTCAAGCATATTGTTTATCTGGTTTATGAGGGCATCTTTTAGCGGCGTTACAGAATTTTTCTTGCAATAATCAATTCTTGAAATAATATCTGCACCGAAAACACGTTGAGCATTTGTTTTTGTAAAAACCTTTAAAGCTTTTCCGTCTGCTTTAGAAATTTTAGCGAGAGCCAAGGTAGAGGTGCCGATATCAAGGCAAAAAACAACGTTGTCTTTGTCGTTTGCCTTTTTGACGGCTTCGCTTAATCCTGAGCTACTGAAAATTTCTTCATTTTGAGGAATAACAACAGAAATATCAGAGCTTATACTATACCCGCAGGATTTCACCCTTTCACCGTTTACGGTAACGGTGCATTTTCCGCAGGTGCCGTTTCCACCGCAAGGGCTATTTATGTAAAAGCCGTTTTTGATTAAAAGCTCTCTTAAATTCTCACCCTGAAAAGCAGGCAGAATACTGTTTTCAATTTTAACCTTAAACAAATTTCGCCCACCCTTCAAACAGAAAAATAATATACTTTAAATATACAACCTTTATAAAGTAAATACAACAGAAATTTTAAACAGAGCAATTTTTAATATAAAACAGTTGTTAATTTGATGTGTTTTGTGGTAAAATGAATTAGTATAATTTTCCCGTGAGGAGCATTTTATGAAGGTTCTTGTTATCAACGGTAGCCCTAAAGGCGATTATAGCGTTACTCTTCAAACCGTAAAATATATTGAGCATTTTTATCCTCAATGCGAGTTCGAGGTTTTAAACGTAGGTAAAAGAATTAAAGCTATAGAAAAGGATTTTTCATCAGCGGAGGAGTCCTTGAAGAATGCAGATATTATTCTTTTCTCATACCCGGTTTACACCTTTATAGCACCTTATCAGCTACATAGATTTATTGAAATAATAAAAGAAAAAAATGTTTCTCTTAAGGGCAAATTTGCAACTCAGATTTCGACCTCAAAGCATTTTTACGACGTTACTGCCCATAGATATATTCAAGATAACTGTTGCGATTTAGGTCTTAAATATATAAAGGGTCTTTCTGCAGATATGGATGACCTTACAACAGAAAAGGGTCAGAAGCAGGCAGTAGATTTCTTTAAATACGTTTTATGGTGTGTTGAAAACGACAAATACGAAAAACCAAGCGTAACCGTAACACCTAAAAAAGCGGTTAAGGTAACCGTTCCTGAGAATAATAACGGTGAGAAGCAGGGCGATATTGTTATTCTTACAAACTGCGAAAAAGAAGATGCTCAGCTTCAAAGCATGATAGACAGATTCTCTGCAGTTTCAAAAAGAAAAACCCGTATTATAAATATCGGCGAATATGCTTTCAGCGGTGGTTGTCTTGGTTGCTTCCATTGCTCATCAACAGGAAAATGCATTTATAAAGACGGTTTTGACGAATTTCTTCGAAACGAAATTCAGAAAACGCAGGCAATCGTTTACGCCTTTTCAATTAAAGATCATTCAATGGGTGCATCCTTTAAGCTTTACGATGACCGTCAATTCTGCAACGGTCACAGAACCGTAACGATGGGTATGCCCGTAGGCTATCTTATCAGCGGTAATTATACCGAGGAGTTTAACCTTCAGATGATAGTTGAGGGTAGGGCTCAGGTCGGAACAAACTTCCTTGCAGGCGTTGCTACCGACGAGGTTAACCCCGACAGCGAAATAGATGCTCTTGCAGAAACTCTTGAATTTGCACTCGAAAATGCATACGTACCGCCTCAGAATTTTTACGGTATAGGCGGAATGAAGATTTTCAGAGATTTAATCTGGCTTATGCAGGGTATGATGAGAGCTGACCACAAATTCTTTAAGGCTCACGGTCAGTATGATTTCCCCCAGAAAAAGAGGGGAACAATGCTTGCTATGTATGCCATAGGCAGTTTGATGAGCTCACCAAAGCTTATGAAAAAAGCAGGCAATATGGTAAACGAGGGTATGCTTATGCCATATAAAAAGGTTTTAGATAATCTTGAAAAGGATAAAAAATAAGAGGCGGTAGTTATGAAAATATTAAAAAAAGTATTATGCGTTGTTATTCCCGTTTTGATAATCGTCGGTGCTTTTTTAGGTGCTGTAGGTGCAGGGGTATTTAATAAATATACCTTTACCGTTGATGCAGAGAAAAAGGGTAACGTGCTTTCAAACACAGTGAGCAACGTAAATATCTGGTCAATAGAGGGTAACCCCTTTGTTAACGCTCAGATAAACGAAGAAAATAATATTTTCGAATTCGTTGAATACGTTCAGTTTATGCAATGCTCAGGCGGTACTGAGGCGAGAGATTTATTTAAAGACCCTCTCGATAAAACAGTGCTTGACGATTACGATTTTACAGTGCTTATTGAAAACTGCCGCGGTATTGTAAATATCGGAGCAAAGCCTATGTTAAAATTAGGCAGCGTACCGCTTAAATATTCGAAAAATGCTACTACCGAGCACGGCTTCGGTATGAATCCGTATCCGCCCGATGATTACGACGTTTATTACGATTACATATATGCTCTCGGAAAAGCTCTTGTTGATGAATTCGGCAAGGAAGAGGTTCTTTCATGGCGTTTCGGCGTTATGACAGAATATGAAAACGCTGATTGGTTTATTACGGAGGGTGAAGACCCCGATAAAACTGCTGAAGCCTATTGCAAGCTTTACGATTATACCGTAGAGGCTCTTATTGATGCTATCGGCAAAGACGTCTTCGTAGGTGCTCATTCAATGACCGTTACAGAGGGCCTTTGGGATGAAGAAATTTTTATAAAGCACTGTGCCGAGGGTAAAAACTATAAGACGGGAAAAACAGGCACAAGACTTTGCTATTTATCCGCATCCTTCTACGATTATTCACCTGAAGAATACACGACGGGTAAAACACTTCCCGAAACCATAGATTATATAAGAGATATTGCAGAAAAATACGGCTTTAATGACCTTATTTACGGTATTGACGAGGGTAGGCTTCTCGTAGGCACAACCTCAGGTAAGGATAGCGACGAGCTTTTAACAAGAACAGTAGGCTATCTTTATCAGGCAGCCTACAATGCCCGTCTTACAAAGCAGATGTTTGTGAATAATATTGATTATTTTTCTGCTTGGTCTTACCTTTCAGGTGGCTTTTTCGGCGGTAACCCGACAGTTAGCTACCACTTTGCAAAAAGAGCCTATGAAATGGCAGGCTCAACGCTTGTAGAAACAAAGGCAGATAAAAAAGGTATTATCTTCGGTGGCGAGGTTGACGCAGTATCAGCTTTTAACGAAGAGGATAACACGCTTCACATTATGGCTTATAACTTCAAAAATACGTTAGAGTATAACACAGAGGCAGAATTAACCTTTAATGTAAACGTACCTCAGTTAAAAGACGGCAAGGCTCAGCTTACCGTTTACAAAATAGACGATAATTGTAACTACTTTGATGAATGGGTAGCAGACAGAGAAGCCTACGGAATAGGTGACGAATGCTTCGCTTGGTCCCCCGATGACCCTGAAATTGACAACACAGTAACTCTTTCGGACGAAAATGCAAGAAAAATTTATTTTGATGAGCTTCGTGAAAAATACGGTGAATGCTCTGTTTTAGAGCCCCAAAAGGAAACCGTAACAGTAAAGGACGGAAAAATCACTCTTGATATTACCTTAGGCGGTCACGAAGTAGTTTTCTATGAAATAACTCAATAAATATTTAATTTGTAAGGAAGAGATTAAAATGGATGTAATTATTCTATTTACTATTATCTTGGTTTTAGTTGCAAGAAGAAACGGTGCCTATCACCCCGATATGAAGATTAAAAGAGCAATTGATTTAACGGGTAAAAAATATAAAAGAATTTTTATCCCCAAACGCTCAGGCGTCTATAAAAACGCACCCGAAGAAAACAAAAATATGTATAATATCGTGCCTTTAGTTATGGGTATTATCATTTTTGTAGTTTCTGTAGTTGCTCTTATAGTTGACTTTGTCGGCGGAAAATCCTGGGGCGAGCAAGAGTTTGCAGCATCAGTTAATTCCTTGCTTATAACCTTACTTTCTGTTTTACTTGCTTTAATAGCATCAATAATTATTCTTGTGATAAACAAAATAGCGGTGAGAATAAAGAGAAAAAGCAAATAATAAATAACAAGTAACAGGTCTGCGACGCAAATTTAAGCATCGCGGTCCTGTTGTTTTATTATAAATTAAATTATAGCGAAGCATATCCCTCTTTTTTGCTTGCAAAAAGGAGGGGGGACCAAAAGCTTGTCTTTTGGTGGGTGGTACCCGACGTGAGACCCCGAACGTCGTGAAACCGTAGATTTCATTGACATAAACTTACCTTTTAAAATAAAGTCAGTTAGTACACCGTAGGGAACGTGGCTTTTGCCCGTAAATGCGAAATACGGAGTGAGGAGTGCGAAATGTAGATGCCAGAGAGCTTCGCAAGATAAGAGATAAAAGATAATAGAGAATAGTTAATAGAAAAGGGTCTGCGACGCAATTATATGCCCGTTCCGCTATGGGAGTAATTCGTTTGCCGTTATACGTTATTGTATGGGTGGGTTTGTTTCCGCGGAACACCCAGAGGGTTGTTCCTTACAGTTGTTCTACCGTACCTCACCCTGTAAGGAACGTGGCTTTTGCCCGTTCCGCTATGGG